>DATJIA010000437.1:0-42805 GCA_035493675.1 Kofleriaceae bacterium | reverse complement strand
GAAGGCGCGGTGCTCGCCGTCGAGCGCGCCGCGGCCGGGCTGTTCGCGCGCGTGCGCGACGCGCTGCTCCGCCTCGGCGCGGGCGACGGCCGCGTCACGGTCCCGCCGGATCTCCTCACCGTGCGCGAGCTGCAAGAGGCGTGGTTCCGGCTCGACTCGGCGCTCGAAGATCTCGCGCAACACGCCGATCACGAATCGCAGCCGCCGCCGCTCGACGGCGCCGAGACCGACGACGAGCTCGCCGCCCGCGAGCAACTCGCCGCCCTCGCCCGCCGCGCGCGCAACTTCCGCGACGATCTCGCGGAGCTCGCCGAGCAGCGATCGAATCGCCACGTCTACTGGGGCGAGCTGCGCTCGTCCGGCACGTTCTTGTGCGCGTCGCCGATCCAGGTCGCCGACTTGATCCGCCGCCACGTCGTGCACGGCGGACCGACCGCGCTCTTCACCAGCGCGACCTTGACCGTCAGCGGCGCCTTCGCGTTCACGCGCCAGCGCCTCGGCTTGCAACGCGAAGAGGTCGACGAGCTCTCGGTCGCGTCGCCGTTCGACTACGCGAAGCAAGCGATGCTCTACGTCCCGCGCGATCTGCCCGAGCCCGCCGACGATGCCTTCTCACAAAGTGCCGCAACCCGCATCGCCGAGCTGCTCGCGATCACGGGCGGCCGCGCGTTCTGCCTGTTCACCTCGCACCGCGCGCTGCGCGACGCCGCGACCCGGCTCGCGAACGCCAAGCTCCCCTACCCGCTGCTCGTGCAAGGCATCGAGCCGCGCGCGTCGCTGATCACGCGCTTCCGCGACACGCCGGGCAGCGTGCTGCTCGGCACCGGCTCCTTCTGGGAAGGCGTCGACGTCCCCGGCGACGCGCTCTCGCTCGTGATCATCGATCGTCTCCCGTTCGCGCCGCCCGTCGATCCGCTGGTCGCCGCGCGCATGCAGCACGTGCAACAGCAGGGCGGCGAGCCCTTCGACGAGGTCCAGCTGCCCGACGCGGCGATCGCGCTCAAGCAGGGCTTCGGCCGCTTGATCCGACGCCGCGACGACCGCGGCATCGTCGCGGTCCTCGACCCGCGCATCGTCACGCGCAGCTACGGCCGCGTCTTCATCGCGACCTTGCCGCCGAACCTGCCGCGGACCTCAGCGATCGAGCAGGTACGCCGCTGGTGGTCGCCCGCGACCTAGGACGCGCTCGATCTGCGCCCGTCGCCGATCGTGGAGCGCGATGTTCCACAGGACGCCGCCGCACACGACGACGACCACGCTCGAGGACGCGATCACGAAGAACCACGGGGTCAGCCGGACCTCGGGGCAGCGCCCCATCCCGACGGTGTACACGGCCCACGCCGGGACCATCGCGATCCCGACGAGCGTGGTGATCGCCGAGGTCGCGAGCGGCGTGATCCGGGCGGGCTGCAAAGCGACCGCGGCGATCAGGTGCGCGACGATCGCGATCGCGGCGACGATCATCGACCAGATCGCGACCTGCTCGGCGAACGCCACGTCGGGCTGCGCGCGGAGGAAGGCGATCCGCGCGAACACGGCGCCGCCGGGCTCGTCGAAGAACCCGAGGCCGCAGGCGACACCGGTCACCCACGTCGTCACGACGATCGCCAGCGCCGCGGTCCACCACCCTCGATGATCAGCACGCATCGGGCGGCGACGTTTCAACATGCGTGCCCAGCGCAAGCACGCGAGAACCCGAGGTCGCGCTGGACCTGGCCTGGACCGCCGGTCCAGCTACATGAGGTCGTGATCGGCCGCGTGGATGTCGTGCTCGATCCGCGCGAGCGCGATCACCGCGCGCCGGTGCTCCGCGCGCGCGTCGAACCACAGGCCGAGCCCGCCGATCGCGAGCGCGACCATCGCGCCGAGCGCGAGCGGCATCATCGGATCGCGCTCGTAGCCGAACATGTCGGCGGCGGCGTTCGCGTGCACCACCGACGCGAGCAGCGCGCCGACCGCCGCGACCGAGCACACGAGGCTCACGCCGCCGGGCACGTAGTGCGTGCGCGACGCCGCGAGCATGCCGACCAAGTCCACGGCGGCAGCTCCCAGCGCGAGCAGCACCGCGAAGCGCGCGGTCGTCGCCGCGGCGCCTGCGACTCCTCCGCTCTCGTCGGAGCGGTAGAGCTCGCCACCGGTGGAGAGCCAGTACGTCGCGATCGCTCCACCGGCGAGCGTGATCGCGAGCCACATCCACCTCAGATCAGTGCGTGAAAGATCGTCCTTCTCCTTCGACATGATTTCCTCCCAGCTCCATCACGTCTCCAGCCTACCCCTGGGAGGGAATGTCGAGGCGAAAATCGGTGAGGTCGACCCGCTGGCCGGCGGTCGCCTCGTAGAGGGCGCGCAAGGTGCGGCGATCGCCCGGGACGACGAAGTCCTCGCCCATGAGATCGATCACAGGCGCGAGCGCGAAGCGGCGGGTCGCGAGGTGCTCGTGCGGGACGCGCAGGCGCGGCGGGCCTTCGCGATCGATCACGCGCGCGCCCCAGAGCAGCACGTCGATGTCGATCGCGCGCGGGCCCCAGCGGACCTCGGCGGATCGATCGCGACCGCACAATCGCTCGAGCTCCTGCACGGTGTCGATGAGCTCGCGCGGCGTCGGCTCGGGCGACGCTTCGATCGCGAGGGCGGCGTTCAAGAAGTCCAGCTGCTGCGGTCCACCGACGGGCCCGGTCCGATACACGCGCGACGCGCGCACGCGCCCCCAGCTGCCGAGCGACTCGGCGACGCGACGCATGCGCGCGAGCACGTGCTCGTCGCCGCCGACGTTGCCGCCGAGCCCGAGGACGATCATCTCTCGACGACCCCGTTCCGCAGGATGCCGATGCCCTCGATCTCGATCTCGCAGACATCTCCGACGGCGAGGTTGCCGACGCCGGCCGGCGTGCCCGTCGAGATGATGTCGTGCGGCTCGAGCGTCATGTGCGCGCTCACGAACGCGATCAGCGCCGGCACGTCGAAGATCAGATCGCTCGTGCGAGAGTCCTGCTTCACCACGCCGTTGACGCGCGTCGTGATCCGCAGGTCGCGCGGATCGAGCCCGGGCACCACGCGCGGGCCGATCGGACAGAACGTATCGAAGCCCTTCGCGCGCGCCCACTGGCCGTCTTTCGCCTGCAGCTCGCGCACGGTCACGTCGTTCACGCAGCAGTAGCCGAGCACGCACTCGAGCGCGCGCTCGCGCGAGATGCCGCTCGTGCGCTTCGCGATCACGACGCCGAGCTCGCCTTCGTAGTCGACGCGCGCGTAACCGCCGGGGCGCCGGATCGCGTCGCCGGGCGCCAAGAGCGCGCTCGGCGGCTTCAAGAACATCAGCGGCTCGCTGGGCAGCCCTTTCCCCATCTCGACGGCGTGCGCGCGGTAGTTCACGCCGATTCCGACGATCTTCGTCGGGCGGAGGTCGATCGTCTCCAACTGCATGGGCCTGATGGTCGCCGAGTGGGACATCGGTGTCGAGGTAGGACAACGATGAACCTGCGTTGATCCGCTTTCGCGGGGCCCGTAGAATTATGTTGTGGCTCGCCGGCCCACGCAGAGCGGCTTCGCGCCGGTGTCACTCCATGTGATCCCGGGCAAGAACGCCGCACCTCCCGTAGGAGACGAGGAGGAGCGCACCACGATCGATCCCGGACCGCCTAGACAACAGGCGAACCCGGACGATGGTTGGGACGAGGCCGGCACGTCCGTCGACGACGGCGGATCGATCGACACGACCGGATCGCGCGGCGACACCGGGCACTCGACCGTCGACGAGCCGACCGTCGAGGATCAAGCGCGCCCACTGCCGCCGCTTTCGCTCGTCCCGCCGTTGCCGAAACCTGCCGCCCCGAAGCTTCCCGGCGCGAAGCTCGTCGTGATCGCGGGCAATGACACGGGCCGCGAGTTCGCGTTGGACGCGTCTCGCGCGCTCACCGTCGGGCGCGCCATCGACAACGACGTCGTCCTCACCGACATCGCGGTCTCGCGCAAGCACCTCGATCTCAGCTTCGACGGCGAGTACTGGGTGATGCGCGATCGCGGATCGGGCAACGGCACGCTGGTCAACGATCGCATCGAAGACGGATCGTGCCGGCTGCACCAGGGCGATCGCGTCGAGATCGGGAACACGGTCTTCCGCTTCGAGCACCCGGGCGCGCCGCAGCCGTCGCAGCAGCTGGGATGGGGACAGGGCGGCGACGACGACGAGGCCTCGACGGTCGCGGGTCGCAGCCTGCGGCAGTCGCCCGCCGCGCAGAGCGGCTCCAACGCGGTGGTCACCGTGCCGATCCAGAAGGCGCGCGCGGGATCGATCGAAGCCGAGCTGCCCGCGCCGGCCTCGCGATCGAAGCGCACGTCGCAACCGCCGCCGCCCACGCCGGCCGCGCGCATGCGCACGCCGTCGTCGACGCAGCCGCCGATGTCATCGGGCGAGCGGCTCGTGCTGCCCGCGATCCCGCCGGGCGCGAGCGAATCGCAGGCGCGCCCGATCGTGCGTCCGTCGTCGGTGATCGACAGCGCGATCCCGCAGAGCCAGCTCACCGGGCGTCACCTGACGACGACCTCGCGCGTGGAGCCGCGCTCGTTCCACGGCGCGGTCGCGTATCCGTTCGCGACCGACGCGATGTCGCGCGCGAAGAAGTACGCGTGGGTCGCGGGGATCGTGGGAGGCGTGCTCGCGATCGGGATCATCGCGAAGCTGACGAGCAAGGATGCGCCGCAGGTCGCGAGCGCGGCCGCGCAGCAGGTCGTCACGCCGCAGCAGACCGAAGTGAAGACGGTCGTGGTGCCGGTGCCGATGCCCGCGCCGGTCGTCGAGCCCGCACCCGTGCCCGCGCCGGTGCCCGCGCCCGTGCCCGGCCCGGCGGTGAAGATCGAAGCGCCGAAGCCGCCGCCCGCACCGACGCCACCGCCGGCGCCGAAGCCCGCGGCGACGACAACGGTCACGTCCACGTCGCCGTCGCCGTCAATGACCACGCCTACGACCACGACCACGCCTACGACCACGACGAAGCCCAAGGTCGAGGCGCCGAAGATCGCGGCGATCACGCCCGCGCGGCCGGCGACGACGACGAAGCCCAAGACGCAACCGAAGGTCACGAACACGCGCCCGACCGTCGAGACGCGGCCGAAGGCGCCGCCGCCCGATACGAGCGACGACGCGATGCCGAAGGGCACGCCGAAGGCGCTGCTCGCCGCGAAGAAGAAGGCCGCGCAGCAGTACGCCGACGGCGACTTCGCGGCCGCCGCGTCGACGCTCCGCGCCGCCGCCGACAGCGTCGATCCCAACGACGCGGTGCCGCTGCGCGCGCTCGCCGGCGAGTACGAAGCGGTCGGTCAAGCCATGGCCGCCGGCGCCGCCGCGGCGTCGCGCCCGGTCGACGCGTTCGCCGCGTACTCGCGCGCGCTGGTCGCCGATCGCCGTGCGGGCGGCGCGCAGGGCTCGGAGATCCGCGAGAAGCTCGCCGACCTCGCGCCGAAAGCCGCCGCGAGCTACATGGCGAAGTCGAACTACGAATCGGCGAAGCGCGCGGCCGACGCCGCCGCCGATTTCGGCTCGGGCTCGTCGTCGCTCGTGCAGCAGGTGCGCTCGTCGCTCGAGAAGAAGGCCAGCGAGTTCCTCGCGACCGCGCAGAAGCTGATGCCGTCGCAGCCCGAGGACGCGAAGGGCCTGCTCCGCCGCATCTTGAAGATGGTCGCGCCGGACTCGCCGAACTACCAGAAGGCGTACCAGCTGCTCAACGCGCGCCCGAAGCCGCGCGACGACGACGAGTAGCTCAGCCCAGCAGCTTCGACAGCGTCTGCTCGAGCTTCTCGAACTCGAACGGCTTGTCGATGTGCGCGTCGGCGCCGTAGAGCGGTGACGTCATCTCGTTCACCGACTCGCCGATCGCGGTCAGCATCACGACCTTGATCTTCTCCGTCGTCGGGTCGGTGCGGATCGCGCGCGCGACCTCCCACCCGTTCTTGCCCGGCATCATCACGTCGAGGATCACGAGATCCGGATGCTGCTTCTTGGCGTGGTCGAGGGCCTCGTTGCCGTCGATCGCGGTCAAGACGCGGTAGCCGCGCTTGCCGAGCCGCAGGGACAGCATCGTCACGATCTCGGGATCGTCATCGACGACGAGGATGGTCTTGCCCGCCTGGCCCTTGCTCATGCCTGCCAGGCTATCGAAACGCGCCGTCGTGGTAAAGACGGCGGATGTCCCGCCGCTTGCGCGGCATCTTGCTCCTCGTCGTCGCGGTCGCCGTTCTGTTCGCGGTGATCTCGCTCGCGTCCGACGTCGGCAAGCTCGGCGAGAAGCTCGAACAGTTCCAATGGTGGGCGCTCGGCGCCGCCGCCGGGCTGGCGATCGGCAACTACGTCATCCGCTGGTTCCGCTGGCAGTGGTACCTCCGCGACCGTCACCTGATCGTGCCGGCGGGATCGAGCGCGCTCGTCTTCGTCGCGGGCTTCGCGCTCGCGGTCACGCCGGGGAAGATCGGCGAGCTCGTGAAGGCGTATCTCCTGCGATCGATGCACGGCATCCCCGCGGTCGACTCCGCGCCGGTCGTCGTCGCCGAGCGCGTGAGCGATCTGGTCGCGCTGCTGCTCCTCGCGGTGATCGGCGTCGCGATCTACGGCGTCGCGGTCAACGTCGTGATCGCGTGCAGCGCGGTCGTCGTGTTCGGCTTGATCGTCCTCGCGTGGCCGCGCCTCGCGCACGGGATCATCGAGCTCGTCACGCCGGGCAAGCTGCACAGGTTCCGCGATCCGATGATGCGCCTCTACGACGGCGTCGCCGCGCTCAACCGCCCCGCGATCCTCTTGTGGGCGACGCCGCTCGGCGCCGCCGCGTGGATGTGCGAGTGCATCGGCTTCTACCTCGTGCTGCGCGGCTTCCCCGGCACCGGCGTCCCGCTCGGCCTCGCGACCTTGATCTATGCCGCGACGACGATCGCCGGCGCGCTGTCGTTCCTGCCCGGCGGGCTCGGCGTCACCGAGGGCGCGATGACGCTCCTGCTCGTCGAGAGCACGCGCGGCGTCGACAACGACACCGCGGTCGCCGCCGCGATCCTCACCCGCCTCGCGACGCTCTGGCTCGCGGTCGGGCTGGGCGTCATCGCGATGGCGCTCTGCCGCCGCCGCGGCGGGTCGACGGCGCCCCCGGTGCTATAACTCGGGCATGACCGTCGGCGTGGACTTCGACTTCGCGCGCTACGTCGCATCGCGCAGGGGACAGGTCGAGCAACGCGCGCGCGAAGGCGCCGCGTACGCGTACTCGGGTGAGCGGAAGGTGCGGCGCACGCTCGCCGCCGCGCGCCCGGTGACGATGGCGCTCGAGGCGACGACCCGGCTCTGGCGCGACGCCGCCAAGGCCGAGCTCCTCGGCACGAGCGTGAAGGTCAGCGATCAACAGTTCCCGCGCGTCGCCGAGGCCGCGAAGCGCGCCGCCGAGAAGCTCAACATCCGCGTGCCGCCGGTGTACGTCGCGCCCGCCGGCCAGAACATCAAGGCGCGCGCGCTCGGCACCGACGACGCGACCTACCTCGTGCTCGGCGCGCAGCTCGCGGACGTGCTGTCCGACACCGAGCTCACCGCGATCCTCGGCCACGAGATGGGCCACATCCAGAACAATCACGTCCTCTACGGGACCGCGCTGCACTATCTCAACCACGGCGCGATCTTCTTCGTGCGCTGGATCGTGCAGCCCGCGATCATGGCGCTGCAGGCGTGGTCGCGTCGCGCGGAGATCACGTGCGACCGCGCCGCGCTGCTCGCGACCCGCGATCTCGAGGGCACGCTCGGCGCGCTCGTGAAGCTCGAGCTCGGGCTCGAAGCCGGCGCGAGCTTCAAGCTCGACGAGTACCTGCGCGACCTGCCCGAGACCAAGAAGGGCATCGGCCGCTACGCGGAGCTGTTCCGCTCGCACCCGTACCTGCCGAAGCGCGTGCAGGCGCTGAAGCTGTTCGCCGACGGCGCGTACTACGCGTCGATCACCGGCGGCGATCCCGCCGGCAAGATCTCCACCGAAGAAGTCGACAAGAAGGTCGGCGAGCTGGTCAGCGTCTTCTAGGGGCCCTCATGATCCTCCTCGAGCACCACAAGCAGGCCAAGCGCGCGATCCTCACGCGCTACGCCGAGCTCGCCGATGTCGCCGAATCGGTCGGCATGAACACGCTCGCGCGCGACATCCGCGCGTCGCGCATCCCGAAGATCGAAGACGAGCGCTTCCATCTCGTCGTCTTGGGCGAGTTCAACCACGGCAAGTCGACGTTCGTGAACGCGCTGCTCGGCGCCGAGCTGTTGCCGACGGGCATCACGCCGACGACGGCGGCGCTCAATCACGTCGTGTACTCGCCGCAGGTGCGCGCGAAGGTCGTGATGAACGACGGATCGTCGCGCGAGCTCGACGCGAAGGAAGTGAAGGACTGGGTCACGGTCGCCGGCGGCCACGCGGGTGACGTGCGCTACGTCGAGATCGGATATCCGTCGCCGATCCTCGAGAACAACGTCGTCCTCGTCGACACCCCGGGCGTGAACGATCTGAACGAGCAGCGCGCCGAGGTGACGTACGGCTACGTGCCGCGCGCCGACGCGGTCTTGTTCCTGCTCGACGCGGGCCAGGCGTTGAAGGAGAGCGAGCGCGAGTTCCTCTCCTCTCATGTCTTGGACGGCACGCGCGATCGGATGCTGTTCGTCCTCGGCAAGATGGACATGCTCAACAGCGACGAGCGAGCGGCCGTGATCGCGTACGCGCGCGACGGGCTCGCGAAGCTCGTCCACGAGCCGACGATCTTCCCGTTGTCCGCGAAGGACTGGGCGACGCGCAAGGATCCGGCGAGCGGCATGCCGGCGTTGCTCCAGCACCTCGAGGGCTTCCTCGCGAAGGATCGCGCGCGCGTGCTGCTCGACAACGCCGCCACCGACGCGGCGCGCACCGCGGCGTACCTCGAGAACAACCTCGGCGTGCGCATGCACGCGTACGACCTTTCGATGGCGGAGCTCGAGGAGCGCGTCGGCGTCGTGCGCCAGCAGCTCGACACGTCGAAGCGCAAGCTCGACGAGCTGCACGTGCGGATCGAGGCCGACGCCGCGAGCATCAAGAACCAGATCGCGCTCGATCTCGAGGCGTTCGCGCACGCGTTCGTCGCCGCGATCCCCGCCCAGCTCGACGCGGTCGACGCCGACGACATCAAGAAGTTCCTGCCCGGCTTCATCGAGGACAAGTTCAAGGAGTGGGCGGAGCTCGAGGGCGCGAAGCTCGCGGCGATGCTCGAGCACCTCGCCGAAGAGGTCATCGCGATCACGAACGAGAACGTCGCGGCCGCGTCGGCGGCGTTGGCCGATCGTCTCGGTCCGGACGACGCCAAGGTCGACATCTCCGTCGACAGCTTCAAGTACGACGTCGGCGTCTACGCGGTCGGCGCGCTCGGCACGACGATCTTCTTGTTCGTCAACACGCTCGCGGGCGGACTGTTGACGCTCGCCGCGCCGGTGCTCGCGATCATCTTGAAGTCGAAGGTCGCGGGCGACATCCGGCAGCAGGCGAAGGAGAAGGTGCCCGCCGCGATCTTGAACGCCGCGGGCGCGATGCGCCCGCACTTCGATCAGTGCATCGACGACTTCTCCAAGCGCTTGCGCGAGTTCGTCGTCGCCGCCGGCAACACGCTCTACAAG
The DNA here is from genome assembly GCA_035493675.1 of Kofleriaceae bacterium. Classification (GTDB taxonomy): domain Bacteria; phylum Myxococcota_A; class Polyangia; order Haliangiales; family Haliangiaceae; genus JAIOQA01. Next base: position 33,165 of record DATJIA010000437.1, on the reverse strand, counting down.
GGCATCAGCGAGATCCTCGACCGCACGATCAGCGATCGCAAGGACAAGGGCGGCGAGGTCGACGCGCTGCGCGCCGGCACGTCGGAGCAGATCACGCGGGTCGCGGCCGCGCGCGCGGCGCTGACGCAGCTGCGCGACGGCATCTGGTCCGCGATCGATCCCGACGAAGACGTCGGCAACTGATGTCGTTCTGGTCGCGCATCGAGCGACGGCTCGGCGATCTCGCCGATGACCTCTTGCTCGACGACTACCGCGATCAGGTCACGCAGGCGCGCGCGCTCGTCGATGCCGGCGATCCGTACGCGGCGATCGACGTGATCGAAGCGCTCTTGCGCGACAAGCCGGAGCACGGCCACGCGTTGATCGTCCTCGGCGCGGCGCGCCTCGCGACCCACGAGCCCGCGCGCGCGAAGGACGCGTTCGAGCGCGCCTTGCGATCGCGCGGTGGAGATCCGAGCGCGTTGTGCGGGCTCGGCGAGGCGCTGTACGAGACCGGCGCCTACGAGGAATCGATCTCCGTGCTCGGCCGCGCGGTGCAAGAGGCGGCCGGCGACCGATCGCTGCTCGCCGAGGCGTATCGCACGCTCGGGCTCGCGTGGCGTCAGCTCGGCGACGTCGACAAGGCGATCCGCGAGCTGCGCAAGGCGGTCGCCGAGGCGCCCGGCGACGCCGAGGCGCGCGCCGCGCTCGGCGAGGCGATGCTCGAGGACAACGCGGATCCCGATGAAGCGCGCAAGCACCTCGACAAGGCGGTCGAGGCGGATCCGCCGCCCGCGGTCGCGTTCCTCGCGCTCGGCCGCTTGTCGCTCGCGGATCAGGTCCCCGCGCTGGCGGCGCAGCACTTCGCGCGCGCGCTCGCGCTGGTCGAGAGCGATCAGTCACCGCCCGGCCGCCGCATCGCGCTCGCCGCCGCGTGCGGCCTCGGCGACGCCGCGCTCGGCTCGCGCGATCCCGCCGGCGCGCTCGCGCACTACCTCGCCGCGCTCGCGATCGATCCGCGCCGCGCCGAAACCCACGCGAAGCTCGCCGAAGCCCACCGCGCGATCGGCAACTACCACGCGTCGCTCGACAGCTTCGACCGCGCATTGCAAACCGTTCGCCCTGAGCGGAGCGCCGAAGGCGCGGAGTCGAAGGGCGCGATCTTGTCTCGCGCGCTCGACACCGCGCTCTCCGCCGGCGACACGACGCGCGCCAATCGTTACGCGCACGACCTGCTCGCGCTCGTCCCCGATCATCCGCGCGCGTTGGTCGCCCTCGCGCTCGCGCGCCTCGACGCCGGCCAACCCGACGCCGCCCGCTCCTTCCTCGCCCCCGCGCTCAACGCCGCGTCACCCGATCCGGAAGCGCACCTCGCGCTCGCGCGCGTCGAGCTCGCGCACGGCGATCCCGACGCCGCGGCCCGCGCCGCCAAGGCCGCCCTCCGCGTCGATCCGCACCACGATCGCGCGCGCGCGATCCTCGTCGAGGCGCGCGCGAAGGCTTTCGGCGCCGACATCCCCGCCGACGCCGACATCCGCCAGGTCGCCACCGTCCTCGAGCGCATCGCGCCTTCGTCCGTCGGCGACATCGCGCGCGCGACCGCGGATCTCGATCAACCGCTGCTCGTCACGGTGATGGGCGAGTTCTCGTCGGGCAAGTCGTCGTTCGTCAACGCCTTCATCGGCGCCGACATCGCGCCGACCGGCATCACGCCGACCACCGCGACGATCAACGTCGTGCGCTTCGGTGCCGAGCAAGGCGGCCGCATCGTCACGCGCGACGGCGCGGTGCTCACGCTCGCGTGGGACGCGCTCTTCACGCACCTGCGCGCGCTCACGCCCGACGCCGCGCGCGCGATCGATCGCGTCGAGATCCTCCTGCCGCTGCCGTCGCTCGAGAAGATCGCGATCGTCGACACGCCGGGCTTGAACTCGATCCTGCCCGAGCACGAGCAGACCGCGCGCGCCTTCATCGCGCGCGCCGACGCGGTCGTGTGGGTCTTCACCGCGGGGCAAGGCGGCAAGAAGAGCGAGCGCGCCGCGCTCGAGAAGATCAAGGCCGAGGGCCGCCGCGTGCTCGGCGTCCTCAACAAGCGCGATCAGCTGAGCGAATCCGACGAGCGGGAGGTGATCGCGTACATCACGCAGTCCCTCGGCGAGCTGATCGAAGGCGTCGTGCCGTTCTCCGCGCGCAAGGCGCTCGCGCACAAGACCGCCGGCGAGAACGACGACGGCAACTGGAGCGCGCTGGTCGCCGCGCTCGAAGACCGCTTCTTCTCGCACGCGCGCCAGCTCAAGCGCGCCGCCTGCGCGCGACGCCTCTCCGACGTCGTCGCGCGCGCGCGCACCGCGATCGACAGCGACCGGATCGCCGCATCGCACGCGGCGGAGCTCGCGCGCGACGCGGCCGCGCAGCTCGATCGCGCCGCCGCCGAGCTCGCGACCAAGTCCGTCGACGCCGAGCGCCGCGCGTTCGCCGAAGCGACGACATCTTTGTATCGAAGAGCCGCACGAGAGGTCCTCGATCTCGTCCAGCCGCGACGCCTGCCCTTCCAATCGAACAGCGCGACGCCCGCCGATCGCGACTACCTGATCGCGCTCCTCGACGCCGGCTACGAGTCCGCGCTCGAAGCCGGCCGCCGCCGCGTCACCACCGCGCTCACCACCGCGACCGCCGGCGCGTACGCCGCCGCCGCCGCGCTCACGCCCGCGCTCGGCGCCGAGGTCGCGTCCGACGTCGCGCGGGTCGTCGCCGATCGCACCCGCCTCGTGCTCGCGCAGGTCTTCGATCGCGCGCGCGCGTACCTGCGCGGTTACCTCGTCGGCGGCTTCGTCGAGCGCTTCTTCACCGAAGATCTCCCGCGCGTCGCGCTCGCCGAAGACGCGGTCTTCCACGCGCTGCTCCGCAACGGGCCGGATCTCGATCGCGAGATCGCGACGCCGCTCGCGCGCGCCGGCGCGGCCGCGATCTCCGACATCTCTCGACGCCTCGCGCACTGGGCCGGCGTCGCCGACGTCGCCGCGTTCGATCTCGACACGGGAGTCGCGCGCGCCCTCGACACCGTCGCTGCGCATCTGCGATAACGGGGCACATGCCCGCGCTGCGGCTCACCCTCGGGATCGACGAAGCGGGCCGCGGGCCTGCGATCGGTCCGATGGTCGTCGCCGCGGTCGCGCTCGACACCCGCGCCGCGCAGAAGCTGACGCGCGCCGGCCTGCGCGACTCGAAGTCGTACGGCGCCGGCCCCGACGCGCGGGCGAAGCGCGCCGATCTCGCCGCGCGCGTGCGCGAGCTCGCCGTCTACGCGCAGCTCGAGGTGATCGACGCGGCGGGCATCGACGCGCGCGTGTGTCGCGGCGAGCTCAACCTGCTCGAGCGCGAGATCGCGACGCGCTTGATCGACGCCGGCCCGCGCTGCGATCGCATCATCGCCGACGGCAAGCGCATGTTCGCGCCCTTGTGCGCGCGCTACGAGCGCTTCGAGTCGTGGGACGAAGGCGAGAGCCGCCACGCCGCGGTCGCCGCCGCGTCGGTGATCGCGAAGCACGAGCGCGACACGCAGATCGAAACGATCCTCGCGCGCTTCACCGACGAGTTCGGCGTGATCATCGGCGGCGGCTACGTCAATGACGGCACGCGCCGCTTCATCCGCGCGTACGTCGAGCGCTACAAGGCGCTGCCGCCGGAGACGCGCCACTCGTGGCCGCATCCGTACGTGCGCGACTTGATCGGCGACACGCGGCCGCCCGGCCCGCAGATGACGCTCGAGCTCACTTCCGAGTAGCGGCGTCGCAGTTCGCGCGGATCGTCGTGTCGGGCGCGAAGTTCGCGCGGTAGTAGCCCTCGTTGAGCTGGATCACGCGCGTCGCGAGCTGCTCGACGGTCTTGCAATCCTTCTTCTTCGCCGCCGCGCGCGCCTGCTGCGTGAGGATCGCCGGATCGAGATCGTGACGGCGCTCCGGCGCGGGCGCGCCCGCCGTATCGGCCGCGGGCGCGGGTGGCGGCGGCGGTGGCGGCGGCGCTTCCGTCGTCGTCTGGGTCTTCGTGGTCGTCACCGGCGTCTTCGAGGCATCGCGATCGTCGACCGTGACCGCTTCACCTTCGTCTTGCTGCGCAGCGACGAGGCCGTCGACGTCGCCGCCCATGCGACCGCTCGCGCTGCCCGTCGTCGGCTTCGGCGCAGGCGCCCCGTGATGCGCAGGCCGCGCCGGCGCCTTCTCCTCCGGCGGCTTGATCTTCTCTTTCTCCGGGGTCGGCTCGTCGATCACCGGCGCGGGGATCGCGATGTCGTTCTTGGGAATCTCGGCGCCGTACGCGACGACCGCCGATCCCGATCCCGCCGCCGATCCCGATCCCGATCCCGATCCCGCCGCCACCGTCTGCTCTCCCGCGTGATCCTTCTCGGCGCGCTCCTTCACGTCGCTCTTCACCGCGCCGCGCACGTACAACACCCCCGCGACGCCCGCGACCACCACGACCGTCGCCGCCGCCGACATCGCCGGATGCGCGACCATCACGCCGAGCCACGCCTTCATCCGATCGAGCAGGCCGCGCTTCTCCGGCACGCGCTCGCGCGCGGCCGCCATCAAGATCCCGATCGTGTCCGGCGGCTCGCTCATCGAAGCGTCGCCGACCTCACGCATCACGCCCCGCAGCTCGCGCCACTTCGCCAGCTCCGCGCGTCCCGTCTCGTCGAGCCGCGACTCGTCCCCGTCCTCGCCGTAGAGGACCTCGAGCACGTCGTTTCGCTCCACGTCGCTCACGGCAGTGCTTTGGCGAGATCCTTGTACTCGTCGAGCTCGAGCCGCAGCTTCTCCAGCGCGTAGCGCATGCGGCTCTTCACCGTGTTCTCCGGAACCCCGACGACCTCCGCGATCTGCTTGAACGGCATGTCGAGGAACTCGCGCATCAAGAAGACCTCGCGCTGATCCTCCGACAAGGAAGCGATCGCGCGCTGCATGGTTTCATGCAGCTCCTTGTTCACGCTCTTTCGGTCGCTCGCCATTTCGCTCGAGGGGATGACGTCCAGCAACGTTCCGCTGTCGTCGGCGGCCTGCATCGGCGCGTCGAGCGAGGCGTGCTTCCTGTGCTTGCGGCGTCTGGTTTGATCAACGCACAGGTTCCTCGCGATGGTGTAAAGCCACGTCGTGAACTTCGCCTGCCGCTTGTAGGCGTCGGAGCCCTTGATGACGCGCATGAAGGTCTCCTGCAGGAGGTCCTCCGCGGTCTCCTTGTCTCCGACGTATCGCAGGATGAAGTTGAAGACGGGCTTGCGGTGACGGTGCAGCAAGATCTCGAACGCGCGTACCTCTCCCTTCTGGTACGCGACCATCAGATCTTCGTCGGCATCGTCCTGCAGCATCGCCCAGCTATCCGCAGCACCTATCGTTGCATGTTCGCGTGATTCCCCGCAAACCAGCACGGTCGGCCCCTTTTCCAACGCGCACGTGGGCGCGTCCTTTCAGTGGCGGCAGCCCGTGCGGCGGTTTCTAGATCCCTAGGTGACCTGACACGTTGGACAGAAATAGGTTGCCCTGCCTTGGATCACGCTGCGCCGGATCGGCGATTTGCAGCGCTTGCATGGCATGCCCGCGCGTCCGTACACGACGAGATAGTCCGCGTTCTCGCCGGCCTGGCCCGATCCGTCGACGAAGTCGCTGAACGTGGTGCCGCCGCGACGGATCGCCATGTCGAACGACGCGCGCACCGCTTTCGCCAAGGCGTTGGCCTCGGCGAGGGTCAAACGACGAGCGCGCCGCGTCGGCTTCAGCTTCGCGCGCCACAGCGCCTCCGCCGCATAGATGTTGCCGACGCCGGCGAGGTTCGCCTGATCGAGCAGGAACGACTTGAGCGTCGTCGCGCGCCCGCGCGATCGCTCGAACAGGTACGCGCCGTCGACCTTCGCCGCATACGGATCCGGACCGAGGACGGCGAGCGACGGATGCTCGCGTTCGTGTAAGCGATCGACGAGATCGACCTGACCGAACCGGCGCGGATCGGCGTAGCGGAGCTCGCGGCCGTCGGCGAGCGTGAAGACGACGTGCGTATGCGACTCGCGCGCGGCGTTCGCGCCGAACAAGCGGAGGCTGCCGGTCATTCCGAGATGCACGAGGAGCGAATGCGGTCCGTCGGTGTCGACGAGCAGGTACTTCCCGTGGCGGCGCAACGCGGTCACGCTGCGGCCGACGAGCGTCGCGAGCTGCTTCTTCGGCACGGGACGATTGAGCCGCAGCGGCTTGCCGCTGGTCCACAGGCTCGCGAACGTCGCGCCGACCAGCGGCTCGAGCGATCGACGGACGCTCTCGACCTCGGGCAGCTCAGGCATGGATCGCTCCGGTGAGCGCGGCGAACTCGGCGAGCGTGAGCGTCTCGCCGCGGCGCTGGCCGTCGATCTGCGTGGCCTGCAACCCGGCGTCGACGATCGCGGCGTCGAACACCGCGCGCAGCGCGTTGCGCAACGTCTTGCGCCGCTGACCGAAGGCCGCGTGGACCACACGACTGTAATGTCCTTGGTCGGCGATCGGGTGTCGCGGCTGCGCGAGCGGCGTGATCTTCACGACCGCGGAGTCGACTTTCGGCGGCGGCACGAACGCGCCCGCGCCGACCTTCGCGACCATCGAGACGTCCGCGAACATCTGGATCATCGCGGTCATCGCGCCGTACGCGTCGGTGTCGGGCTTCGCGAGGATGCGATCCGCCATCTCGCGCTGCACCATCACGACGATCTTGGAGACGTCCGCGCGCGCGTCGAGCGCCTTGAAGATCAGCTGCGACGCGACGTGATACGGCAGGTTGCCGCACACCACGATCGGTGCGCCATGCCAGCGCGCGGCCATGTGCAGGTCGTAGCGCATCGCGTCCATCGCCTCGATCTGCAGCGTCTCGGCGTCGACGAGATGGCCGAGCTCCGCTTTCAAGACCGCGACCATGTCGGGGTCGCGCTCGATCGCGATGATCTTGCCTTCGTGCGCGCGCTCGCACAGGCGCGCGGTCAGCGTGCCGAGCCCCGCGCCGATCTCGACGATCCAATCGTCGTCGGCGGCGACCGCGGCGTCGACGATCGCGCGGAAGACGCGATCCGCGACGAGGAAGTTCTGGCCGAAATGCTTCTTCGCGCGCAGGCCGTGCTTCTCGAGGAGCTTCCGGGCGTCGAGGAACGCGTCTTCGGGCGAGCTCATGCGCGCCTCGGCAGCGGCCACGTCGCGCGCGCGTTCAAGCCCAAGCCGTCTCGCGCGCCCCGCGCGAGCTTCCAATAGCCCGCGCTGGCGATCATCGCGGCGTTGTCGGTGCATCGCGCCGGCGGCGGCACGTAGACCCTGAAGCCGTCTTCGTCTCCGGCTGCGCGCAGCGCCGCTCGCAACGCCGAGTTCGCCGCGACGCCGCCGCAGACCTGCACGTGCGCGAGCCCTTCGCGCCGCGCCGCGCGCCGCGTCTTCCGCACGAGCGCCTCGACGATCGCGGCCTGATAGCTCGCACAGAGATCATCGAGCGCGGCGCCGTCCGGCACGCCGTGCGCGCGCACGTGATGGAGGAGCGCGGTCTTCAAGCCGCTGAACGAGAAGTCGTCGCCGCTCTCGGGCGCCGTCATCGCGCGGGGGAACTTGATCGCTTTCGGATCGCCCGCCTGCGCGAGTCGATCGATCACCGCGCCGCCCGGATATCCGAGCCCGAGCAGCTTCGCGCCCTTGTCGAAGGCCTCGCCGGCCGCGTCGTCGCGCGTCGCGCCCAGCTCCGCGAGCACGCCGTGATCGTCGACGCGCACGAGCGACGTGTGCCCGCCCGAGACGATCAGCGCGAGGTGCGGCATCGGCGGCGGATCCGGCTCGAGGAACACCGCCGACAAGTGGCCTTCGAGATGATGCACGCCGACCATCGGCAGCCCGCGCACCCACGCGAGGGCCTTGCCCGCTTGCATCGCGACCAAGAGCGCACCGACGAGCCCCGGCCCGTTCGTCACCGCGACCGCGTCGATCTCATCCAGCGACACGCCCGCGCGATCGAGCGCGCCGCGCAAGACCGGCACGACGTTGACGACGTGCGCGCGCGACGCGAGCTCGGGCACCACGCCGCCGTACGGCGCGTGCACCTCGTTCTGCGACGCGACGACGTCGGCGAGCACGCGCACGCCGTCCTCGACGACCGCGGCCGCGGTCTCGTCGCAGCTGGACTCCAGTCCGAGCACTCGCATCGGGGCCCCAGTCGACCACGCTACTGCGGCGTCGCCAAGAGCTCTCGGATGCGGTCGGCCTCGCCGCCGGTCGGTTGGATCGAGAGGAAGGTCTCGTACGCGGCGCGCGCTTCGTCGTAGCGCCGGACCGCCCACAAGATCTTGCCCTTCATCGACCACGCCGCGGCGTAGCGGCTGCTCATCGCGATCGCCTGATCCGCCGCGGCGATCGCGTCGTCGACCTTCGACATGCGGCGCAAGACGTCGGCCTTGACGACGAACGCGCGCGCGGTGTGCTTGTCGGCGAGCGACTTGTCGACGAGCTCGAGCGCGGTCGTGAGGTCGTCGTCCTCGAGCGCGACCTTCGCCTTGTCGAGCATCTCGGCGTAGATCTTCGCGCCCGCATCGACCGCGGCGACCGGCACGCCCGCGTCGACGATCTTCGCGATCGGCGCGGCGTCGAAGGTCGCGGCCGGCATCGCCGCATCCGGCAAGGTCACGACGATCTCCATCGCGTCGGGCTCGGGTTGCGACGCGGTTCCCCCGCCTGTGCCGCTCGCGATCGCGGGCGCGGCATCGATCGTGCCCGTCGCGACCTCGTGCCCGCCCTGCGCGCCGTGCCTCCCGAAGATCAGATATCCGCCGACCACGCCGAGCACCATCGCGCCCGCCCAGATCGGCCAGCGCGCCGGACCCGAGGTCTGGAACGGTGGCACCGGCGACGGCGTCGCGCTGCGCGGCTCGGGCTTCGCGCTCTGCGCGCGCCACGGCGGCGCGGTCGGCTTCATCGCGTGTCGGCGCTCCGCGATCCGCGGCGGCAGCTGCTCCGGCTCGGGCCCCTCTTGCGGCGGCGGCGGCGCGGCTTCATCGAGCGCATCGGTCGCGATCTCGACCGACGGCATCTCGCGCGACGCGCGACGCGGTTGGATCGTGACGAGCTCGCGCTGCGGCGGCGTCTCGTCTTCCTCCATCGCGCCGCGCGGGCGCGAGACCGCGACCTCGCCGAACGCGGTCGCCGTATCGGCGCCCATCGAGCCGATCACGCGCTTCGGCCCCGAGCCCTCATCGGGGTAGGGCTGCGGCGGCGGCAACGGCGTCGCGCCGCCGTAGTCGTCGATCTCGTCGAGGATCATCGCGCCGGGCGCCGCGTCGCGCAGCGGGCCCGGCGGCAACGGCGTCATGTCGTCGTCGTTCGTGCCCGCGTGGCGCGCGCCGTCGATCGGATCGGGAATACCCATCGGCGCGGTCGGCGTGATCGCGGCCGTCATCGTTTCGGTGGGCGAGGTCCCCGACACCTCCGACTCGACGACGTCGGCCATCGCGATCGCGATGTCGATCCGGCTCGATCGACGTTGCGGTCGATCTTCCGGCGGCGGCGTGCGCTCGTCGAGCTCGTCGAGCGCGACCGTCGCGGCGACGCCGACGTCGCGGCCTTCGTCGGCCTCGGGCACCTCGGCCGGCGTCTCGTCGAGCCGCTTGGCCGCGATCCAATCGCCGCTCGGGCCTTCCGGCGCGCGCGTGCCCGGCACCTCCGACAGCAGCCCCTCGAAGTAGAGCTTCGCGATCACCTCGAGGCACTCGAGATCGCCGTAGTCGCTCGCGTCGATCACCTCCATCAAGGTGCGACGGCCGTCGAACAGCTTGAGGATCGCGTTGTGCTCGTCGGGGATCTCGCCGAGTCGGCTCGCGAGCTCCTTCGCGTCGACCTCGAAGCGCGAATCGAGCGGCGGCAGCTGCTCCTGCAGTCGCCCCCATTCGTCGAGCCGGCGCATGCCTTCCATGAGCAGGCCCTGCGTCGACATCGTGATCACGTCGCGACGCCGGACCGTGCGGAACACGACCTCGAAGTTGCCGTCGTTCCACGTCAGCAGGCGATAGACCGCGTCCTCGGCGGTGAGCGGGCCGGTCTCGGCGTCGATCACCTTGCCGTCGCGGAAGAAGATCGCGGCTTGCTTGCCCTGATCGCCCTCGAACTGGATCAGGCCCGACTTGCGGCTCACCTCGATCGTCTGGATCAGGTCGACGACCGCCATGTCGGACAGGCGGCCCGCGAAGCGCGTCTTGTCGGCGCGCTTCTCCTCGATCTTCGCGCGCTGCCGCTTCTGCAGCAGGATGCGCACGCGCGTGACGATCTCCTTGATGTAGATCGGCTTGGTCAGGTAGTCGTCGACGCCGAGCTCGAGTCCGCGGATCTTGTGCTCGATCTCGGTCGACGCGGTGAGGAAGACGAACGGGATGTCGCCCCACGACGGGTTCGACTTCATCTTCCGGCAGAAGTCGAAGCCGTCGACCTCCTCGAGCTGCGTCTCGCTGATGATGAGATCGGGCGGCGCGAGCGCGATCTTGTCGAGCGCATCGCGGCCGTTGATCGCGGTGGTGACGTTGAAGCCCGCCTTGCGGAGCGAGACCTCGAGCACCCGCAGGCTGCGGGGGTCGCCGTCGACCAGGAGCAGGCTCTGCTTGGACACGGATATCGCGGAGCCCGCGTGCTACGGGGCCCGTCCCAGCCGCGATGATACGCGAGCGTCCGTCGAGCCGCTAGGCGACGCGCCGCGGTACGCTCGCGTCGTGGTCGTTGACCTGCCGTACGGCCGGCGCCCGATTCGCCTCGACCTCGGCGCGCGTGCGGCGACGGTCGTGTCGCCGCCGGACATGCCGGCCCCCCGCGCGCCGGTCGATCGGCTTCTGACCGAGGCGCTGGATGCACCGATCGCGAGCCCGCGGCTCGAAGCGCGCGTGCGCGGCGGCGACCGCGTGACGATCGTCGTGAGCGACGCGACCCGCGACGAGCCGCGCGCGGATCTCCTGAGGGCCGTGCGCGCGAGGCTGCCGTCGGTGCGGCTGACGATCGCGATCGCGACCGGCACCCACGGGCGCTGCGGCGTTTCGTCGCTGGGAATCCCACCGTCGCTCGTCGACGGCGCGACGATCGTCGATCACGACGGACACGATCCGCGCGACCTCGTGCTCGCGGGGACCACGCCGCGCGGCACGCCCGTGCGCGTCCATCGATGCGCGCTCGACGCGGATCTGGTGGTCGCGACCGGCTGCATCCGGCCGCACTACTTCGCGGGCTGGGGCGCGGGCGTGAAGGCGGTCTTCCCCGGGCTCGGCGCGGCGACCGAGGTGCGCATCAACCACCGGCTCAAGGAGGCGCCCGGCTCGCGCGCCGGCGTCGTCGACGGCAACCCGTGCCGCGCGGATCTCGAGGACGCGGTGCCGATGCTCGCGCCGATCTTCTTGCTGAACGTGGTCGCCGGACCGGACCTCGCGTTCCACGACGCGGTCGCCGGCGACGTGCTCGCCGCGTTCCGCGCGGGCGCCGCGCGCGCGACGCCGTGGTTCAGCGCGAGCGCGCCGCGCGCGTCGGTGGTCGTCGCCTCCGATGCGATGCCGGTGACGGCGTCGCTCTATCAGGCCGCGAAGATCATCGCCGCGGTCGCGCCGATCGTCGACGACGGCGGCACGATCGTCCTCGTCGCCGAATGCACCGACGGTCCCGGCCCGCTCGACATCGTGAACCACGGCATCTACGAGATCGGCCTCCGCCCTCGCCTGCCCGCGTCGTGCGCGATCGCGCTCGTGTCGTCGCTCGATCGATCGGTCGTCGCGCAGACGTTCGCGTCGTACGCGCCGAGCATCGACGCCGCGCTCGCCGGATCCGCGGGACCTCTGGTCGTCGTGCCGCGCGCGAGCCAGCTGCTGCTCTCGAGGACTGCCTAATGACGGTGATGCGCCGCTACGCCGAGCTGCTCTTGAAGTGGAACGCGAAGATCAACCTCACGGCTGCATCGTCGCTCGATGACGCGTTGCAGCATATCGCGGATTGCGAGGCGATCCTCGTCCATATTCCGAATGATGCTCGCACGTTGGTCGACATCGGCAGCGGCGGCGGACTCCCGGCTGTGGTGATCGCCGCAGCTCGTCCCGAGATCGTCGTCAGCGCGGTCGAGCCGATCCAGAAGAAGCACGCGTTCCTTCGCACCGCCGCGCGAGAGCTCGGGCTGCCCAACCTGCAGGCGCGCGCTGCGCGGATCGAAGATGTCGAGCTGGACGCGTTCGACGTCGCGACCTCGCGCGCGACCTTCGCGCTCGACGAGTGGCTCGCGCGCGGGCTCCGACTCGTGCGGCCGGGCGGTGTCGTGCTCGGCATGGAGGGACGCGAGACGATCGCGCTTCCAGCCGGCGCGACTCGCCACCCGTATCAGCTCGAGGGCAAGACGCGGGCGATCATCTCGCTCGTGCGTTCCACGTGAAGTGATCGAGCAGCGCGTCCACGTCGCTCGGCACGCGCACTACGCTGACGGCCGATCGTCCGATCAGGCGCTCGATCTCTTCCGCGTTGCTCATCGCCGCGGCGAGGTCATCGTCCGGCCGCACCGACATCACGACGCCGGCGAGCTCGCATCCATCGCGCGTGACCGCTTCCGCGGTGAGCAACGTGTGGTTGATCGTACCGAGGGTCGCGCGCGCGACGACGAGGACCGGGAGATCGATCCGCTTCGCGAGGTCTGCGATCGTCTGCGTCTTCCCGTCGAGGGGCACGCGCCAACCGCCGGCGCCTTCGACCAGGACGATCTCGGCGCGCTCGGCGATCGTCTTCACGAACGCGACGCACTCATCGAGATCGATCTCGACCTGCTCGCGGCGCGCGGCGACGCCCGGCGCCACCGCCGCGCGGAGCTTGTAGCGGCATCGTGCGCTCGGGTCCTGCCAGTCACCGGCCGCATGCGCGATCGATTCGGCGTCCGCCGCGATCAGTCCGTCGGGTCCGATCTCGCAGCCCGACTCCGCCGGCTTCACCGCGGCGACCTTCCAGCTCCGCTGGTGCAGTCGGCTCGCGAGCGCGGAGGTGATGAACGTCTTCCCTACCCCTGTGTCCGTCCCGGTGACGAACAGGCCCTTCACCCGCAGACGTCCTCGATGGCCCGCATCGTCGCGCTCGCCAGCAGGTCGGCCTCATCTCGGTTCATGTTGAACGGCGGCATCCAGACGATCACGTCGCCGAGGGGCCTCAAGATCACGCCGTGCTTGCGGGCTGCCTCGCAGACCTTCACGCCCTGGAAGTGTTCCACGGGGAACGGTCGGCCCGTCGTCCGGTCCTCGACCAGCTCGATCCCGATCATGAGGCCGCGGCGCCGGACGTCGCCGACCCACTTCATCGGCTCGACGAACTCGCGGAGCAGCCGCCCGAGGTAGCCGCCGAGGTCCTTGCCGCGCTCGAGCACTCCTTCCTCGAGCATCGAGATCGACTCGATCGCCACCGCGCAGGCGAGCGGGTTCGCCGTGTACGTGTGTCCGTGGAAGAACGCCTTCATCTCGGAGCGCGCTCCCAGGAACGCTTCGAAGATCGACTCGCGCGCGAGCGTCGCCGCCAGCGGGAGATACCCGCCCGTGATCCCCTTCGCGACGCAGAGGAAGTCCGGCTCGAGCTCTTCCTGCTCGCACGCGAACATCGTCCCGGTCCGTCCGAAGCCGGTCGCGACCTCGTCCACGATGAAGAGGACACCGCGCTCGCGGCACAGCTTCTGGACTCCGGTCGCGAAGCCCGCCGGGTGCGTGATCATCCCGGCCGCGCCCTGGATCAACGGCTCCATCACGACCGCCGCGATCTGTGACCCATGCTCGTCGAGCGTCTTCGCGAGCGCCGCAAGCGATCGCGCCGATAGGTCCTCGCCGGACAGCTTGTCCGGGTTCGGATAGGTCGCCGGCGTCCGAACACCGATCGACTCGTGGATCAGCGGGCCGAAGATCCGATGGAAGATCTCGATCCCGCCCACTCCGACGGCGCCGAGGGTGTCGCCGTGATAGGCGTGCTCGAGCCGAACGAACCGCGGACGCGACTCGCCGCGGAGCTGCCAGTATTGGAACGCCTGCTTGAGCGCGATCTCGACCGCGGTCGATCCCGAGTCCGAATAGAAGACGCGGGTCAGCCCCTTCGGCGCCAACCGGACGAGCATGTCCGCGAGCTCGATGCCGGGCTTGTGCGTCAGTCCGAGGAACGTCGAGTGCGCGAGCCGATCGAGCTGCTCGCGCAGCGCCGCGTTCAAGCGCGGATGCGCGTGACCATGCACGTTGCACCACAGCGAGCTGACCCCATCCAGATATCGGCGCCCCGCCACGTCATAGAGGAAGCTCCCCTCCCCGCGATCGATCACCAGCGGATCGCCAGAGATCCATTCGGACATATGCGTGAAGGGGTGCCAGACGACCTGCTTGTCCCGAGCTGCCCAATCGATCATCGATCCCGTGCCCCCGCATTCGTTCCACGTGGAACGAGCCCTTCGATCGCGCCCCGAAGGAGCGCGATGTCTTCCGCCTCGTGCGCCGCGCTGAGCGAGACCCGCAGCCGCGCCGTCCCAACGGGCACGGTCGGCGGACGAATCCCCTGCGCGTAGATTCCAGACTCTAGTAGTTTCGCGGTGATCTCCATGACCCGACGGTCATCACCGATCACCACCGGCGCGATCTGCGTCGGCCCAAGCCCCGCCTCCCGGATCCGAGCCGCAAGTCTATGACGCATAGCGTCACCCTCGGACGATCGGGTGACACCTATCGCGGCGGTCGCAGCCGCGGCGACCATCGCCGGCATCGCCGTCGAAAAGACGAGTGGTCTCGCCTTGTTCCAGAGCAACTCGGCGACCGCCTGCGAGCACGCCGCGAAGGCCCCCGCCCCGCCCAGCGCCTTCCCGAAGGTCCCGATCACGACGTCGACCTCCCGCCCTGCGAGCCCGACCCCGCCCTCGCCCCAGGCGCCGACTGCGTGCGCGTCGTCGACGATCGTGATCGCGCCGTGCTCGCGGGCGATCGCGACCATCCCCGCGACGTCGGCGACGTCACCGTCCATCGAGAACAGCGTCTCGCTGATCACGAGCCGCCGCCGCCCTCGCTCCTCGCGCAACAGCGACTCGAGATGCTCGAGATCGCGATGCCGGAACACGCGCACGCGCGCGCGCGACAAGCGGCAGCCGTCGATGATGCTCGCGTGGTTGAGCTCGTCGGAGAAGATCACGTCGTCGGCGCCGGCGAGCGTCGCGATCACGCCGGTGTTCGCCGCGAAGCCGGAACCGAACACGCGCGCCGCGGGCCGCCCGAGCCACGCGCGAATCGCCGCCTCGAGCTCCTCGTGCGCCCCGGTGTTCCCGACGATGAGCCGCGACGCGCCGGCGCCGACGCCCCAGCGATCGATCGCGGCGTGCGCCGCCTCGCGCAGCGCCGGATGATTCGCGAGCCCGAGGTAATCGTTCGACGAGAAGTTCACGACCTCGCGCCCGTCGAGCCGGATCCGCGCGCCTTGCGGCGACTCGAGCACGCGGCGCCCGCGACGACGCCCGAGCCGCTCCAGCTCCGCGAGCTCGTCCGCGCCGGGGTCGTCTCGTCGCACGGCGCGCACTATAGGCGCGCGAACCCGCGTCGTCACTTGCCGATGCAGAATCGCGCGAAGAGTGCGTCCAGCACATCTTCGTCGAGCTCCTCACCGAGGACCTCGCCGAGCGCGTGCGCGCCCTCGCGCACGTCGACCGCCGCCGCCTCGAGCGGCCGCGCCCCGTCGATTCCGTCCGCCGCCGCGGCGAAGGCGCCCGCGGCGCGCGCGATCGCATCCCGCTGCCGCTCGTGCGCGACGACCACGCCTGCACCGCCGTCTGCGTCGTCGACGCCGGCGTTCGCCAGCACCGCCGCGCGCAACGCCTCGAGCCCGCGCCCGTCGTGCACCGACGTCGCGATCGCGCCGGGCGCGACCAGCGCGCCGAGGTCCGCCTTGCTCCGCACCAACACCGCTCGCCCTCCGAACGAAGACGCGCCCGCGTCCGTCGCCGCATCTTCGCTCACCCACACCACGACATCCGCGGTCGCCACGCGCTCGGCCGCGAGCTCGATCCCGCGTCGCTCGACGAGGTCGGACGACTCGCGTTGCCCGGCGGTATCGACGAGCGTCACCGCGACGCCGTTCCACTCGCAACGCGCCTCGACGTAATCGCGCGTCGTGCCCGGCGCCGGCGAGACGATCGATCGTTCCTTGCCGAGGATCGCGTTGAACAAGGACGACTTCCCCGCGTTCACCGGCCCCGCGAGCGCGACGACGACGCCGTCGCGCACCGCCCTGCCCGCTCGATACGTCGCGGCCAACGCTTCGCACGAGACCGCGAGCGCCCGACATCGCGCGCCGAGCGCGGCCGTCGCCGCGAACGCGAGCCCCTCCTCGGGAAAATCGATCGCGCCTTCGATCTCCGCCAGCACCGCGACCGCGAGCGATCGCAGCGACTGCATGCGCCCGCCGAGGGCACCCGCGAGCTGATCCTGCGCCTGCCGCCACGCGCGCTCGCTGCCCGCGCCGATCACCGACGCGATCGCCTCCGCGCGGGTCAGATCGATCCGCCCGTGCTCGAACGCGCGCCGCGTGAACTCGCCCGGCTCCGCCGCCCGCGCGCCGCGCTCGAGCACCGCCCGCAACAAGCGCGCGCTGTTCACCGCGCCGCCGTGCCCGTGCAGCTCCGCCACGTCCTCGCCCGTGAACGATCGCGGCCCGCGCATCGCGAACGCGATCACGTGATCGAGCGCCGCGCCGTCGCGCGACCGCGCGCGCGCGACCACGACCTCGCGGTCCGGAAGCGATCGACCGATCACGTCCGACGCGATCGCGATCGCATCCTCCCCGCTGATCCGTACGACCGCGATCGCGCCCGTGCTCGCGATCGCGGCGATCGTCTCGCGCGCGCTCACTCGGCCGCGGCGGTCGACGCCGGCGGCGCCTCGCCGGGCACCACGAGGACGTGGCGATCATCGCCCTCGCCCTCGCTGCGGCTCGACAGCCCCGGGATCTCGGCGATCGTCATGTGCACGATGCGGCGATCGTGCGCCGACATCGGCGACAGCTCGACGATCGTGCCCGACTTGAGCGCCTTCTCGCCCATGCGCTGCGCGAGCGACTTCAGCCACTCGATGTGCTTGTCGCGATAGCCGCCGGCGTCGACGACGAGCGGCTTGCCGCGCTCGCCCGCGCGCTCGCGGTAGACGACCTTCGTGACGAGGTGCTGGAGCGCGTCGACGACCTGCCCCTTGCGACCGATGATGAGATCGGTGTCGGCGGTCTGGATCTCGAGGACGATCCGGTCCTCCTGCTCGTGCACGTCGATGTCCGCGGAGATCCCCATCCGCTCGAGCACGCCCACGAGGAAGTCACACGCCTTCTCGGCGATGTCACCGGTGTTATCGCTCACGTCCAGGCTCCTCAGTTACGGCCGCCACGGCGCTTGCCGCGGCGCTGCCGGTTAGCGTTCTTCTGCGGCTGCTTCCCCGCAGGCTTCTGCGCGGGCTCGTCGTCGCCGCCGTCGTCGTCGGACGCGTCGTCGTCATCCGACGCGTCGTCGGCGTCCTCGTCCGGCTCGGGCGACTTCGCGCGCTCGACGACCTTGGCCTTCGGCACGTCGCGCACCTCCGCGGCGACGCGCTTCGCGCCCGCGGGGACCGCGACCGCCGCCGCCCCTCCCCCCGCGACGGCGATCTTCGCCGACTTGTCGAACTTGCGCATGTAGATCGAGTGCAGCGCGGTCAGGATCGTGTTGGTCAGGATGTAGAGGGTCAGGCCCGACGGGAAGAACAGCGACATCACGCCGAACACGCCCGGCAGCACGTACATCATGATCTTCTGCTGCATGCCGTCGCCGGTGGCGGGCTGCAGCTTCGCCTGCACGAACATCAAGATCACCAGCGCGACGCCGAGGATGTAGTACGGGTCCTTCGCCGTCAGGTCGTCGATCCAGCCAGGGATGAACGGCGCGTTGTAGAGCTCGCCCGCCGTCGACAACATGCGGTAGAGCGCGAGCCAGATCGGCATCTGCAGCAAGATCGGCAGGCAGCCCGCGAGCGGGTTCACGCCGTGCTGCTTGTAGAGCGCCATCATCTCCTGCTGCTGGCGCGCGCGATCGTTGCCGTACTTCTTCTGGAGCTCGTCCATCTTCGGCTTCAGCGCCGCCATCGCGCGCATCGACCGCATCGACTTCGTCGTCCAGTACAAGGTCGCGAGCTTCACGCAGACCGTCAGCATGATGATCGCGAGGCCCCAGTTCCCGACGAGGCCGAAGAACTGCAGCAAGAGCCACAAGAGCGGCCGCGCGATGAACGAGAACCAACCCATCGACACCGACTTGCCGAAGCCGGTCTTGAACCCGGCGACGTCGTCGGCGTGCTCGAGCTTGTCGACGTTCTTCGGACCGGCGAACGCCCAGACCGTGTGCACGAGGCGATTGCCCGCCTTGAGATCATCCTGACCGAACACCAGCGCGACCTGCGCGAGCCCGGCGCGCGCGGACGGGTACGCCTGGCAGTTCATGCCGTTCGGCTCGGTCGGCGCCATCGCGAGCAGGAAGTACGGATGCGAGATGCCCGTCCACTGCACCGAGCCGCCGTTGCGCTTCGGCTCGTGCATCTCGGCGAGCGGCGCTTCCTCTTCGTCGCCGTTGGCGAGGCACGCGAACGACCACTGCCGCGTCGTGCGGCCGGCCTTCACGACCGCCGCCGGATCCTGGTAACCGAACGACGAGATCGCGAGCTGCGGCTGCCCGGCGATCGTCACCTTCGGCTCGATCGAGACGTCGAGCTTGATCAGGTAGTCCTGCGGATAGAGCGTGAACGTCTTGGTCAGCTTGAGCTTGTCGCTCTCGAAGACGTAGGTGACGACGTTGGTGCCCTTCGCGTGCGCGCCCGTCCAGGCCGCGCCCGACGGGATGAGCTCCTCCGACGCGCCGACGAAGTTCACGTCGAACGCGCCCGAGCTCAGCGGCGGAGGCGCCGAGATGAGCTCGCCGCGCTCCGACGTCGTCAGGTAGCGCTCGTCCTTGAGCTGCCACGACACGAGGTCGCCGCCCCACTTCGAGAACGCGATGCGCATCTGCGCGTAGTCGTCGATCGCGATCTCGTCGTCGGCCGCGCGCTTGTGCGTCTCGGCCGTCGCCGCGCCGGGCGCGCCGCTCGGGCCCGCGCCCGCGGCGGGCGTCGCCGCCTTGCCGATCGGGTTCGCGCTCTGCTGCACCAGCGCGGATCCCGATCCGGTTCCGGATCCCGCGGCGGGCGGCTCTTCCTTCTTGGGCGGGAAGATCACCTGCCACAGGAAGAAGATGCCCATCGCCGCCACGACGGCGATTAGGAGTCTCTTACCCTGGTCTTCCATTTACGACGGCCTCGTCTCCAGCTGCGCGTGGCGCGGACACGGCGCTGGGTGATATCCGCCGTGGAACAGCGGGTTGCAGCGGCACACGCGCGCGATCGCCCACAGCGATCCTTCGATCGCTCCGCGGTTGCGAATCGCTTCGATCGCGTACTCCGAACAGGTCGGGAGGTATCGGCACGACGGCCCGCGCTTCAGCGGCGAGAGCACCGCTTGGTAGACGCGCACGAGCGCGATGGCGATCCGCCTCAGCACGCGGCCACCTGCCCGCGCAGCTTGGTAAGATCGACGCCGACCTCGCGCAACCCGCTCACCCGGGCCGCGCTGTCCTTCGCGATGATCACGACGTCCAAACCGTCGGGGACCCACGCATGAGTCCGCAGCCACTCGCGGACGAGTCGCTTGATCCGGTTGCGCACGACGGCGATGCCGACGCGCTTCGAGACGGTGAGCCCGACGCGACCGCCCGCCCCCGTTTCTCCTCGGGAAACGAGCGCCACGAAGTGCCGGGTGTTGACCTTTGTCCCCGCGCTCTGCACGGCAAGGAACTCACGTCGACGCCGCAGCCGCATGGACTTGGTCATGCGCTGCGCCACAGCTGCTCGCTACTTCTTCGCGATCGTGACCGAGATCCGCTTGCGCCCCTTGGCGCGCCGACGACGGAGCACCTCGCGACCCCCGCGCGTCTTCTTGCGGGCGCGGAATCCATGGGTGCGCTTGCGGCTCTTGTTGTGCGGCTGATAGGTGCGCTTCACGGCTGTCGTCCTCGGCTGGCTACGGAACGCCGATCGATACTCGACGGGACCTTGCTTGTCAACGACACCTACGTACCCGAACGCGCTCCATCATCTTCGCGTCCGCGCGGCCCTTCGCATCGGACTGTGCCGCGTTCAGCGCGCGGGAGCGCCGATGACATCGGGCCTGCAGCGCGTTCGTCACCTGCGCGGACGATTTCTTCATTCCTGTCACGCGGTTCCGAATCTCGCTCCACAGGCTCACCCAAATCTGTCCGAAATCCGGTCGAATCGAGCGTCGGGAGTGGCTGTGAGATCACAGGCTTCTGATTTCGTTACAGGTTTGACCTTGCCCGCGGCTTTCTCACTCTGCTAACGAGAGCCCTCGCCGACGAAGATCTCGCCGCGCCTCGGGGGGGCGGCGCCATCAACGCTTCGGCAAAGCTCTGGGAAGCCACGGTTTCTCGGGGTCAAGGCAAGGAGCAGCGCTGCTGCTCCTGTGGATAAGCTCTGCATTCGCATCGGTATCGCCTGTGGGTTCATTTTCATACAGCCATGATTTCACAGTTCAAAACGCAGTCCTCAGTCGTCCACAGCTCGGCCTGGACGGAGGCGCCACGATGAGCATCGCCGCGTCTGTTTCGCGCGACCTCTGGTCGGACGCGCTGGGCCGCCTCGAAGGCCGGCTCTCGCCGCAGAACTTCGACATGTGGCTCCGCCCGCTCGAGTGCGTCAGCTGCGAGCGCGGCGTCGTCCGGCTCCGCGCTCCGAACTCGTACGTCCGGCTCTGGTTCGAGTCGAACTTCGCGGACACCGTGCTCGCCGAGCTCCGCGCGGCGTCGGGCGACGAGTTCGCGATCGAGTTCGAGCCCGACGGCCCGGAAAAGATCGAGCGAGAGGTCAGCACGCCGATCGCGGCCGCGGTCGAGCTCGCGCCGGCGCCCGTCCCGACGGCCGTGCCCGCGCCGGTGCCGTCGACGGTCGAAGAGACCTCCGACTTCCCGGCGCCCGAGCTCGCGTCGCTCAACCCGCGCTACACGTTCGACACCTTCGTCGCGGGCCCGTCGAACCAGCTCGCGTTCGCCGCGTCGCAAGCCGCCGCGTCGACCTACCCGCCCAAGTACAACCCGGTCTTCATCTGCGGCGGCGTCGGTCTCGGCAAGACGCACTTGCTCCACGCGATCGGCCACACGCAGCTGTCGATCCGGCCGAACGCGCGCATCGTCTACATCTCGTCCGAGAAGTTCATGAACGAGTACGTCAACGCGATCCGCAGCGGCAAGATGCACGACTTCCGCCGCCGCTATCGCGATGGCATCGACGTCCTCCTCGTCGACGACGTGCAGTTCCTCGCCGGCAAAGACGGCACGCAGGAAGAGTTCTTCCACACGTTCAACGCGCTGCACGACTCGCACAAGCAGATCGTGCTGACCGCCGACCGCAAGCCGCACGAGATCTCCGACATCGCCGATCGTCTGCGCACGCGCTTCGCGTGGGGCCTGCTCGCCGACATCGAACCGCCCGAGCTCGAGGTGCGCATCGCGATCCTCCGCAAGAAGGCGGCGTCCGAAGCGATCCACTTGCCCGACGACGTCGCGATGTTCATCGCCTCGTCGATCAAGTCGAACGTGCGCGAGCTCGAGGGCGCGCTGATCCGACTCGCCGCGTACGCGTCGCTGTCGAAGCGGACGATCGACGTCCACTTCGCGCAGGAGACGCTGGGAGGCGCGCTGTCGCGTCCCCGCGAGCACATCACGGTCGACACCGTGATCAAGGCCGTAGCGAGCTACTACGGCGTCAAGCCGCAGGACATCAAGAGCCCGCGCCGCCACAAGTCGGTCGCCGGCCCGCGCGCGGTCGCGATGTACCTCGCGCGCCAGCACACGAAGGACAGCTATCCCGACTTGGGCCGCGCGTTCGGCGGCAAGCACCACACCACCGTCATCTCCGCCGTCGAGAAGATCATCGAGAAGCTCAAAGATGATCCTTCGCTCCGCGGCGAGGTCCACGCGATCGAGGCGACCCTCAACCGATGAGCACCAACAACAAGAACGTGTCGGATCCTCGTGCTACGCAGCGCCTGTGGAGAGGGCTGTGGCCAGACCTGTGGGCGCACCTGTCGACACCGGTGTGGAAACGAAACGCCCACAGCTCGTCCAGACTCCGTCACAGCTTCGACGCACGCGAATCCCGACTGCGCGACGTCAAGAATCGCGGGACGTCCTCGTGACTTACCGAGTTGCCCACACTACCCACACGCTCTACTGCTATCTCTAATTTCTTTTTGATCTAAATCTCTCGGAGAAGAGAGAGGGACCCATGGAGTTCAGAATCTCGAAAGCGGAGTTCGTGCGCGGCCTGCGCCTCGCGCAGTCGATCGCCGATCGCAAGAGCACGATGCCGATGCTCGCGAACGTCCTCCTGCGCACGAACGGCAAGAACAAGCTGCTCGTCGCGGCGACCGACTTGAACGTGTCCCTCACGGCCGAGCTGAAGAGCACGAACACCGGCGAAGGCGGGCTGACGGTCAACGCGAAGGCGCTGCACGACATCGTGACCAGCGTCCCCGGCGACGAGCTCACGCTCAAGCGCGCGGACAACCACTGGGCCGAGATCAAGAGCGCCAAGGTGAACTATCGCGTCGTCGGCATGCCCGACCGCGACTTCCCGAAGGTGCCCGACCCGCGTGAGGTGCCGTTCGCCGACGTCGACGCGAACGTGCTGCGCGAGATGATCGACCGCACGCTGTTCTCGGTCTGCAACGACGAGACGCGCTTCCACCTCAACGGCGTCTTGTTCGAGTCGAGCGGCTCGAAGGCGCGCATGGTCTCGACCGACGGCCACCGCTTGTCGAAGGTCGACCGCGCGCTCCCCGGCGGCCCGCAGCTCTCGGCCGGCGTGATCATCCCGAAGAAGGGCCTGCTCGAGATCAAGCGCGTGCTCGAAGGCGCGACCACGGCGAAGCTCGCGGTGAAGACGCCGTACGTGTTCCTGCAGCACGACGACCTGTCGCTCGCGGTGAAGCTGATCGACGCGCAGTTCCCGCCGTACGAGCAGGTCATCCCGAAGGAGCCGAAGAAGACGGTCGTCATCGACCGCCTCTTGCTCGTCGACGCGCTCAAGCGCGCGCAGCTGATGTCGTCGGAGACGCGCGGCGTGAAGATGGCGCTCGCCAACGGCGCGCTCACGATCGCGAGCGACAACCCCGACCTCGGCGAAGTGCGCGAGGAGATCGACAGCGACTACGCGGGCGACCCGATGGCGATCGGGTTCAACCCGAAGTACGTCATCGAGCTGCTCGGCCAGATGGCGACCGACCAGGTCAGCTTGTCGCTCGGCGGCGAGCTCGACCCCGGGCTGTGGAAGCCGATGGGCGCGGACGACTACGTCGGCGTCATCATGCCGATGCGGATCTAGCGTCGTTCGGAGCTCGTAACGTGCTCGTCGCGGCGTTGCAGTTCGCCGGCGTTCGCAACCTCGCGAGCGCCACGCTCGAGCCGGCGCCGCGCTTCAACGTGTTCGTCGGCGAGAACGGGCAGGGCAAGACCAACCTGCTCGAGACGGTCTACCTCGCGGCCACGCTGCGCTCGTTCCGCACCGCGCGGCTCGCGGAGGTGATCGCGCACGGCGCCGCGCAGGCGCACGTGAAGGCGCGGGTGTCGCGCGCGGGCGTCACCCGCGTGTACGAGGTCGCGATCGAAGCGCACGCGCGCAAGGTCCGGCTCGACGGAAAGGCCGTGCGGCCGGTGTCGCGCTACTTCGGCGAGTTCAACGTCGTGTTGTTCGCGCCCGAGGATCTGCAAGTGCCGCGCGGCGCGCCGGCCGAGCGCAGGCGCTTCCTCGACCGCGCGGTCTTCAACCGCCGGCCCGAGCACCTGCTCGTCGTCGCCGATTACGACAAGGCGCTCAAGTCGCGCAACGCGATCTTGCGGTCCGTCAGCGACGGCGTGAAGTCCGCGCGCTCCGTCGAGGACATGCTCGCGGTCTACGACGCGCAGGTCGCGTCGCTCGGCGCGAAGCTCGTCGCCAACCGGCGCGCGTACCTCGACGAGATGCGCCCCGACGTGCAGGCCGCGTTCGAAGCGATCACGCGCACCGGGTTCGCGGTCGACGCGCGCTACAGCGACGGGCCACGAGACGAGGAGGGATTGAAGCTCGCGCTCTCGTCGACACGTGCGAAGGACTTCGCGCGGGGCTCGACGTCGGCCGGCCCGCACCGCGACGATCTGCACTTTGTCTTCGAGGGCCACGACGCCGGCGCGATCGCGTCGCAAGGTCAGCTGCGCGCGCTGGTGCTCGCGTGGAAGACGGCGGAGATCGATCGCCTCACGCGCGTGCACGGCGAGCCGCCGATCCTCTTGCTCGACGACGTGTCGTCCGAGCTCGATCCCGCGCGCAACCGATACCTGTTCGAGTACCTCGAAGCGCGCCCCGGTCAGTGCTTCATCACGACCACGCACGCGCAGTTCGTGCTGCTGCGGGAGAATCGCGTGGATCATCAGGTGGCAAACGGCCGGATTCTCTCGTGATTCCGATGTACTAAACCCGCTCTCCAGCCCTTCCGGGACCCGCCTGGATATGGTACGAACCCGACTCCCTCCGCGCGGGCCCTCGAATGGCAGAACCTACCGTCAATTCACAGAGTTCGAGCGACTACGACGAAGGGTCGATCGGGGTCCTCAAGGGCCTCGAGGGCGTCCGCAAGCGCCCCGGCATGTACATCGGCGACACCGATGACGGCACCGGCCTCCATCACCTCGTCCACGAGGTCGTCGACAACTCGATCGACGAGCACCTCGCCGGCCACGCCACGCGCATCGACGTCATCGTGCACGTCGACAACAGCGTCACCATCGACGACAACGGCCGCGGCATCCCGGTCGGCATCCATCCCGTCGAGGGACGACCCACCGCCGAGCTCGTGATGACCGTGCTCCACGCCGGCGGCAAGTTCGGAGGCTCGGGCTACAAGGTCTCCGGCGGTCTGCACGGCGTCGGCGTGAGCGCCGTCAACGCGCTCAGCGATTGGCTGCAGCTCGAGATCCGCCGCGACGGCAAGGTCTACTTCCAGGAGTACTCGCGCGGCATCCCGACCAGCGAGTTCAAGTCGACCGGCGTCACCGATCGCCGCGGCACGAAGATCACGTTCCACCCGGATCCGGACATCTTCAAGAACGTGCTCGAGTTCAGCTACGAGCAGCTCGCGCAGAAGCTCCGCGAGCTCGCGTACCTCAACTCGGGCCTGCTCATCGTCATCACCGACGAGCGCACCGGCAAGAAGCAGGAGTTCAAGTTCGAGGGCGGCATCGCGAGCTACGTCGTCGACATGAACGAGAACAAGACGCCGATCGGCGAGGTCGTCTCGTTCATCGACGAGAAGGACGGCATCTCGGTCGACATCGCGATGCAGTGGAACGACGGCTACTCCGAGCTCGTCACCTGCTTCACGAACACGATCAAGAACCGCGACGGCGGCACCCACCTCACCGCGTTCCGCCAGGCGATCACGCGCACGATCAACAACTACGCGACCGAGTACAAGCTGCTCGGCAAGGAGAAGGACGCGAAGACGCTCTCCGGCGAAGATCTGCGCGAAGGACTCACCGCGGTCGTCTCGGTGAAGTGCCCCGATCCGAAGTACTCGAACCAGGCGAAGGACAAGCTGGTCTCGTCGGAGGTCTCGACCGCGGTCTCGGCCGTCGTCGGCGAGAAGCTCTCGCAGTACCTCGAGCTGCACCCGAAGGAAGCGCGCACGATCATCGCGAAGGCGTCGCTCGCGTCGAAGGCGCGCGAGGCCGCGCGCAAGGCGCGCGAGATGGTGCAGCGCAAGGGCGCGCTCGATCTCACCTCGCTACCGGGCAAGCTCGCCGACTGTCAGGAGCGCGACCCGGCGAAGTGCGAGCTGTTCATCGTCGAGGGCGAGTCCGCCGGCGGCTCCGCGAAGCAGGGCCGCGATCGCACGATCCAGGCGATCCTCCCGCTCAAGGGCAAGATCTTGAACGTCGAGAAGGTGCGCTTCGATCGCATGCTCTCGTCGCAGGAGATCACGACGCTCATCACCGCGCTCGGCACCGGCGTCGGCGACGAGAAGGACATCGAGAAGCTCCGCTATCACAAGATCATCATCATGACGGACGCAGACGTCGACGGATCGCACATCCGCACGCTGCTCCTGACGCTGCTCTTCCGTCACTTCATCGAGCTCTACGACCGCGGCAACATCTTCATCGCGCAGCCGCCGCTCTACAAAGTGAAGAAGGGCAAGAGCGAGCAGTACCTCAAGAACGAGGCCGCGCTGCAGAAGTTCCTGCTCGACTCGGTCTGCGACGAGACGATCGTCAAGGGCCGCGCGCACGGCGATCCGGTCACCGGCGAGAAGCTCGAGCAGCTGATCAAGCGCATCAACGAGGCGCGCTCGATGCGCGATCAGCTCGATCGTCGCGGCGACGGACGCATCATCGCCGTCTTCGCCGAGGCGGGGCTCTCGCGCGAGGACCTGCACGACAAGACGCGCCTCGAGGGCAAGCTCGCCGCGGTGAAGGGCGAGCTCGGCCGCCGTCACGGCGAGCTCGGCAACGTGACGCTCGAGCTCAAGGAAGACCGCGAGCACGGCGGCTTCTACCTGCGCGCCGCGCCCGGCCTGCACGGTGTGCGTCGCGAGACGAACATCAACCGCGATCTGATCGACAGCGCCGAGTTCAAGGCGGTGCGCGACGCGACCGCCGAGCTGCGCAAGCAAGTCGGTGGGCCGTTCGAGATCATCCACGAAGGCGGCGAGCCGCGCATCGTGAACACGTTCGACGAGATCGCGACGGCGATCGACGAGATCAGCCGCAAGGGCCTCCAGATCCAGCGCTACAAGGGCCTCGGTGAGATGAACGCCGAGCAGCTCTGGGAGACGACGATGGATCCGACTCGACGCAACCTGCTCAAGGTCCGCGTCGAGGAGATGGAAGAGGCCGACAAGATCTTCACGAAGTTGATGGGCGACCTGGTCGAACCACGGCGCGAGTTCATCGAAGAAAACGCGTTGAACGTACGCAACCTCGACGTATAACGCGCGCGATGAGCGAGCATCGCAGCCGTATCGCCGGCGTGGGCATGTACGTCCCGTCGCGCGTCGTCACGAACAAAGATCTCGAGAAGCTGATGGAGACGACCCACGAGTGGATCGTCGAGCGCAGCGGCATCGAGGAGCGTCGCTGGGTCGAGCCGGGCGAGGGCGGGGCGGAGATGGCGGCCCACGCGTCGCGCGAAGCGATGGAGAAGGCCGGTGTCGGTCCCAAGGACATCGACATGGTCATCTACGCGACCTTGTCGCCCGACTACAACTTCCCGGGCACCGGCGTGTTCGTGCAGCGCTTGCTCGGCCTGCGCGAGGTGCCGTGCTTCGACATCCGCCAGCAGTGCACCGGTTTCATCTACGGCCTCTCGATGGCCGACGCCTTCATCAAGACCGGTCAGTACAAGAACATCTTGCTGATCGGTAGCGAGGTGCACTCGACCGGCCTCGACATCTCGACCGCCGGGCGCGACGTCACGGTCCTGTTCGGCGACGGCGCGGGCGCCGCGGTGATCACGCGCGCGACCGACGACCAGCACGTCGTCCTCTCGACGCACATCCACGCCGACGGCACCGAGGCGGAGATCCTCTGGACCGAAGCGCCCGCGTCACGCCACCACCCGCGCATCACCGCGGAGATGATGGCGGAGCGGAAGCACTACCCCGCGATGCAGGGCAAGAAGGTCTTCAAGCACGCGGTCACGCGCATGCCGATGGCGATCATGGAAGGCATGGTCGCGAACGGCCTCAAGCTCGACGACATCGACATGGTGATCCCGCACCAGGCGAACCTGCGCATCAATCAGTTCGTGGCGAAGACCATCGGTCTCCCCGAGCACAAGATGCACAACAACATCCAGAAGTACGGGAACACGACCGCCGCGACGATCCCGATCTGCATGCACGAAGCGATCGAGCTCGGGAAGATCAAGCCCGGCTCGCTCGTGTGCCTCGTCGCGTTCGGCGCCGGCCTCACGTGGGGCTCGGCGTTCTTGCGCTACTAGGCCGCGGCGGCGCTGAAGATCGCGTCGATCTCTTGGCCGACCTTGATCTCGTCGGCGCCCTTCGCGAGCGCGATCTCTTTGATCAAGAGCGAGCGCGCGGTCTCGAGCATGCGGCGCTCGCCGAAGGAGAGGTCCTTGGTGGCGCGGAGGACGCAGAGATCGCGGAGCACTTCGGCGATCTCGAAGACGGAGCCCGTCTTGATCTTCTCCATGTACTCGCGGTAGCGGCGGTTCCAGGTCTGCGTGTCCTTGGGCACGTCGCGCGACTTGAGGATCGCGTAGACCTCTTTGACCTGCTTCGACGAGATCAGCTCGCGGAGCCCGACGGCGCCCGCGTTGATCGTGGGCACCATGATCTTGAGACCGGTCTCCAGAATCTTGAGGATGTACACCGGAGTCGTGCTGCCTCCGATGTCTCGCTTCTCCAGCGCGACCACCTCAGCAACGCCATGGACGGGATAAACGGCTTTGTCGCCGACCTGGAACGGTTGCTTCAACAGATGTACCTCGACTCCGAGGATAGCAGCCGACCACTATACCGTCAAACCCTCTCTGAGGGTCAACGAGTTGAAATCACGTCAAAAACGGTTCGTTTCAACGGTGCGTCAAGTGCTCGACCAAGGTCGCTACGGCGAAGCCGGTGCCGCCCCGAGGCTGCGACGGACGCGGCGTCGAGACCGACGCCGGACCGGCGATGTCGACGTGCACCCACGGCGTGTCCTTGGCGAACGTCTTGAGGAAGAGGGCCGCGGTGATCGCGCCGCCGAAGCGGTCGCCCGTGTTCCGCATGTCCGCGATGTTGCTCTTCAACTGCTCGCGCAGGCGCGGGAGCATCGGCATGCGCCACATGTCCTCGCCGGCGCGCTCGGCAGACTGCATGAACCCCTTCGCGAGCTGCTCGTTGTCCGAGAAGACTCCCGCGGTGTAGGGCCCGAGCGCGACCATGCACGCGCCCGTGAGCGTTGCGAAGTCGTAGATCTCGTCGGGTTGGATCTTGGTGCGCGCGTAGGTGATCGCGTCGCCGAGCGTGAGCCGGCCTTCGGCGTCGGTGTTGTTGATCTCGACCGTCGTGCCGTCCATCGAGCGCAGCACGTCGCCGAGCTTGTACGCGCGCCCCGAGACGAGGTTCTCGCACGCGGCGCTGATCGCGTGGATCTCGTACTCGGATCCGATCGCCGCGATCGCTTCCATCGCGCTGATCACGGCGGCGGCGCCCGACATGTCGACCTTCATGTCTTCCATCGACTGCGACGGCTTCAGCGAATAGCCACCGGAGTCGAACGTCACGCCCTTGCCGATGATGACGATCTTCTTCTTCGCCTTCTTCTTCGGCTTGTAGGTCAGGTGGATCAGGCGCGACTCCTGATCCGAGCCTTGCCCGACGGCGAGGAACATGTGCATGCCGAGCTTCGCGCACTCCTTCGGGCCCAGCACCTCGACGGAGAGCGACGGATTCTTCTTCGCGATCGCCTGCGCCTCGGCGGCGAGCTGCGCCGGCGTCATGTGCGCGGCGGGCTCGTTGATCAGATCGCGCGCGCGGTTCACCGCGGCGGCGACGGTGCGGCCGCGCTCGATCGCGGCGGCGATGCCCTTGGCCTGCGCGGCGGTCGGCTTCTTCCCGCCCTTGGCGTCGGTGATGATCCCGAACGTCTGGACCGAGTGCGCCTTCTTCGCGTCTTCGCTGGTCTGGTACTTGTGGAAGCGGTACGCGCCCTGGAGGACGCCTTCGACCGCGAGCTGGATCGCGGTCGCGTCCTTGCCCGCGCCGACCGTGGGAAGCACGAACGCGACCGACTTCGCGTTCACGCGATTCGCCGCGCTGGCGACCGCCGCGGCGAGGTCGCGCAGCGAGGTGAGCGAGAAATCGCCCTTCGCGCCGGCGCCGACCGCGACCACGCGGCGGGCCTTCACCTTGTCGCCGCGGTTGATGAAGATCAGTGTTTGCTGGGGTTTGCCGTCGAAGGACTCCGCCTGAGCGTGCTCGGCAAGGTGACCGTCGACGGCCGCGTTGAACAGCTTGAACCCCGCGTCTTTGCTGGGATCTCCGAAGACGCAAAAGGCGACGACGTCAGCGGTCGCGGCGAGCGCGGCCTCGGTAACATGACGGAATTCCATGGCTGTGCGCCATTTATAGGGAACGTCAGAGACGAAGTAAAGGAAGGGCGGCTCACACATTGACAGGTTCGCGGCTGGACCTTTACGCTCCGTAGAGCCGTTTCGATCCGGGGGGATCCAGATATGGCGAACAAGAACAAGACCGCACGCCCGGCTGCTCGCAAGCAGTCGCACACCAAGACCAAGAAGACGGTGGCCACGCGTAGCGCGACCGCCGCCACCAAGCGCGAGCCGATCACGCAAGTGGTCGAGAGAGCGCAGCCAAGGCTCGTCGTCGAACCGCCCAAGATGAAGGGCGAGCTACCAGTCCCAACCGCGACCTTCTACTTCTAGTCGGCTAAGACTGAACGAGCTCGCGGACGCGCTTCGCGTCTTTCCACGCGTCGGCCGTCGCGAGCACGATCCAAGTCGTCGGTTGCGCTTCCGAGAGCGCGGCCAAGCGATCGAGGTGATCCGGGGATAGCGGGCCTTTGCGTCCGAATCCCGACGGTCGCCAGTACATCGCGTCGGCTTCGACGGCTTCGTACGTCTCCGGAGGGACGGTGAGATCCGAGAACGGATCCCACGACAGGATCGCGCCCGCGTCGGTCGCGGTCTTGAGCGCGGTCGCGAGGTCCCACAATCCGCTCGGTCGCCACACCTTCGGCGCGTCGCTCGTGATCGAGCCGACGACGCGCTTCAGCGCTTCGCGGTTGTGCGCGGATGGACTGAACGCGGGCGGCGTCGCGAGGATGATCGCGCCGACCTGCGGCGCGAACGCTTCTGCGAACGACGCGAGCGCGTCATCGAACGCCTTGCCGGGACGCATCGCACACACGGCCTTCGGCGCGAGCAGACCGAGCGAACCTTCCGGACATTCATCGAGCCAGCGTTTCCACGTGGCCGATTTCACGGGGCGCTCGTACCAGAGCGCGAGCTCGAGGTAATCGAGCTTCGCGAAGTATGCGGCGCGCGACACGCGCATGGGCAGCGCACCGCATCCGACGTGGATTGACCGTGTCATGGTGGCTGCGTAGAGTGCGCGCGGACGCTAGAACGTCGCCCGGCTCATCGCAAGCGGAGGAGACATGAAGTTCTTCATCGACACCGCGGACATGAAGGAGATCAAGGAAGCCGCCGCGATGGGGCTCGTCGACGGCGTGACCACGAACCCGTCGCTCGTCGCGAAGACCGGCCGCAAGTTCAAGGACGTCCTGTTCGAGATCTGCGACGTCGTGAAGGGGCCCGTCAGCGCCGAGGTCATCTCGGTGCACTACGACGAGATGATGCGCGAGGCGCGCGAGCTCGCGGCGCTCAGGCCCAACATCGTCGTGAAGATCCCGCTGATCCCGGAAGGCCTGAAGGCCGTGCGCACATGCAGCGACGAAGGGATCAAGACCAACGTCACGCTGTGCTTCTCGGCGACGCAGGCGTTGCTCGCGGCGAAGGCCGGCGCGACCTACATCTCGCCGTTCGTCGGACGCCTCGACGACGTCTCGACCGACGGCATGGAGCTGATCTCGGACATCCTCGAGATCTACGACAACTACGGCTTCGAGACCGAAGTGCTGGTCGCGTCGGTGCGTCACCCGATGCACGTGCACCAGGCGGCGCGGATGGGCGCGCACGTGGCGACCTGCCCGTTCAGCGTGCTGCTGCAGCTATCGAAGCATCCGCTCACCGACGTGGGCCTCGCGAGGTTCCTTGCGGACTGGGAAAAAGTTCCGAAGTGAGATCGTCGCGCTCGGCGCGCTGATCTTCGTCGGTGCGTGCGTCGGCGATGCGCCGGAGCTCACCGACGTGCAGCCGCGCACGATGTCGATCGGGCAGACGATCACGCTCACCGGATCGCGCTTGTGCCAGCAAGCCGGCGTCACCGCCGACGGCAAGTGCATGAACGCGGTCGCGGGCGAGGTCGACTTCTCCGTCGATCAACCGGTCGGCGCCACGGTGATGTCGTGGAGCGATACGACGATCGTCGCGGTCGTACCGACCAATGCGATGAGCGGCAAGACGCAGGTCTACGTGCAGTCGAGCGGCAAGGTTTCGAACTCGCTCGACATCACGGTGCTCGTCCCGTGAGACGCGCGTTCTCCGTTGCGGTGTATGCGCGACGCGGCGGCGAGATCCTCGTGATCCAACATCGCCGCCTCGGCACCTGGCTGCCGGTCGGCGGCGAGATGGAAGCGGGCGAGACGCCGCTCGAGGCGGCGGCGCGCGAGCTGCGCGAGGAGACCGGGCTCGAAGGGCGCTTCGCGCCGCTCGACGGCGCGCTCGACGGCGTGCCGCACGGCTTGATCGGATACGAGGAGCACGTCGCGGGCTCGAAGGGCCTGCACATGAACTTCGTGTTCGTCGCGGAGGTCGCGGCCGACGCGCAGATCGTCGCGAATCACGAGTTCGGCGACTGGCGCTGGATCGGGCGCGAGGCGCTCGCGGCGTTGGAGTCGCCGCTCAACGTGCGGCAGTTCGGGTTCGTCGCGCTCGACGCCGTGATGCGGTAGGCCGGATCAGAAGCGCGTGCGGATCCGTCAGCACGTCAACCCGAAGCTCGGGTTCTTCGAGACGTTCCGCGGCGAGCTGCCGGTCTTGCGCGGCGTGCCGATCGAGATCGAGATCGGATGCGCAGAGGCGCAGTTCTTGTTCGAGCGCGCGTCGCGCGATCCGGATCGCGACTACGTCGGGATCGAGATCCGCGACGAGCTCGTGCAGTGGGTGAATCGCGAAGCGCGCGAGCGCCAGGCGCCGGTGCACGCGGTGTTCTGTCACGCGAGCCATCACCTGACGCACGTGTTCGCGCCGGGCTCGGTCGATCGCGTGTACCTGAACTTCCCCGATCCGTGGTTCAAGCGACGCCATCACGATCGCCGCATGATCGACGCCGCGCTCGCCGACGCGATCGCGATCGTCGCGCGCGCGGGCGCCGACGTGTTCGTGCAGACCGACGTCTGGGACATCGC
>DATJIA010000436.1:0-78405 GCA_035493675.1 Kofleriaceae bacterium | reverse complement strand
GCGCCCGCGCCCGCGTCGGGAGAGATGATCACGATCGCGTTCGATCGCGACGTGCCGATGGCGGTAGACGCCGACGCGATGGCGCGCGTGTCGTGGCTGACCTCGGTCGGCACGATGCACGACGACGACGAGCACGCCGCGTTCGTGCGCGTCGCCGGCGACGATCTGCGCGACGGAGAGCTCGCGGTCGTCGTGCGCGACGCGCTCGGCGGCGTCGCGTGGCGCACGTGGCCCGTGTCGTCACGACCGTGACGACACGAAGCGTGTTCGTGCGCGCAACTGTGTGGTTCGTCGCTCGACCATCGCCGGCACCGACGGCAACTGCACGACCAGCGCCTGCAGCTGCTAGCGCGAGGCCGCTGAGAGGTCGCGCGCGAGGTCTCCCTTGCGCGCGACCTTCACTCGCTCGAGCCCGAGCCACGACGCCATCGCGCGGAGCTCGTCGGCGAGCGCGCGCGCGACGGCCTTGCGATCGGCGTGCGGCTCGGCGTACGCGGCGCGCGCGAGCAGCGCGGACGCGTCGCGATCGCTCTTGAGATCGACGCGCGCGACCAGGCGATCGTCCATGAGGAACGGCAGCACGTAGTAGCCGTGCACGCGCTTGGGCGGCGGCGTGTAGATCTCGATGCGGTAGCGGAAGTCGAACAGGCGCTCGGTGCGCGCGCGCTCCCAGATCAGCGAGTCGAACGGCGAGATCAGCGTGCGCGCGGTCGCGGTGCGCGGCGCGTCGGCGTCGGGGTGGAGATACGCGGGCTCGCGCCAGCCGTCGACCGCGACCTTGGTCAGCGCGCCTTCTTCGACGAGCCGATCGATCAGCGGGCGCGCGTGCGGCCGCTGGATGCGGAAGTAGTCGGCGAGATCGCCGGCGGTCGCGACGCCGAGCGCGCGCGACGCGCGGCGCAGGAGCTCGGTGCGCGCGTCGTCGGGGGACGGCGTCGGCGCGGCGAGGATGTGCGCGGGGATCACGCGCTCGGCGAGATCGTAGACGCGCTCGAACGAGCTCAGCCGATGCGACGCCGCGACCTGGCCGGTCCAGAACAGCCACTCGATCGCGGTCTTGTGATCGCCCCAGCCCCACCACTTCTCGGCGCGGCCGTGCTTGGCCGCGTCCTCGAGCTGGCTGGCCGCGACCGGGCCGCGCGCGCGGATCTCGTCGAGGATGCGCGCGATGTACTGCGGCTTGTCGCGGCCCATGCGCCGGATGTGGCCCCACACGCGCTCGCCGCGCTTGGCCGCGTCCATGCGCCAGCGGAGGAGCGGGTGGTAGTCGACCGGCAAGAGGCTCGCCTCGTGGCCCCAGTACTCGAACAGCGCGCGCTTCTCGACGAGCTTCGGCAGCGCGTCGCGCTCGTGCGCGCCGAGCCGCGCCCACAGCGGCAGCTCCTGCGCGCGCACGAGCACGTTGACCGAGTCGATCTGGATCAGCTGCACGCGATCGATCACGCGGCGCGCGTCCGCGCGCTTCGGCCGCGGCCCCGCGAGCCCCTGCGCCGCGAGCGCGATCCGCCGCGCGACCTCGATCGACAGCGTCTTCATCAGTGACCGGACGCGAAGTCCGACGACGAGCGCTTGCCCGCCTCGCCGGTGCGCACGATCACCGCGCGCAGCAGCACCGGGCCGAGCAGCTCGTTGGTCGCGACGACGCCGAGCAGGAGCGCCGCGGCCTGCGGGCCGAACGCGAACGACTGCTGGATGATCAGCGCGAGCGCGAGCGCGAGGCCGGCTTGCGGGATCAGGCCGAGCCAGGCGAGCCGCCGCACCGTCGGGGCGAGCCCGGTCGTCTTGGTCGCGATGCGGAACCCGACGAAGAAGCTCGCCGCGCGCGTCACGACCAGGATCACGATCGGCGCGAGCGACGCGTACAGCGTGCCGAGATCGATGTGGCTGCCGGCGAGCGCGAAGAACACGAGGAAGACGGGCAGCTGCGCGCTCTCGAAGCCGCGCAGGAGCTGCGCCGACTCCGCGCGCGCGAGGTTGCCGAGCCAGACGCCGCCGGCGAGCATCACGATCATCGGATCGAGGTGGATGCGCGCGCCGATCTCCGCGACCACGACGCACACCATCACGACGAACAGCGGCGCGCCCTTCTTCACGTGGCGGAGGAACGCGCCGATCACCGCGCCGATCAGCGCGCCGAAGATCATCGAGCCGAGCACCGACCACGACACCGACGCGGCGACCGAGCCGACCCCGGCGCCGCCGCCGAGCTCGGCGCTGGTCAACGACGACACGATCGCGTAGCAGACGATCACCGCGAGATCGGCGACGACCACGGTCGCGATCACGAGCCGCGTGATCGGGCCGTCGGCGCGCGTCTCGGAGACGAGCGCCATCACGACCGCGGGCGACTTCGCCGCGAGCGTCACGCCGAGCATCATCGAGACCGCGACCGCGTCGAGGAACGGCATGTCGGCGAGCCACGGCAGGAACGGCCGCGCCAGGAAGACCGCGCCGCCGATCGCCGCGGCGGCGAGGATCACGCTCATGAACACGAGCGCGACGAGCGTGCCGAGCATCGGGCGGATCTGGACGAAGTCGAGCGACGCGCCCGCGGTCAGCGCGATCATGCAGACCGCGACGTCGCTGACGATCTGCAGGTTGACCGTCATGTCGTGATCGACGAGCGCGAGCACGTGCGGGCCCGCGATGATCCCGGCGAGCAGGTACGCGGTCAGGTGCGGCAGGCCGAGGCGGTGCAGCACCTTCGAGTTGAAGTACGCCGCGAGCAAGAGGAAGCCGAAGGCGAGCTCGACGCCGGCGGCGCCGGCGCCCTCGGTGAAGCTGCGCGCCGCGTGCATGAGGCCGCCGAGCGCGAGGAGGAGGAGCAGCGGGATCATGGCGGGTGGGGGAGCGCGATCTGCGCGCGTGCGGGCGCGTGCGCGTGGGCGCCGAAATCGGCGGCGGCGCGCTTGCCGGCCTCGCCGGAGCGCAGCATGACGAGGCGGAAGATCGGCGGCGCCACCAGCTCGTTGGCCGCGACGACGCCGAGCAAGAGCACGCCGGCCTCGCTGCCGAAGCTGGGGAAGGACTTCTGCATGATCAGCGCGATCGCGATCGCGAGGCCCGCCTGCGGCACCAGGCCGAACCAGGCGTACTTGCGCACCGCGGGATCGGCGCTCGCGTTGCGCGTCGCGATGCGGCAGCCCATGAAGAACGAGCTCGCGCGCGCGATCACGATGATCGCGACCGGCAAGAGCGACGCGTAGAGCGTGCGCAGGTTGATGTGGCTGCCGGCGAGCGCGAAGAAGACGAGGAAGACCGGCAGCTGCGCGCTCTCGAAGTCGTGCAGGAGCTTCGACGAGTCGGCCTTCGAGAAGTTCTCGAGCCAGACGCCCGCGGCGATCATCGTGATCAGCGGATCGAGGTGGATGCGCGCGCCGATCTCGGCGACGACCAGGCACACCATCACCGCGAACAAGGACCCGCCGCGCTTGACCGCCTGCAGGAACACGCCGAGCACCGCGCCGATCGCGACGCCGAACACGATCGATCCGCCGAGCTCCCACGACACCGACGCGACCTCCTTGCCGACGTCGATGTCGCCGCCGATCACCGCGCCCGCGACCGCGGACGCGATCGCGTAGCAGATGATCACGATGAAGTCGGCGACGACGACCATCGCGAGCAGCACGCGGGTCACCGGACCTTCGCTGCGCAGCTCCGACACCATCGCCATCACGACCGACGGCGACTGCGCCGACGCCGCGATGCCGATCATCAGGCACACCGCGCCCGCCTGGTCGAGCGACATCGCGTCGAGGAAGGGCAGGAGCGGGCGGATCAAGAAGAGCACGCCGCCGAGGACGAACATCGTGCCGATCACGGAATAGAAGACCATCCCGCGCAGCACGCTCATGTAGGGGCGGATCTTCTCGAAGTTGAGCTCGGCGCCGGCGGTGAGCGCGATCATGCAGACCGCGACGTCGCTGACGACCTTGAGCTGCGTCGTCATCGAGTCGGTGACGAGATCGAGCACGAACGGCCCGGTGATGATCCCGGCGAGCAGGTAGCACGTCAGGTGCGGCAGCCCGAGCTTGTGCAGGAAGCGCGCGTTGAAGAACGCGACCAGCAAGAGGAAGCCGAAGGCGAGCTCGACGCCGGCGGCGCCGGCGCCCTCGGTGAAGCTGCGCGCGGCGTGCATCAGGCCGCCGAGCGCGAGGAGCAAGAGCATCGGGATCATGCGTCCTCCTCCGATTGCGTGCCGGGCCCGCGGCCGCCCGCCGGCAGATCATCCTGCGGCTCGCGATAGACCGGGCCGGAGTCCTCCTCGAGCTCGTCGATCGCGGCGTCGACCTCGGCGTCGTCGGGCAGCGTGCCCGGGCTGACCGGATCGGACACCGGCTCGAGCTCGGCGCGCGCGTCCTCGCGGCCGCTGTACGCGTAGTGGACGAGGATCTCGCTGACGACCGCGCCGCCGATCACCGCGGTCGTGATCCAGGGCAGCGCGACGCCGCCGAAACCGGCGACGCTGATCACGAGCGCGATCGAGAGGCCCGACAGCGGCGTGATCAGCGTGCGGTCGTCGGTCCAACCGACCGGCGCCTCGCCGGTGACCGACGCGTGCGCCGCGGTGATGCCGAGCCACTTGCCGATCGCGCGGGCCGCGACGAACGCGGGCACCAGCGCCCAGCCCCGCCAGTCGGCGACCGACCACAAGGCGCCCGCGATGATCAGGAAGAGCTGGTGGATCGGCCGCTCGAGCTGGTTGAGGATGCGGAAGACGCTCTCCTTCTGATCGTTGGGGAAGTTGATCACCAGCACGCCGGCGAGGAAGCACACGACGATCGGCGACAGCTCGAGGTAGCCGGCGAGCCCCGACGCGAACGCGATCGATCCGAGCACGACCGCGAGGAACTCCGCGTTCGAGTGCGGCACGCGGATCATCGCGAAGATCAGGACGCCGATCACGACGCCGAGCCCGAGCTCGACGAACAGCCACGCGGTCGCCGGCAGCTGCCAATGGCCGACGTCGCCGCGGAAGTACGCGGTCAAGAACAAGAGGCCGACCACGCCGACGATCTCGTCGAGCTGGCCGAGCAGGACGTCGACGCCCTTGCCCTCGCGCCACGATCGGATCGCGAAGCCGCGGAACTGGCGCGGCGCGGTCATCGCGGCGGCGGCGCCGAGGATGATCAGATCGCGCCAGAGCGCGACGTCGTCCCACGCGAGGCCGAAGCCGAGCACCATGATCGCGCCGCACGCCGCGGCGGCGGCGACGAACGGACCGATCGCCTCGACCAGCACGATGTACGCGGTGCCCTTGGGCACCTTGTCGAGCACGCGGATGTCGAGCTGCGCCCCGATGATGAAGCCGAGCCATCCGAGGCCGAAGTGCAGGATCGGCCGCAGCTCGTCGAGGACGTGGGCGTCGAGGATGCCGATCCGCGGATGGCTCGCGATCAGGCCGAGCGCGAGGAACGGGAAGCCCGCGGCGATGACGTTGGTCATGCCGAGCCGCTCTTGCAGCCGCACGACCGGGCGCGAGCCGCCGAGGAACGCCAGCACGAACAGCGCGACCAGGCCACCGATGACCTTGATCGCGAACAGCGTCCGTTCGGTCGAGCTGAGCTCGTGCGCGACCGTCGTCATGGCGGCGGGGACCAGCACGCCGATCGATCCGTATCACGACGGGCGTGTAGGTGATCAGCCGCCGAACAGCTGATCGATCGCGCGCTCGACCGCCGGATCCTTGCCGCACGGCGCCGTCTTCGCCGTGATCACGTCGAGCGCCTGTCGCACGCGGTCCTTGTAGGGCTCGAGCGCGTGCGCGAGATCGTCGTGGTGCCCCGCGGCGTCGGCCTTGCGGAGCGCGTCGAGGAACGCGGCGTGCTTCTCGCGGAGCGCCGCGATGTTCGTCGCGATCGTCGGACAATCGGTGCTCGACGCCGCCGCGCTCGCGAGGTCCTCGTACAGCGCGATCAGGCCCGCCGCGAGGGCCCCGGGATCCTGCGCGAGCGGGAGCGGCGCGTCGATCGGGATCGGCGCGTCCGCCTCGACTCGCAGCGGCGCAGCATCGACCACGCGCGGGACGGGTGCTTCGGGCGGGGTGTTGTGCCCGCAGCTAGCGAGGACGAGGAGCGCGAGGAGTCGCTTCACTACTGCACATGATACGCCGCGCTGACGTAGCCGTAGATGCCCGGCACGTCGTACGTCTGCGGGTTGAACCCGTTCAGCGAGCACGAGTAGCAGGTCGGCGGATCGACGTTGAACAGGTTGTTCACGCCCGCGGTGAGCGACAGCGAGTGATCGAAGTCGGGCGTCCACAGCACCTGGATGTCGTTGTAGACGGTCGGGTGCAGCTTGTTCTTCGACAGCGAGTCGTCCTCCGGATGCGGCTCCGAGCAGGTGCCCGGGAAGTCGGCGAGGTCGCGGCACTGCTCGACGACCGAGTGGATGTAGCGCGTGGTCAGCGAGAACGAGATGTCCTTGTAGAGCCACTCGAGCATCAGGTTCGACTTGAAGCGCGGGAACGCGCGCTCGGGCGTGCCGGCGAGCGTGCCGGCGCGCGCCACCGTCGAGAAGCCCTCCGAGCTCGGGATGTTCTCGTCGTAGCGATCGAGGAAGCTCGACACGTCGCGCGCGCTGAGCTTGCCGTAGTCCTTCATCGGCGTCGCCCACGCGATCGTGAAGTCGACGCCGCGCGTCTTGATGCCGCCGATGTTCTGCAGCTGGTTCGCGAAGCCGTTGATCGTGCCGGCGGCGGTGCGCGAGATGCCCTGGCACAGGGTGTCGTCGCCGCCGTTCACGCACCGGTCGATCTGCACCTGCGCGTCGATCGCGCTGATCGCGCCGTCGAGCTGGATGTCCCAGTACGCGACCTCGAAGTCGAGGTGATCGCTCCACGGCTTCTGATCGGCCCACTTCGGGCTGTACGCGAACGAGACGTTCAAGCTGTTCGAGCGCTCGGGGTGGAGCGTCGCGTTGCCGCCGGTGGTCACCGAGATCTGCGGGTTGAGCTGCGTGTAGCTGCCGTTCGCCGGCACGCCCAGCGCGATGCAGCGATCGCGCGTCGCCTGCGGGATCTCGGGGCGGTTGAAGTCGCTGCACGGGTCGACCAGCATCGCGTCGAAGCGCGACTTCGATCCGAACAGCTCGCCGATCGACGGCGCGCGGAAGCCGAGGCCGTAGCTGGCGCGGATCACGAGGTCCTCGGTCGGCTTCCAGCGCGCGCCCGCCTTGCCGGTGAGCTCGGCGTTCTCGAACGAGTAGTCGGAGACGCGGCCCGCGGCGTTGATGTCGATCAAGCGCGCGAACTGCTGATCCTTGATCACCGGGACGCGCAGCTCCGCATAGGCCTCGTTGACCGAGTAGTGGCCGGCGGTCGGCTGCGCGGGCACGTCGGCGCCGTCGCCGGCGGCGACCACCGCGTCGGGCTCGAAGAAGCCGGACAGGTCGCGGTGCTCGACGCCGACCGCGACGCCGAGCTCGCCGCCCGGCAGCTTCGCGACGGTGCCGCTGACGTTCGCCATCGCGTCGGTCATGCGCTGCTCGGAGACGTCGTGCTCGGTGAAGGTGACGTAGTCGAGCATCGCCTGCGTGATCGGGCGGCCTTGCCCGCCGAAGATGTCGAACGGCACGCAGTTCGGATCGCCCGGGTTGGTCGCGGTGCCGCAGTGCCAACCGTTCGCGTCTTGATACGCGGGGCCGAGCGCCTGCTGCAGCTTGAGCGAGTTGAACGAGTGGTTGCGGCGCTGGTTGGCGCGGTTGACGCCCCACTGCAAGGTCGCGTCCCACGTGAAGTGCTGCTGGTCGCCGAGATCGAACTTGCCGTCGAGCCCGCCGCGCAAGAGGAAGGTGTCGACGTTCTGCTCGAACGTGCGCGGGCCGGCCTCGATCGGACGGCGCGTGATCACGAACGGGTTGGTCGCCGGATCGAACGTGAAGCCGAACGGGTTGTACGGGTTGGTCGCGTCGACGCCGATGGTGTCGAGGCGGTTGCCGTTGCCCGCCTCGGGCCCGATGAAGAGCGGCTCCGGCGCGGCCTGGTTGATCGACTGGCGGTTGGTGAAGGTCGCGAGGCCGCGCACCTCGGTGCGATGCGGCAGCTTGTACGTGATGATGCCGAACACGCTGGTGCGCCGCGACGGCGTCTGCACGAGGTTGTACGGCGCGAAGTTGAAGCGATCGGCGCTCGTGAAGTCGTGGTAGTCGCCCGGGTACATCGGGTTGGTGACGCCGTTGTCGAGCGTCAGATCTTGATCGGTGTTGGTGTTCGGATCGTGGAAGACGACCCGGCCCTGCGGCGTCGCCGACGAGCAGCCGGCCTCGCAGTTGTCGAGCGTCGGGATCGGCGAGTCGGAGATCTCGCGATCGGCCGAGTTGATCCGGCGCTGATCGAGGTACGAGACGCCGAAGATCGTCGACATCTTCTCGGTCGTCTGGCCCCACGCGACGTCGTACTTCTGCGTGAAGCCGTCGCCGTAGTGGAAGCCGCCGGCGTACGCGTTGGCGAGGACGCCGCTGAACTCCTTGCGCGTGATGATGTTGATGACGCCGCCGATCGCGTCGGAGCCGTAGATCGGCGACGCGCCGTCCTCGAGCACCTCGATGTGATCGATCATGCCGAGCGGGATCGTGTTGAGATCGACCGCGGCGGCGACGCCCGACGCCGACGAGCCGTTGATCCAGCGCATGCCGTCGACGAGGACGAGCACGCGCTTCGAGTTGAGGTAGCGCAGGTCGGCTTCGATCGCGCCGGCGCCGATGCCGCCGCCGTCGGGCGGGAAGCCGAAGTTGCCCGACGAGTTGAACTTGCCGTTGATCGCGCCGCCGGAGACGGGTTGCTGCTGCAGGATGTCGCCGACGTTCACGAGGCCGGTGCGCTCGAGATCTTCACGCGACAGCGTGAGCACCGGCTGCTGCTTGCCGAGCGGATCGCCGATGCGCGAGCCGGTGATCACCACGACCTCCTCGCCGGTGTCGGGCGGAAGCTCTTCGTCGCTCGCCGGCGTCGTCGGCGGCGGCGGTTGATCGACGGGCGGCAGCGGCTCTTCCGCGGGCTTGGTCTCCGGCGCGGGCGGCGGCGTCGTCGGCGCCGGCGCGGGGGCGGGCGGCGGCGCGGGCGGCGGCGTGGGCTCGGGGGGTGGCGCCGGCGGCGTGGGCGCCGGGGTCGGAGCGGGCGCGGGCGCGGGCGGCGTGTCCTGCGCCGCTGCGATTCCACCGAGCATCACGACCAACGAGATCGAGATCCACCTCATGCGCATGCGAATCGCTATTACATACGAGCGGGAGCGAAGGGAATCGACAGCCCCTGGAATCGGATCACCGACAACCCAAGTCGCGATTCAGAACACAGGCATTTTATCGACCGCGTTGCGAACGGTCGGATCACCGGCGCACGGCGCGAGCCCCTTCGAGATCCGATCGACGATCGCGGGCGTGTCGGCGTCGTGGCGCTTCATCTGATCGTTCAGCGCGCGCGCGCCGTCCGGATCGGCGGCGACCTCTTTCATGCGCGTCGTGATCGGCGCGGAGGTCTCGAGCATCTGATCGAGCTCCTTCGCCATGCCCGGGCAGTCGTTCGGGTGCGCCTCGACGACCTCGGCGGTGGTCGCGAGCAGATCGAAGAAGCCGTCGGCCAGCTCGGCGAGCTCGCGCGGATCGTATGTCGGGCGCGGCGGCGGGCGCTCGTGCTTGGGCGCGGGCGATCCGCCGCACGCGACGAGCACGACGAGGAGGATTCGCTTCACGGCGATCGCCCCGCGAGCACCATCACGACCGTGTCGCCGCCGTACACGATCACGTCGTCGATCCCGTCGCCGTCGAGATCGGCGACGAGCAAGCCGGTCGGCTGGGTCCCGATCTCCGGCGAGACGCCCGCGATCGGGACGCCGTGCGCGGTCGCGGCGAGCTCGATCTGCACGCGGCCGGGCGGGCGCAGGCCGCCGCCCACGAGCAGCCACGCGCGATCGGACTGGCCGTCGCCGTCGAGATCACCGCTCGCGATCGCGGCCGGCACCGTGATCGAGTCGTGCTGCGCCATCGACGCGAGCTGCGCGGTGTCCTCGCGGGTCGGATCGATCCGGGACTCGTCGATCACGACGCCGCTGAGATCGAGGCGTCCGGTCGCGAGCCGGAACTCGCCGCCGCCCACGTCGAGGAAGCCGACGCCGTCGCCGAGGCCCGCCCACTTCGGCTCCAACTTCATCGTCGGCCCGTCGATCTGCGCGTACGGCACGCTCGTCATGTTCTTGCTCTCGAGCAGGACGACGCCGCGATAGAGCGTGGCCGGCTTGACGAGATCGCTCACGCAGCCGGCCGCGGCGAGCGAGAACTGGCGCGTGTCGGTCGGCGACGACGTCACGAAGTTAACGATCGTGGCGCCCGCGGTGTCAGTGGTGACGACCTTGCCGTTGGCGAGCCCGATCACGACGAACGGCGACTTCCCGCACGCCGGCACCAGCTGCGCCGCGACCGCGGCCGCGGGCAGGGTGACGTGACCGAGCGTCGCGCCGGTCGTGCCGTCGACGAAGTCGCCGGTGTCGGTGATCGCGATGACGCGATCGGTGGCGCCGAGCGACGCGGCGATCAGCGCGACCGCGCCCG
Source organism: Kofleriaceae bacterium (assembly GCA_035493675.1). Lineage (GTDB taxonomy): Bacteria > Myxococcota_A > Polyangia > Haliangiales > Haliangiaceae > JAIOQA01. The sequence continues at coordinate 67,860 of DATJIA010000436.1, read as the reverse complement.
GCACCGACGGCGACGTCGCGAGCTCCTGCATCGCGCTGCCGTTCCACTCGAAGTGCTGGATCTCCTTCGAGCCGCCGACCGCGATCGCGATGCACGCGACGCGCGGCCCGTTCGCGGCGCGATAGATCGTGCACGACGGGGTGTCGACGTTCTTCGTGAGCGTGCGCAGCGAGAAGCCGTCGGCGAGCGGCAGCTCGAACGCGGCGACCGGCGCCGGCTGCGCGCGCGCCCACTCGACGTGCACCTCGACGAGCGCGGGCCCGGGCGCGGACGGCGGCGACGCGGCGACGTTCGCGTCGCCCGCCTGCGTCGACGTGCAGCCGTCGACGCCCGGCATCGGACAGCTCGCCGCGCCGGGCACGCCGCCGGGCGCGCCCTTCGGTCCGAACACGCGCCACACGACGTCGCGGTGCTCGAGCGGCATGCCGAGCGGATCGAGCGCGTGCACCGTGATCGGATCGGCGAGATCGAGCGGCGCGTCGGGGCGGCGCGGATCGATCGTGACGAGCGCGGCGGCGATCGTCGGCAGATCGACCGTGACCGATCCGTCGAGCGCGTCGAGCTCGCGGCACCCGGCGACGACGAGCTCGCCGCCGGCATCGCGACCGCGCGCGACCAGCACCTTGTGATCGACGCGCGAGATCCCGGTCAGGCCCGCCGACGCGCCGGGCGCGACCTCGACCTGCGTGGTCAGCGCGCCGTCGAGCGCGGCCGCGCTCTCGTCGCCGAACGCGATCGCGTCGCAGGTCAGGCCGTCGCGCTCGTAGTCGGCGAGCGTGATCGACGAGACCATCGATCGATACGCGTCGGGGATATCGATCGTGACGTCGATCGTCGGATCGCTGCACGCGCTCGCTCCGAGGAACAGGACGAGAGCCGCGGCGCGCACGCGGCGATCGTACCAGGTGTATCGTAGCCGTGTTGAGCGTCGATCGCCGCACCGTGCTCATGACCGGGCTCACGACCGCCGCGACCCGCGGGCGAACCGCGCCGCGCGCCTTCCTCGCGCAGGTCCTCGGCGAGGGCGGCGCCCAGGTCGCGCTCGGTGCGAGGCCGATCACGGTCGGCGCGCACGCGAGCTGTGATCTCGTCCTCAACGACGCGCAGGTGTCGCGTCGTCACGCCGAGTTGAACGCGGTGCCCGAGGGCGTGCGCGTCAAGGATCTCGGCTCGACCAACGGGACGTGGTGGCAGGGCTCGCGGATCACCGAGGTCGTCGTGCCGGGCGGCACGGTCCTCCGCTTCGGCGGCACGTCGGTGCGCATCGGCGCGTCGGAAGCGCCGATGGTGGCGCCGTCGGAGCGCGAGCGTTTCGGCGCGATGGTCGGTCGATCGATCGCGATGCGCGAGCTGTTCGCGGTGCTCGAGCTCGCGGCGCCGTCGGACGCGACGATCTTGATCGAAGGCGAGAGCGGCACCGGCAAGGAGCTCGCCGCGAAGGCGGTGCACGACGCGTCGCCGCGCGCGGGCGGGCCGTTCGTCGTCGTCGATTGCTCCGCGATCTCGGAGAGCCTGATCGACTCGCACCTGTTCGGGCACGTGAAGGGCGCGTTCACCGGCGCGGACACGGTGCGTCGCGGCGCCTTCGTCGAGGCGAGCGGCGGCACGCTCTTCCTCGACGAGCTCGGCGAGCTGCCGCTCGCGGCGCAGGCCAAGCTCTTGCGCGCGCTCGAGGCGCAGACCGTGCAACCGGTCGGCGCCGACAAGCCGGTGCCCGTCGACACCCGCGTGGTCGCGGCGACCCATCGCGATCTGTCGCGCATGGTCGCCGACAAGCAGTTCCGCTTCGATCTCTTCTATCGCCTCGCGGTCGTGCACGTCGCGCTGCCGCCGGTGCGCCAGCGCCTCGAAGATCTCCCGCTCTTGGTCGCCGCGTTCTACGCGCTGCGCGGCGCGGAGCCCGGATCGATCGAAGGCGACAACCTCGCGCGGCTCGAGCGCCACGCGTGGCCCGGCAACGTGCGCGAGCTGCGCAACGTCCTCGAGCGCGCGTGGGCGATCAGCGGCGGCGCCGTGCGGTTCGGCGACTTGAAGCTGTGGGTGGACGCGACCGCGGCGCCCGCGTTCGAAGGCACGATCGACACCGCGCTCGGCTTCAAGGAAGCCAAGGAGCGCTGGAACGATCACTTCGAGCGCCGCTACGTCGCCGCGGTGTTCGCCGCGAACGGCGGCAACGTCACGCGCGCCGCCGAGCACGCGGGGTTGTCGCGCAAGCACTTCCGCGAGCTCTTGTACAAGCACGCGCTCGTCGAGCGACCCGCGTCCGATGTAGACGCCGACTGACGATGGCGAAGCTCGGCGACTACGAGGTGCTGCGCGCGCTCAAGACCGGCGGCATGGGCGAGGTCTTGCTCGCGCGGCGCCACGGGCCCGAAGGCTTCGAGCGGCTGGTCGCGATCAAGACGATCCGCGCCGAGCTCGCGGGCGCGGCCGCGGTGCGCGCGATGTTCCTCGACGAGGCGAAGCTGCTCGCGCGGCTCGTGCATCCCGCGATCGCGCAGGTCACCGACTTCGGCGAAGAAGCCGGCGGCTTGTACCTCGTCATGGAGTACGTCCCCGGCGTGCGCTTCCGCGAGCTCGCGGAGCGTCGCGTGCCGCCGGCGATCGCCGCGCGCGCGATCGCGGAGGCCGCGCGCGGCGTGCACGCGGCGCACGAGCTGCGCGACGTCGACGGACATTGGATGGGCGTCGTGCACCGCGATCTCTCCCCCGAGAACTTGATGCTCGGATGGGACGGGCAGGTGAAGGTGCTCGACTTCGGGATCGCGCTCGTCAAGGGACGCCAGGCGCCGGTCACCGAGGTCGGCACGGTGAAGGGCAAGCCGCCTTATATGTCGCCGGAGCAGGTCAAGAACGAGACGGTCGATCGGCGCAGCGACGTGTGGTCGCTCGGCTGCGTCTTGCACGAGGTGCTCACCGGCCAGCCGGTCTTCGACGGCGAATCGATCTATCAGGTCGCGCGCAACGTCGTCGTGCAGGAGATCGTTCCGCCCTCGCGTTCGCACCCGATGCCGGCCGGGCTCGACGCCGCGGTGATGCGCGCGCTCGATCGCGAGCTCGCGACGCGCACGCCGACCGCGGCCGAGCTCGCCGAGGAGCTCGAGCGCATCGCGACCGCCGAGGGCGCCGAGACGGTCGCGGCGTGGACGACGCGCGAGCTCGCGAGCGAGCGCGAGGCGCATCGCGTCTGGCTGCGCGGCGTGGTCGCGCGCGCGACCGGCATGCGCGCGGCGATCGGCCGCCCGAGCGGCGTCGTGACGGCGATCGCCGAGACGCTGCCCGCGGTGCAAGCGGAGCCGGAGCCGGAGCCCGATCGCGAGCCCGAGCGAGCCCGGCGGTCGTGGTGGTGGCTGTTCTTGTTGTTGCCGATCGCCGCGGCGATCGGCGTGTACTTCGCGACGCGCGGATCGACGAAGCCGGTCGCGGTCGTGTCGATCGATGCCGCGCCCGCGCCGATCGTGATCGACGCGCCGGTGCCGATCGTGATCGATGCGCCGGTGCCGATCGACGCGTCGATCAAGCTGGATGCGCGCGCGACCGTCGTCGTGCATCACGTCGATGCCGCGATCGCGATCCCGATCACGCATCCCGATGCGCAGCCCGCCGCGGTGCCCCCGCCGCCGACCGGCGCCGGCAAGGTCACCTTCACCGCCGATCCGTACGCGCTGATCCGCGTCGACGGCAACGACTGGGGCTCGACGCCGAAGTTCGGCGCGCCCATCCCCGCCGGCCGCCACCGCATCCAGCTCGTCTCTCCCGACGACGGCTCGATCCGCTACGACCACACGCTCGACGTCAAAGACGGCGAGCGCCTCGACGTCCACCCGTAGGACCGTCGCGGCACCTCCAGGTACCGGCGGATCTGCGCCGATCCGCGCGGCCGGTACGCGCAGGTTCCACCGCGCTCGCGGCGCCGCGGAGTTACGGCTGGCCCGGCCGTTGCTCATGCCTCCTCGCATACGGAGGAACCCATGTCCTATCGCGCTCTCGCTCTCACCCTCGCGGCGCTCGCGCCCGCGTGCATGACCAACGACACCGATCCCGGATCGGATCCCGGCACCGTCGAAGCTGCGATCGAGCAGCCCAACGGCGGCGTCACCACCACCGACGAAGCGCCGCAGTTCGGCGAGCCCGATCAGTTCGAGGCCGCGTCGATCGAGGCCGACGCGCCCGTGACCGACTCGATGGCGAACGACCCCGCGATGATCGAGCTCGGCGCGCACGCCGACGCCGCGCGCTTCCGCGTCGCGATCGTGTGGGGTCAGCTGCCGCCCGATCGCACGGTCACCGCGGTCACCGACTGGAGCGGATCGATCTCGCTCTCGCGCGGCGGCCTGCTGGTGCGCCATCGCATCGCGTTCGAGGACGCGACCGATCGCATCCTGCCGCGCACCGAGCTCGCGAGCGTCTCGTTCGACTCGAAGACGCGCCCCGCCGCCGACGGCCTCGTGCTCGAGCTCGTCGATCCGACGCCGAGCGCGGGCCCGCTCACGCTCACGTACACGCCGGCGTCGGGCGCGCCGATCGTCTATCAGATGAGCGATCTGCTCGCGGGCCCGGTCGCCGTCGACGTCGGCGCCGACGGCAACCGCATGATCGCGATCGCGATGCGCGACGGCGCGTGCGATCACGGCGTGCTGCGCGGCCGCTGGCACGCGTTCCGCGACGGGCTCGGCGGCTTCCTCGGCGTCGTCGCCGACGCCGACGGCAACCCGATCGGTCACGTGCGCGGCATCTACGGCACGCGCAAGAACGGCGAGCAGGTCTTCTTCGGCAAGTACATCGCCAACGACGGGAAGTTCGTCGGCATCCTCGCCGGTCACTGGGACGACGGCCACTTCGTCGGTCGCTGGCTCGATCGCAGCGGCGAGCACGGCCGCGTGCAGGGCCTCTACCGCGAGAAGGTCGGCGGCGTCGACGCCGGTCACTTCATCGGTCGCTGGGCGGAGTCGAGCTGCGCGGCCGAGATGCCCTGAGGTCACGGCGCGAGTGCGGCGCCTTGTCGCCCCTTCGCTCCGCACGAGCGCCAGGTCGCGCCCATGGTGGGCGCGGCCGTATTTTCGGAGGATGAGATGCGCGTATCGCTCTTCTTGCTGATCAGTGCCTGCGGCAGCGTGTCGTCGTCGCCGCCCGATGCGCCGGCGCCCGCCGACGCGATGCCCGACTTCGTCACCTCGTTCGGATCGCACGGCCTGCGCGCCGCGGCGGGCTCGTTCGAGCTCCTCGATCTGAGCAACTGCTGCGCGTCGTCGTGCGCGGGCAACAACCCGTCGAGCCCGTACGCGGCGTGGTTCGTGCCGCCCGGCCCCGACGAGACGACGCCGAACCCGCACGCGCGCGCCGACGGCATGTCGAACGCGTTCCGCCTGCGCGCCGACGAGGCGATCGTGTTCGTCGGCACGACGCCGCCGACCTCGCGCTACTTCGGCTTCACGCCGTACATCGAGGATCGCGCGAAGTCGGGCGGCGGCCGCCGCGTCGTCGCCGCGAGCGTGAGCGAGACGCTCAACGATCTCGTGCTCCACGCCGACGGCGCGCGCACCGCGATCATCGCGACCGGCGACGCCGGCACCGAAGCGAAGGCGCGCGACGCGCTGATCGCGGCCGGCTTCCCATCGAGCGCGATCAACACGCTCGTCTTCGATCCGGCCCTCGCGCATTTCGGCAGCGACGACGCCGCCGACACGTTCGACGTCTTGTTCCGCGTCGCGTTGCCGCAGGATCCGGCGGCGCTCGGCGCGTACCTCGCGCATCCGGGCGCGCAGGTGTGGCGCGTGACGCCGAACGGCGCGCCGTCGCCGTCGCCCGAACCGTCACCGGCGCCGCGCGTGAAGGACGCCTCGAACGGCGAGCTCGCGCTCGGCGGCTCGGTCGACGCGCTCGGCTCCGCGATCGTCGCGGCGTATCCGGGCTTCACCGCGACCGAGATCCCCGTCGACGACGGCGTGCCCGATCCGCTCGCGTGCATCAGCGGCGCGTCGGTGTGCGCGTTCGACAACCGCGACACCACGTATCCCGCGACCAAGGCCGGCGTCTTGTTCGCGAGCGACGACGACTTCTACGTCGTGTACGGCGTCGATCACGCCGTCTCCGGCAAGGTGTCGTACGCGAACGCGTCGGTCTACGCCGTGCAACATCTCGTCGGCGTCGCGAGCGCGGCGAGCCCGCGCTTCCCCGGCAGCGCGCAGCAGTACGTCACCACCGACGCGCCGAAGCTGTACGCGTACAAGATCGCGCGCAGCTGCGGCGGCGATCCGTACTGCCTCGAGATCCCCAAGGGCGCGTGCCCCGACGGCCTCGACAACGGCGCGCTCGGCGCGATCGCGTTCCGCACGTACCTCGAGCCGACCACCGCGACCGCGCCGGATCCGTCGACGCTGGTCCGCGATCGCGTCCTACGGTTTCGTCCTTCGACTTCGCTCAGGATGAACGGTGCAGGATCACGAACTCGACGCGGCGATTGATCCGCCACGCGTGCTCGTCGTGGCCTTCGACCTTGGGCACGCGCTCGCCGTAGCCTTGCGCGCTGAGGCGCGCTTGATCGACGCCGTGCGCGACGAGGTACGCCATCACGGCGTCGGCGCGGCGCTGCGAGAGGTCGAGGTTGTACGCGTCGGGGCCGCGCTCGTCGGTGTGGCCGCCGACCTCGACGGACGTGACGTCGCTGTTCGCTTGCAGCGTATCTACGATCGCGTCGAGCACGTGATAGCTGTCCTTCTTGATCACGGCCGAGTCGAACTCGAAGTTGATGTCCTCGAGCGTGATCAGCACGGTGTCGCCCATGCGCACGATGTCGCGATCGGGGCACGCGTCGCGATCGCAGCGGTCCTCGACGTCGGCGACCGCGTCGTGCTGGAAGTCGGACTCCGGGCAGCCGCCCCACTGTGCGACGCCGGGCTCGTCGGGGCAGAGATCGTCGTGGTCGTTGAAGCCGTCGCCGTCGCGATCGCCGTAGCGTGGTTCCGGATCGTCGGGCGGCGCGGCTTTCGGAGGAGGCGGCGGAGCCGCGTCGGCGATCTCGATCTTCGCGCTCGCGTGCTCGGGCGAGGTCGGCTCGAAGACGATGCCGAGGAACGCGCGCAGCTCGGGGTTGCCGCCGGCGCCGCCGAGCCCCGCGCCGACGCCGAGCTCGAGGTGCGACGCGTGCGCGAGGTAGAAGCGCGCCGCGCCGAGCGCCTCGATCGGGAAGTAGCCGTCGCCGCGCATCGGCACGACCGCGAAGCCTTCGGCGACCAGCTCGATCTTGCCGGGCGCGGCCTCCCACGCGATCGCGCCGCCGACCGGCAGGGCGGGGCCGAGCGACATCGACATGCCCAGCTCGTCGCCGCCGATCGGCGCGCGCACGCCCGCGTTCGCGCCGAACCGGAACGGGCCGGCGTGCACCTCGCCGACGAGCCGCGCGCCCAGCGATGTCCGGTTTGCGGACAGCCAGGCGTCCTTGGCGCCGGTCGGCAGCGACGCGGTGCCGACGATCGCGAAGTGACGATCGATCGTGACCTTGCCGTCGAAGGTCAGATCGCCGAGCCCCTGCGCGGCGACGCCGTCGCCCGACACGATGCCGAGCGGCAGCGCGACGCCGAGCTCGGCGCGATCGAACACGCCGATCGCGCCGACCAGCGTCGGCGAGATCAGGTCGTCGATGCCGTCGAGCGGCTTCTTCGACCACGACGTGACGAGCCCGAACGACAGCTGCCCGGGATCGAGCACGGCCGCGCCGTCGACGGTGACGAAGCCGCGCGAATCGACCGCGGGCCGGAACGCGTCGAGCGGGATGTCGCCGCCCGCGCGCGCGACCCCCGATAGAAGACAAACGATGACCACAGCGCGCATGGGCACTCCTGGACCGCGTCCGGAAGAACAGCGGTCTCACGTGATCAGTGCAGGGCGCGCGCGCCGCGGTTACGTCGCCCTCGCGGCATCGGATGCCGCGAGGCCGAGATCTATGACACGGGGCGCTGCAACATCAGGATCGCCTTCGCGTCTTCGTTCGCGTACGACACGCCGCCCGCGCGCGCCTCGAGCGTGCCGGGCACGAAGCCGTACGCCGCGCCGAGATCGATCGGCTTCGCCGCGATCTCGATCACGTGCGCGACGCCGTCGGTCATCACCGCCGCGTACGCGCCGTCGCCGCCCGCCGCGAGATCGACGATCTCGCCCGTCGGGCCGAGCACGCGCGTCGGCGCGCTCGTGCCGTCGGTCGTCCACACCTGTGTGCCGCCGACGACGTAATAGATGTGCGCGCCGCTCGCGACCACCTTCGGCCCGAACGCTTCGCCGTTCATCGTCGCGAGCGTGCGCACCGCGCCGCCGCGATCGATCGCGATCAGATCGCCGACCGTGAAGCCCGCGGTCGTCGTGACGATCGTGCCGTCGGCGAGCACCGCGAACGCCGCGTTCGTCTGCTGCAGCGGCCCCGCGACCTCCGCGGTCCACACCGCCGTCGGCGCCGCGCCCGGCGTCATCCGCCACAGCGACGTGCCGTCGATCCAATAGACCGCGTCGTCGGTGACGGTCAGCGCGGCGACCGGCCCCGTCACGGTCGCGGGGAGTCGGGACGCGCTCGCGTCGCGCGTCTCGCCCATCGTGCCGACGAAGATCGGCCCGTGCCCCGGCCGCGGATGCGCGACGATCGCCTCCGCGCCGTCGGGGCGCACCTCGACCGCGTACACCGCGTGGGCGTCGACCGCGATCACGCCCGGCGAGAGATCGTGCCCGGGCCGCGACTGCGCGATCACGCGCGCGGTGTCGCCGTCACGCTCGACGATCAAGCCGCTCGTGACCGTGATCGTGATCGTCCCCTCGGTGCGCGGCGCCTCGAGCGCGCGCGCGATCTCCGCGGGCGGCTGCGCGACGCGCGCGCCGTCGCGATACACGCCGTCGAGATCCGCCCACCACACGCTCGCGCCGTCGAGCGCGATCGCTCGGATCACGCGCCCCGATCCGATCTCGACGTCCGCGCTGATCACGCGCGAGGGAGACGGAGCCGCCGCTCGCGGCGGGCGTCCCCCGCAGGCCGCGAGCAGCGAGACCGCGACGACGATCAGTTCACGGGGACGACGCGCTCGGTCCACTGCGCGATGTGATTGCTGGTGTCGATCGACTGGAACGGCAGGCGGAACGACGGCGACGTCGGATCCTGCGACTGCGTCATGCGATCCGGGAAGAACGGCGTCATCCAGATCTGCGGGCGCGTGTTGCCGAGCGCGGCGGTCAGGCGCACGCCGAACTCGCGCTTCGACGAGAACGTGATCCAGTACAGCGGCTCGTCGCTCGCGCCGTAGGTCGACTGGAACGGCGCCCACCGCGCCCACGAGTTCGTGAGGCCCGGGCCGATGTCCGCCGCGCTGAGCTTGAGCGGCGGCTGCGATCCGTCCGACCGCACGACCCACAGCTCCGCGTTGCCGGAGTTGTAGGCGTTGGAGTTGTCGTCGGTGCGGTTGTAGAGGATCCATTTCCCGTCGGGAGAGTACGACGGATAGTAGTTGTTCGCGCCGCCGCTCGGGACCAGCGGCGCCGGCGTGCCGAACGCCTGCGTGGAGTCGTCGTAGCTCACGGTGTAGAGCGCGCCGCTCTGGAACGACCAGTCGGCGCCCGCGCCGCGCTGCACGTAGACGAACTGATCGCCCTTGGGCGAGAAGTCGGGGTGGCTCGCGACGCCGGTGTTCGGCACCGTCGCGAGGAGCGCGCCGCTCGCCGCGTCGCGCAGCGACAGCTGGCCCTGGTGCACGGTGAGGAGCTTCGAGCCGGTCGGATTGAACGTCGCGAAGTTCCAGTAGTCGGTGTCGGGCGGGATCGCGGCGGCGCGCGTCGCGACGTCGAGCACGGTCGCGCTGCCGTCGCCGCCGTTGTACGTCACCGCCATCTTGGTGCCGTCGCGCGACAGCGCGTGGCACGCGACGCAGCGGCCGTTGGGCGTCTCCGCGGTCGTGAAGAACTGCTGCGGCGGATCGCCGGGCTTCGACATGTCGTGGCGCCAGATGCCTTCGGGCGCGCCGTTGGTGGTCGCCGCGGCCCAGTAGTAGATGCCGCCCTGGATCTCGTCGTTGGTCAGGTGCACCTTCGTCACCGTCGACGTCGCGGCGGTCTGCGGCGCGCTCGTGTTCAAGCCGCGCACGATCACCTCGAGGTCCTTCGCGTTGTGCGCCGCGGTCGACCACTCGGCCGGGAGATAGCTGCCCCACGCCTCCGCGCCGCCGACGACGTAGAAGCGCAGGTCGACGAAGTCGTTGCGCATCGTGACCTCGTACAGGTTGTCGCCCGAGCTGTCGCGCCAGTGCACCTCGAAGTCGCCGAGGTTCTGCGGGACGATCACGTCCTGCGGCGGATACGCGACCGCGAGCTGCTTGTTCGGATCCGTCGACGCCGCGCCGAACAGATCGGGCGCGTTCGGCGGCGCCGCGGGATCGACGCGGCGATCCTTCACGAGCACCTTGAGATCCGCGGTGCCGGTCGCGCCGTCCATCGTCGCGTGGATCTTGGTGACGCCCGCGCCCGCGCCGGGCACCGTCAAGGTCGCGTGATCGAAGTAGCCGATCGTGCCGTCCTCGACGATGAACGTGACCTGCTGGGTCACGTCGGTCGTCGAGCCGTCGTCGTTGGTCATCGTCGCGGTGTACGCCTGCGTCTGCGCGACGCCGTTCACGACCTCGACCGAGAGCGTCGGGGGCGAGACCGTGAGCGTCGCGATGCCACCGTCGCCGTGGCCGTGCGACCCGGGTGCGCCGCAAGCGGCCGCCGTGATCAGCGCCGCGAGAAGGAACGTTCGTTGCGCGGACATAGGTCCTCCGAGGCGGCCTATAGCGAAAAGCGCGCCACGGGTATGGTCCGACCTCTTCGCGTCATGACGCAAGCTAAAGTGCGGGGATGCGGACGCTGACCTCGGTCCTCGGCAACTCGCAGCGGCTCGATGGCGGCGCGATGTTCGGTAACGCACCGCGCGCGGTCTGGGAGACCTGGATCCCCCCCGATGATCGGAATCGCATCCCGCTCGCGTGTCGATGCCTGCTCATCCGCGAGGAATCGCGGACGATCCTCCTCGAGACCGGCATCGGCGCGTTCTTCGAGCCGAAGCTGCGAGAGCGCTTCGGCGTCGTCGAGGACCGCCACGTGCTGCTCGAATCGCTCGCGGCGGAGGGCGTCAACGCGGTTGACGTCGACGTGATCGTCTTGTCGCACCTCCACTTCGATCACGCCGGTGGCATTTTGACCCAGTGGAGCCAATCGACCCCACTGGGGTTGGCGTTCCCGAGGGCGCAGGTCGTGGTCGGCGCCGAGGCGTGGGCCCGTGCGAAAGCTCCTCATCCCCGCGATCGCGCGTCGTTCATCCCCGAGCTCGTCCCGCTGCTGGAAGACCGCGTCGAGATCGTCGAGGGCGATACCTCTCGGCTGCTCGGCGACGGCTATCGGTTCCATCGCAGCAACGGCCACACGCCCGGCCTCTTGCTCACGGAGATCGCGATGCCCGGCGGGCCGATCGTCTTCGCCGCCGATCTGATCCCGGGGCGACCGTGGGTGCACCTGCCGATCACGATGGGCTACGACCGCTACCCCGAGCTCTTGATCGACGAGAAGACCGCGCTCTTGACCGATCTGGTCGCGCGCGGCGGCCGCTTGTTCTTCACGCACGATCCCGAGATCGCGATGTCGAAGGTCGCGCGCGACGAGCGCGGTCGATTCGGCGCCCGCGACGACGTGCCTTCCTTCCGCGACCTCGCCGCGTGATACGTTGGCCCGTCGAAGATGGACTGGCGCGTCAAGGGCATGATCCAGAAGGTCCTCGGCTACGTGCCCGAGGGTGATCGCATCCACTACTGGTTGCAGCGGCGCGGCGGCGGGCTCGCCGATTTCGATCGCGAGTGCGACATCAAGGTCGACGACTGGGGCCTGATGATCGGCCACCTGCGCGACGCGAAGATCCCGATCGTGGGCACGCGCTTCCTCGAGATGGGCACGGGGTGGTACCCGACCTTCCCGTTCGCGCTGTTCTTGGGCGGCGCGAAGTCGGTCGACACGCTCGATCTCAACCCGCACCTGAAACCGGATCGCGTGCTCGCGCTGGTCGCGCGGCTCGAGCGGCACGTCGGGCGCATCGCGGAGATGAGCGGCCGTCCCGTGAAGGAGGTCGCGAGCGAGCAGCAGGAGCTCGCCGCCGCGATCCGTCGCGGCGCGCCGCTCGACGAGGCGACCGGCGGCGTCGTGCGCTATCGCGCGCCCGCCGACGCCAGCGACACCAAGCTGCCCGCGAAGTCGATCGACGTCGTCTTCTCGAACAGCGTGCTCGAGCACGTGCCCGGCGACGTGATCGCCGCGTGCTTCGCGGAGGCGCGGCGTGTGCTGCGCGCCGGCGGCATCGTCTTCCACAGCGTGAACTGCGGCGACCACTACGCGTACGTCGACAAGACGATCACGCAGCTCCACTACCTGCAGTACTCCGACGACGAATGGGCGAAGTGGAACAACCGCTTCCTCTACCAGAACCGGCTGCGCGCGATCGACTTCACGAAGATGGCGAAGGACGCCGGCTTCGCGATCGAGCTCGACACCTCGCGCGCGAAGCCCGAGCGCCTGAAGCTGCTCGACGAGATGCGGGTCGCGCCGTGCTTCGATCGCTACTCGCGCGATCAGCTCGCGATCACCAGCATCGACTTCATCGGGCGCAACCCGTGACCGCGCACCGCGCCGACGAGATCGATCCGCTCGTCGCGCTCGCGGTGATGGGCGCCTTCGATGATCTGCCGATCGGCGTGTCGATCCTCGCGTTCACGCAAGGCGGGCCGGCGCGGCGCGTGTACGCGAACCGCGCGCTCTCCGAGCTGTTCGGCTACACGCTCGACGAGATCTGGGCCGCGCCCGCGCGGCTGCCGGTCTCCGACGACGAGACGCCGCGCATCGCCGAGATGTTCCGGACCTGGCTGAGCGGATCGCCGAGCCGCGGCCTCGACGTCGTCGAGACCGCGATCACGACCAAGGACGGCCGGCGCGTGCCGGTCGAGGCGCGCATCGGGCGCGGCACGCTCGGCACCGATCGCCTCGTGCTCGCGTTCGTGTCCGACATCCGCGCGCGCGTGCAGGCCGAGGAGGCGCTGCGCACGAGCGAGGATCTGTTCCGCCGGCTCGCCGAGAGCGCGCCCGACGCGATCGTCGTGTCGGTCGACGGCACGATCGTCTACGCCAACCGCGAGACCACGCGCATCCTGCGCTACGAGCAGGACGAGCTGAAGGGCATGTCGCTCGAGTCGATCCTCGAGCCGGACGAGGTCGAGTCGATGAACGACCGGCGCGCGCGGCGTCACGCCGGCGAGAGCCTCGGCCCGCGCGAGTACCGCGGGCGGCGCAAGGACGGCAGCTCGGTCACCGTCGAGATCTCGGCGACGCCGATCCTGTTCCAGGGCCGGCCCGGGCTGCTCGCGGTCGGCCGCGACGTCGAGCAGCGCGTGCGGCGGCAGGCGGATCTGATCCGCGCCGATCGCATGGCCGCGGTCGGCGCGCTCGCCGCCGGCGTCGCGCACGAGGTCAACAACCCGCTGACGTACGTGATCCTCCAGCTCGATCGCCTGCGCGCGCGGTTGTCGCGATCGCTGATCGATCCGCGCGATCGCGAGGCGTGCGACGGCATGCTCGCCGACGCGCTCGACGGCAGCCAGCGCGTCGCGCAGATCGTCCGCGACCTCCTGCAGTTCGCGCGCGACGACGGCGGCGGCCGCGCGCCCGTCGACGTCCGCGAGGCGATCGACACCGCGGTCAAGCTCGCGACCAGCGCGCTCCGCCACCGCGCGACGCTCGTGCGAGAGCTCGGCGAGCCGCCCGCGATCGCCGGCAACGCCGCGCGCCTCACCCAGGTCTTCCTGAACCTCGTCGTCAACGCGGCGCAGGCGTTCGATCGCGACGCGCCCGATCGCAACCACGTCTGGATCAGCGCGCGCGAAGAAGGCGCGAAGGTCGTGATCGACATCGCCGACGACGGGCCCGGCATCCCCGACGCGATCGTGCGCCGCATCTTCGAGCCGTTCTTCACGACCAAGCCGGGCGGCACCGGGCTCGGCCTGGCGATCTCGCGATCGATCGTCGAGGACGGCGGCGGCTCGATCGAGGTGCTCGAGCGCTCCGGCGGCGGCACGATCATGCGCATCGCGCTGCCGACCTGGCAGGGCGACGCCGCCGCCGTCACGCCGGTCGCGCCCGAGATCAGCGCGCCGCGCGCGCGCATCCTGGTCGTCGACGACGATCTCCCGCTCGCGCAGGCGATCGCCGACGCGATCGGCGATCGCCACGACGTCCTGGTCGCGTCGTCGGCCGCCGCGGCGCGCGAGCGGCTCGCCGGCGACGAGTACGCGCTCGTCGTGTGCGATCTCGCGATGCCGGGCACCGGCGGGCTCGAGCTCGCGCGCGGCGTGGTCGCCGACGACGCGCGCTATCGCGGCCGCTTCTTGTTCATCACCGGCGGCGCGGTCGCGCCCGAGTACGAAGCGGAGATCGCGTCGATGGACGCGACCTGGATCGCGAAGCCGTTCGATCTCAACGCGCTCGATCGCGCGATCGCGTCGCGGCTCAAGGCGCCGTGAGGGTGCCGCCGATGCGATCGGGCGGCGTCGAGGTCGCGGCGTAGACGCCCGCGCCGGTGCCCGCGCCGACGACACCGACCGCCGCGGCCCAGATCCACCACTTCTTCCACCACGGCGCGGGCGGCGTGTACGCGAGCGGGATCTCGCGCGGGCGTTTCGGATCCGCCCACGACAGGACCTCGTTGCCGTCGCGATCGAAGGCGCGCAGGTAGACCTCGAGGCTCGCCGGCTTGGTCTCGTCGACCGCGGGCAACGTCACGCGCGCGAAGGCGCCGGGTTTCGGCAGGGACAGATCCGCGGCGCGCCACGCCTCTTCCCCGCGGCGGCGCACGTACAAGGTCGCGCGCGCGAAGAAGCCGCGCGGATCGGCGACGACCTCGATCTCGACCGGCACCGGCGCGCCGATCTGCAGGCCGTGCGGCCACGACACGTCGATCGACGGCGCGCCGCGCGCGGTCGCGGCGGCGCGCGCGCGCTCGAACACGAACGTCGCCTTGGGCGACAGCGTGTAGCTGAGCAGGTGGCCGGGATCGAGCGCGAGCAGCACGTCGAACGCGGCCGCGGCCTGATCGGCGTGCTCGAGGTACGCGAGGGCGATGCCGCGCTGCTCCCACAGCTTGACGTTGTCCGCGTACGCGAGCGGCCCGCTCTTCGCGGCGGCGTCGAGCGACGCGATCGCCTCGTCGACGTGGAACTGCGCGAGCGCGTCGGCGCCCTTCGCGATCTCGGCGGTGCCGTCGCCGCGCGCGACGCACGCGCGACCGTCCCAGCGCTGCGCGTCGGCGCACGCGGCGCGCAGCTCGCTGACGGGACCGAGCGACTGCGCCGCGCCGCCGCACCCGGCGAGCACGATCAACGCCGCGAGCTTCAGCGGACCGGCTCCATCGAATAGCTGCCCGCGGTGTCGAGCAGCTTCACCTCGATGTCGATCGCGGAGTCATCGCTCGCGTGGACGTGGCAGCGGAAGGTGAGGCCCTTCTCGACGCCGGTCTCCGGGCACGCGACGTCGAACGTGATCCCCGCGGGCACGTTGGCGGCGAGCCGCCCGTGGAGGTCTTGCTCGATCGCCTTCCAGTGCAGCGTCTTCTTGCAGCCTACGAGTGCCAGCAGCGCAGCGAAGACGAGGGCGATCCGCATCGCCCCCGATTCTACTGCTTGTAGAAGACGCCGCGCAGGTCCTCGCTCGACGAGATGGGGCAGTTGCCGCCGCCGATCTTGATCGCGAAGACGTGGAACTGATAGAAGGCGCCCGCCTCGAGCGGCCCCGCGTACTGGACCGACGTGCCCGTGATGCCCGTCATGGTCCAGACGTCGGTGCCGAACGAGTCGTAGACGTGCACGGTGTAGCTGCCCGTCGACGGATACGCGGTCCACGCGAGCATCGGCGCCGCGCTGACCGCCTCGGGGCCGTCGACGCCGGGGCCGGTGATCGTGATCGCGCCGGTGACCTTGAACGTCTGCGGCGCGGCGACCGTCTGCCCGGCCGCGACCTGCACGTGCACGATGTCGGTGCCCGCGATGCACGTGTCCGGATCGCGGACGAGGCCGTCGTTCTCGAACGCGGCGAGCACGACGTACTTGCCCGGCGGCACGCCGGTGATCGTGAACGCGCCGCTGACGTTCGGCGCCGTGCCCGGATCGGGCGCGCGCAGCGCCGGCACGACGACGCCGCGGCCGGTGGTCGCGTCGAAGGTCGACTCGACCATCACGACGATCGACGTCATCGATCCACCGCCGCTGGTCGCGACGATGTCGGCGGTGCCGGTCAGCGTGCCCGGCTGGTCCTGCGTGAGGTGCAGGTCCGCGGTCGCCGCTGCGCCCGCGCTCACGTTCGCCTGCGCCGATCCGTAGACGTGGCCCTTCGCGTACGCGCTGACCGTGTAGCCGCCGTCGGCGAGATCGTCGATCACGTAGTTGCCGCTGCGATCGGCGATCGCGACGAAGCCCTTGCCGTTGTTCTCGGCGACGACCAGCACGCCCGGGTGATCGTCGGCGACGTCGACCTTGCCCTTGATCGATCCCGCGGCGGTGCCGGCAGGCTGCGGCTGCAGCGCGATGTCGGTGAGCGACGACTGCACGACGTACGCGCCGCTCTGCATCGCCGCGCTCGCGGTGTCGACCGGCAGCGCGGTGCGCACGCCGCCGGGGAACGCGACGTAGCCGGCGGCGTCGGCGCGCAGCGTGAGCGACAGCGGCGACGGCGTGCCGTCGGCCGCGCGCTCCGACGGCACCGCCAGCTTGTAGGTGCCGTCGGTGCCGGTGACCGCGACGTCGGACAAGGCCGAGCCGTTGACGTCGAGCGCGACCACCTGCGCGCCGGCGATCGCGGCGCCGGTCGCCTGATCGAAGACCTTGCCGTGCACCTCGACGGGCGCGAAGCACGCGGGCATGCCCGCGGTGACCTCCTCGCACACCTTGCCGTCGGAGCAGCCGGTCTGCGCGACCGGGTCGCACGACTTGTCGTCGCTACCGCACGCGATGGTGGACAAGACGGTGGCCAGCGCCACCCCGATCAGGGGACGACGTGAACGCATAGCTAAGCTCCTCGGTTAGGTCAGTCGCTCAGTTGACGACCGCGATGCAGCAGCCGTTCGAGCAGTACTGGCTCGCGCCGCAGTCGGCCGTCGTGGTGCACTTGCTCAAGCCGCCCGGGCACACGCCGCCGTTGCACGACGGATCGAGCGTGCTCGGATCCTGGCCGGGGCACAGCACGCAGGTCTGGCCGCCGCACGGGCTGCCGCACGTGGTGTTCTGCGTGCACGCCGGGCACTTCTGCGGATCGTGGATCGAGTCCTGATCGCAGTTGGGCGCGTTGGCCGGGTTGGTGTCGACGGTGACGCAGCCCTGCGAGTCGCAGATCGTGCAGCAGCCGAAGCAGTCACAGCCCGGCGGCGTGAGCGCCGAGCAGTAGTCGATGCACTTCTGCGGCTGCGTGCACTTCGACGGATCGAACGGCGGGTTGTTGTAGATGTTGGCGCAGTTCGGGTCGGTGAGGATGCAGCAGACGTGGATGTCGCAGCCGTCGTTGCCCGAGCCGGAGTCGCCGTCGAAGAAGCAGTCCTGCTTGACGGGATCGATGTTGTCGCCGGAGATGCCGGTCGCGAAGCTGTTCTCGTCGTTGTCGATCGAGCCGGTGCACTCGGGATCGTCGCCGTCGATGAAGCCGTCGTTGTCGTTGTCACAGCCGTCGGAGCACTGCGGCTTGCCCGAGAGGCACTTCGAGAGATCGGCGTCGATCGTGCGCGCGTCGGAGATCGTCGACGGCCGGCCGTCGATCGCGCCGGGGCCGGAGTCGATCGTGTTGTTGCCGTCGCTGTTGGTCGGCGCGTCGATGTCGAGCGCCTGGTTCTTGTTGCCGCACGCGACGAGCGCGAACGCAATGAATGCGAGCGTGACGATGCGAGTCATCTCGTGCCTCCGTTTAGAGTCGGTCGAGTAGGCTACGTGCGTCGGCGGCGTTCACGCCGCGCGGGAACCGGTGCAGATATTCCTCGGCGGCGGCGCGCGCGGCGGCCTTGTCGTGCCGCTCGGCGTAGAGCCGCGCGGCGGCGTAGAGCGCGTTCGCGGCCCACGGGCCGTCGCCGGCGGCGAGCTTGCGATACTCGGTGAGCGCCGCGGCCGGGTTGCCGGCTTCGATCGCGGTCGCCGCGGCGAAGCGGTGCGCGTCGTCGGGGCCGGCGGTCGCGGTGTTGTTGTCGGGCAGCGGCTGCGCCTGCTGGACCGCGTCGGCGGGCGCCTGCGCGTGATGCTTCGGGCGATCGCGATCGACGTCGACCGGCGCCATCTCGACGTCGATCGGCTCGGTCGTCGTCTGCTGCGACGACGCGACCTCGGTGGGCCACACCTCGCCGGCGTGGACCTGCGCGGTCTCGCCCGGCGCGACGACCTCGACGACGCCGTGCTCGACCGACACCCGCGCGCGATCGCCGACGCGCTCGACGTGGAACGCGGTGCCGATCACGCGCACCGAGACCTCGCCGGCCTGGACCATGAAGCGCGGGCGCCCTTGGCGCGGCGCGACCTCGAAGTCGGCGCCGCCGCGATCGAGCACGATCAAGACGCCGTCGTCGGGGGTCCCGTTCATCACGATCGCGGAGCGCGGCGCGACGCGGATGCGCGCGTCGCCGAACGTCACGTTGCTCGGGCCGCCTTCGGTGACGACCCACTGCGGCGCGGCGCCCGCGTCGCGCGCGGCGACCGCGGTCGCCGGCGGCGTCGAAGAAGACGACGACGCGGCGACCACGACGATCACCGCGGCGGCGGCCGCGACCGCGCCCGCGGCGACCAGCCACGGGGTCTTGCGCGAACGCACCGGCGTGTCGAGCCGCGGCACCTCGGCGTCGAGCTCCGCGTACACGGCGCGCTCGATCCGCGCCCACTGCAGATCGCCGAGCGGTTCTACCGCCGGCGGTCCCTGACGAGACTGGCGATCGTCGCTCATCTCGCACCTCCCCGATCGATGTTCCCCAGGTAGTCGCTCAGCGCCGGATCCTTCGCGGCGCGTTTGGCGAGCTCGCGGCGGGCGCGCCACAGGCGCGTCTTCACCGCCACCACCGAGGCGCCGGTCATCCCGGCGACCTCGGCGAGCGGGCGCTCGTCGAGCACGGCCAGCGCGAACGTCACGCGCAGGCGCGGATCCAGCTTGTCGAGCGCGGCGTACACGCGCTGGGTCGCGAGGCGCGCCGCGATCACGCGCGCCGCATCCGGCGCGCCGTCGGGCACCTCGGGCACGAGCTCGAGGTTGGTCGTCGTCGGGCGGCCGCGCTCGAGGTGCGCCCACGCGACGCGCGTCGCGATCGTGCAGCACCACGTGGTCAGCGAGCTCTCGCCACGGAAGCCGTGGATGGAGCGGAAGATCGAGACGAACGAATCTTGCGCGAGATCCTCCATCTCGCGGTTCGATCCGAGGATGCGGTAGAGGACCGCGTGGACCGCGTTCTTGGTGCGCGCGAACACCTCGCGCTGCGCGGCGCGATCGCCCGACGCGGCCCGCGCGGCGAGCGCGCGGTCGGCATCGAGATCGGTCCTCGGCGCAGGAGCGGTCACGGGAGGGTCAGTGGGCTCCACCTTCTAGAAGGTCGCAGAAAAGTTCTAGAACGCGAAGATCACGACCACCCCGATCTCGGCCTCGACGTGCGAAACCTCGAAGACCGCGACGTCGGTGACCGTGTACCGCTGTCGCCAAGGCACCCACGTGGTCGCGGCCCGGGCACCGAACGCGATCGGCGGGCGCCGCCACAGCGCCGAGGCCTCGGCGTCGAATCCGAAATTCACCGCGTCGCCGTCCGCGGCGTCGCCCGCCGGGAGCAGCACGCCGTGGATGTCGGTGAAGTGCAGCGACGCGCCGGCGCCGGCGCGGAACGCGATCTCGCCCGCGGTCCACGGCCACAGCGCGACCGCGCCGAGCGCGCGATCGTTCCAGGTCCCGGTGAAGGCGTCCTGGTGCACCGGCGCGCCGTCGCCGAGCGAGCCGCGCACGCCGAGCACGAAGGGCCCGACCGGCGCGTCCGCGACCAGCGTGATCCGCGGCTCCGCGGTCGAGCCGTGGAGGCGCAGCCCGGCGACGATGCCGACCTCGAGCGGCGGCGGCTTCATCGCGCTGGCGACCGCGTCCTCTTCGTCCCAGTGGGTGCGCAGGACGGTCTTGAGCGTGAGCGCGAGCCCGGCGGCGTTGGCGTCGTCGAGCGGGGTCGGCGCCGGACGCGTCGCGATCGCGCCGTCGCCGGCGTCGTAGACGACCAGCGCGCCGCCGTCGAGCCACGCGACCGCGCGCGCGTGGTAGTGCCCTGCGATCGAGCTCGCGTCGCTGCCGTCGGCCTTCGCGATCACGACGTCGATGCGATAGGGCCCGAGCTGATCGTGCGCGGCCTTCTCGAGCGCGTGCGGCGGATCGAGCAGCACGAGCCGATCGGCGGGCTGCGCGTGCGCGCGCACCGCCGCGCCGATCACGGCGGCGATCACCAGGCAGCGCATGCGCACCGGAGTACCGTATCACCGGGGACAGGGATCGGAGACCGGTGCGCCGAACGAGAACGACACCGATCGGATCACGCGCACCCGGTGAAGCAGCGCACGATCGGTCTCGCCGGTGCGCGCGCCGAACGGGTAGGCGAACGCGACCGGCGGGTCGAAGCCGTCGTCGGTCAGGCCGTCGATCGAGGGCGCGACCTCGTCGTCGAGCCACGCCTGCAGGCCGCGGTCCGCGACGACGTCGGGCGCGTTCAGGTGGTTCACGCTGTGCGCCTCGATGTCGTGGCCGTCGGCGGCGAGCGCGTGCAGCTCCTCCCTGCCGAGGTCGGTGAACGACCACAACCGCGACACGAAGAACGTCGCGTGGACCCCGTGCGCGCGCAGCAGGTCGCGCGCCGCGTACCAGGTGTCGATCCACTGATCGTCGAAGCCGAGCGCGACGGCGGCGCCGGTGACCTTGCCCTCGGCGAGCTCGCGATAGGTCACGAACGGCAGGTCGAGCTCGTTGGCGCGCGCGAGCACCTGCTCGAGGAAGTCGATCGGGATCGTCACGCCGATGCGGTGCGTGTACAGGTGGATCTGCTCGCCGCGCTCCTTCGCGCGCTCGAGCCCGGACAAGACCGACTGCAGATCGTTGCCGCTGACCGTGTCGATGTTCGCGGCGCAGTAGATCGACTGCGGCGTCGTCGAGTAGATGCTGTCGACCTCGGCGAGCGGATCGCGGCAGCCGGCGAGCGCGAGCGCGCCGAGCAGTAGTAGAGTGCGCGCGTGCACGCGCTCTGGTTGGGCGTCTTCTTGACCTTGCCGCGCGGCGAGCTCGAGGGCGCGCTCACGATCGAGATGGATCTCTCGACCAACGCGGTGCTCGAGCCGACCTCGATCGCGCCCGATCTCTGGTACGGCGTGACCGATCGCTTCACGATCGGCGTGATCCACAGCGCCAACGCGCTGTCGCTCGTCGAGGCCGGCGACGGCGTGTGTCTCGGCGGGATCGATCACGGCTGCGCTCGAACGTACTCGAACCTGGGCCTCGATGCGCGCTACGCGATCGTGCCGGACCTCGCCGCGCACGTGCGGCTGGTCACGCGCCGCTGGGATCCGTGGCTGCCGTCGGTGCGGATCGGCGCGCTCGGGCGCTACGCGCGCGGTCGCTTCGCGATCACCGCCGATCCGTACCTGCAGCTCGGGCTCGCCAACACCGATCGCGGCAATCGCGCGCGGGTGAACGTGCCGCTGTGGCTCTCGTTCGACGCGAGCGAGCGCGTCTCGGTCTACGCGCGCACCGGCGTCGACGGCGAGCTCGCCGTGTTCGGCGATGCGTGGGGCGTGCCGATCGCGCTCGGCGCGCGCGTGTCGATCACGCCGGCGATCGATCTCGCGGCGGAGGCCGGCTTCGAGCGCGCCGCCGGCCCGCTCAACGAATCGAAGCTGCGCGAGTGCTGGCTCTCGATCGAAGCTAGAGGCGTTAGATTCGGGCCATGATCACGCACGAGGACGCGTGGGCGCTGCTCCACGACTGGACCGAGACCGACTCGCTGCGCAAGCACGCGCGCGCGGTCGAGCTCGTGATGCGCGCGGCCGCCGCGAAGTACGGCGAGCCCGGCGCCGATCCCGTGCGGTGGGGCGTCGCCGGCTTGCTGCACGACGCGGACTACGAGAAGTGGCCCGAGGACCATCCGAAGCGGATCGTCGCGTGGCTCGAGGCGCGCGACGAGGTCGCGCTCGCGCACGCGATCAGCGCGCACTAAGAACGTCTTCCGTCGTCCGTCGTCCGTCGTCCGGGTTTCCGGAGGTGGTAGCGCGTTTGACCCGGACGACGGGAGACGGAAGACGGACGACGGATCAAGCTCAAGGACAAGCGCTTCGCGGCGACGGTCGATCGCGCCGAGGTCACCGCCGGCGCCGAGCTGCTCGGCGTCGAGCTCGCCGCGCACATCGACTTCGTCATCGAGGCGTTGCGCGCACATGCGAGCGAGCTCGGCCTGATCAAGTAGTGGCCAATCGACTTGCCGTGTCGTGCGCGACGACACGCGCATCATCTATGTGTCGCGCGGTTGCGCGGTGGCGCGCGGCTTGCTGAAAGCGCGCGCATGCGTTGGCTCTCGATCCCGATCTTCGTCCTGGCTGCGTGCGCCGCTGATCTCGCCGACAAGGGCCCCGAGGACGACGTCCCCGGCGATCTCGACAAGGCCGACTCGCAGCGCTCGCCGACGGACCTCGGCACGATCGCGAGCGGCGCGACGGTCACCGGCACGCTGTCGTCGTCGGCGCGCTACCTCGCGTGGGAGCTCGACGTCCCCGCCGACGCGGATCTCTCGTTCGACACCAGCCGCGCCGCGCACGCCGCGTCGGTCGACACGGTCCTGTACCTGTATCGCGCCACCGGAAGCGGCTGGGGCAGCTACATCGCGCGCAACGACGACGCCGGCGACTCGATGTTCTCGTCGATCGACAAGCACGTCGCCGCCGGCCGCTATCGCGTGCTGGTCAAGGGCTACAAGACGACCACCTACGGATCGTTCCAGCTGACGTACGCGTGCGCCGGCTGCACGGTCACGCCGGTCTGCGCGTTCGGCGACACCTTCCACGACATCGATCCGGCGAAGTTCACGATCACGGGCCCGGTCGTCCTGCACGCGTCGTCGACGATCTCGTCGCTCGAGGGCCAGCAGATCGTCCGCGCGCTGCACGCGTCGACGCACACCGACGTCACGACGCCGGCCGACGCGTTCGCCGCCGCCGATCAGGGCGAGATCGACGAGTACCAGCTCGTCGACGTCGCCGCGGTGCGCCGCTTCACCGCGTTCGAGTACGGCGCGGGCGACAACTCGTACGGCGCGATCTTCGCGCGCGCGACCACCGACGTCGCGACCGAGATCCACGACGGCGATCTCTACGGCTGCAACGTCCATCCCGCGGTCTGCGTGTTCGGCCACGCCGCGAACGACTACGTGCAGAACGCGTCGCTGACGATCGGCACGACGATCAACTACTCGTCGGCGAGCCGGGTCGCGGCGGCGGTGCAACCCGAGATCGTCGCGGCGCTCCGCGCGCAACGGCCGCAGGTCGGCGCGATCGAAGAGGTCTGGGCGTTGGTCGATGGCGGCACGGTGCGCCGCGTCGACGTGACCCACGCCGACGGCCGCGCCTACACGATCATCACGTACGGGCTCGGTGGGCAGACGTACGGCGCCGCGTTCGTGAGAGGCACGAACACGCGCGCGGTCTCGATCCTGGCCGGCGCGACCCAGGACTGCAGCGCGTTCTAGATTCTGCCGGACCCGCCGATCCGACCCGGCGGGATACTCGTATCCGTCGTATGGCGGAGCTGCGTCCCGAGCAGATCTGGGCGCTCGACGAGATCGAGGCGGCGGCGTGGCGCGATCTGATCGACGTGGCGCCGGCCGCGCTCGGGATGCGCAGCGAGCGGATCGACGGCGTGACGATCCTGCTCGCGCCGTCGTTGCCGACGCCGCTGTTCAACCGCGCGATCGGCGTGGGCAACGGCGAGCCGGCGACCGACGCGCTGATCGATGAAGTGATCGTGTGCTTCACCGCCGCCGGCGTGCACGATCCGTGGATCCAGATCTCGGCGGCGGCGCGGCCGCGGTCGCTCGCGGACTGGCTCGGCACGCGAGGCTTCGCGCCGGCGCGCCGGCGCGCGTGGACGAAGGTCGTGCGCGGCCGCGAGGCGCCGCCGATGATCGAGACCGGCTTCGCGATCCGCGAGCTCGATCGCGCGCACGCCGCGCCGCTCGCGCAGATCTTGTGCGCCGCGCACGGCATCCCGCCCGCGCTCGCGCCGATGGTCGAGGCGCTGGTCGGGCGCCGGCGCTGGCGCGCGTACGGCGCGTTCGACGGCGACACGCTGATCGGCGGCGGCATGCTCCGCTGCGACGAGCGCGATCGCACCGCGTGGCTCGGGCTCGGCGGCACGCTCGCGCCCTATCGCGGGCGCGGCGCGCAGGGCGCGCTGATGTCGCGCCGGATCGCCGACGCGATCGCGCAGGGCTGCTCGACGATCGCGACCGAGACCAGCGCGCCGCAGGAGGGCGAGAAGAACCCCTCCCTCTCGAACATGGAGCGATGCGGATTCCGCGCCGCCGGCGAGCGCACCAACTGGGCGCTCCTGCGCTAGATTGCGCGGATGATCGAACCCGGCCAGAAGATCCCGTCCATCAAGATCAAGAAGACCAACGCGTCGACCGCCGAAGAGGTGGATGTCGCGCAGCTGTTCGCCGGCAAGAAGGCCGTCGTGTTCTCGTTGCCCGGCGCGTTCACGCCGACGTGCTCGCAGAAGCACTTGCCCGGCTTCATCCAGCGCGCGAACGAGATCCAGGGCAAGGGCGTCGATCTGATCGCGTGCCTCTCGGTCAACGACGCGTTCGTGATGATGGCGTGGGCGAAGGATCAGGGCGCGGGCGACAACATCACGATGCTCGCCGACGGCGCGGGCGAGCTCTCCAAGGCGCTCGGCATCGAGGTCACGATCCCCGGCATGGGCCTCCGCGCGCGCCGCGGCATGATGGTCTTCGAGGACGGCGTCCTGAAGTCGATCGACATGGAGCAGCCCGGCAAGCTCGAGGTCTCGAGCGCCGACGCGTGCATGCTCAAGCTCTGATCGGCTCGTCTTCGATCAGGAGCGGCAGACTTTGCGTCCCCGCGATGCAGAGCGCGTCGCCCTCGCGCGCGGCGGTGCCGGTGACCGCGATCGTGTCGCCGACCTCGACGGCGCACTCGCGGTAGCGGATCTGCTTGTTCGCGAAGAAGCCCTTGCTCGAGAGGTGATGGCGCTCGAGGAACGCCTCTTCGACGGGCGTCGCGTCGTCCATCGGCCCCGAGCGCGTGCTCTTGTCGGTCTCGAGCTCGGCGCGGGCGCCCGCGGGATCGATCTGCACGCGGCCGCTGTCGTCCTCGAGGGTGAACGGCACGCCGCGCAGCTCGTGCACGGTCTCGCGCCAGTAGCCGTGCGTCTGCTGCATCCACTCCTGCACGCGGATCTCGTAGAAGACGCACGCGCGGCCGCTGAGCGGCGCGCGGATCGTCTCGGCGCTGGCGAGCACGACCTTGCCGGCGACGCGCGCGACCGCGCCGTCGGACAGCGCCGCGATCGCGCGATGCGGCGCCGACGCGATCGTGCGCTTGATGCGCCGCTCGCCGACGAACCACGCGATCGCGAGCACGATCGCCAGCGCGGCGACCGCGATCACGACGTACCCCGCGGGCGTGATCGTCACGCGCGCATCATCGCACGCGCGCGCGCGGCGAACGCGGAGGCGCGGCGGCGGATCGCGGCGCGCGCGGGCACCGCGACGGCGGTGACGAGCGCGGTCACCATCGCGCGCACGGACGGCGGCGTCGCGGGCGCCGCGGGCGGCTTCGGCGTCTCGATCGTCGCGAGCGCGGTGCCGCGCTCCTCGGCGACGGCGCCGCCGACCGCGCCGAGCACGACCGCGGCCCACTGATCGGCGCTCGGCAGCACATGAGGTCCGGAGCCTTCGGCCGAGGGCCGCGGCGCGGGCGCGGGGATCGTCTCGCCGATGCGCGCGACCAGCGCGTCGAGCTCGTCGGGCGATGCGCGGGCGAGCGCGCGCGCGAGCTGCGCGGCGGCGTCGGCGACCTCGTCCTCGACGCCGCTCACGCAGGTCGGACACCGGCGTCGCTTGGCGGCGTCGTACGCACGACCGCACGCGGTGCAATGGACGTAGTTCATCACCTCCGACGCTCGCGCCGCCCGCGCGCGCGGGCAACTTTTCGGCGCTTGACTCTCGCAATAGGTAAATGATAGGTAACCAATCAATGCATCGCGCCCGCGCCGATGAAGACGTCTTCCGCGCGATCGCCGATCCGACTCGTCGTGCGATCCTCGATCGCCTGCGCGCCGGGCCCGCTCCGGTCAACGAGCTCGCCGCCGGTTTCTCGTCGACGCGCCCCGCGATCTCGAAGCATCTCCGCATCTTGCGCGCGTCGCGTCTGGTCCGCGAGCAACGTGTCGGACGCGAGCGCGTCTACGAATTGCACCCCGCACCCCTGCAGACCGCAATCGGGTGGCTGGAAGGTTACCGATCGTTCTGGCAGAACAGCCTCGACAACCTCAAGCGTCTCCTGGAGGAGCCATGACCGCCGCCCTGCGCGCCGCGCGATCGATCGCCGATCTCGACGCCGGCACGATCCTCGCCACCGTCGACATCGCGGCGCCGCCCGAGCGGGTCTTCCGCGCGCTCACCACCGAAGAGATCACGCGCTGGTGGGGCTCCGCCGATCGCCACCAGGTCACGAAGTTCACCGCCGATCTGCGCGTCGGCGGTCGCTGGCGCAGCGAGGGCCACGGCAAGGACGGCGCGCCGTTCTCGGTGGAGGGCGAGTACGTCGTCGTCGATCCGCCGCGCCTGCTCGTGCACACCTGGGTCGCGCCGTGGGACGGCGGCAACACGACGACCGTCTCGTACACGCTCGACGCGATCGACGGCGGCACGCGCGTCACGCTCCGCCACGACGGCTTCGCCGATCGCCGCGACTCGTGCCGCGATCACGGCGACGGCTGGCCGACGATCCTCGATTGGCTCGCCGCGTTCGTCGCGCCGCGCGCCGATCGCTTCTTCTTCGTGCGCCTGATCGCGCCGCGCCCGACCTTCCTGCAGGACATGACCGCCGACGAGCGCGCCGCGATGATCGCGCACGGCGCGTACTGGCGCGGTCACCTCGACGCCGGCGCCGCGATCGTCTTCGGGCCCGTGCTCGATCCCGCCGGCGGCTGGGGCCTGGGCGTGCTGCGCGCCGCCGACGAAGCCGCCGTCCGCGCGTTCGAGGCGAAGGACCCCGCGCACACGCAGCTCGGCATGCGCTACGAGATCCTGCCGATGCTGCGCGCGGTCTTCCGCGACTAGCGCGCGCCGCGCGACTAGACAATTCGTCTAGACAACCGCGCGCGCGCCGACGAGTTCCGCGCACTTCGCGCCGGCATGTCCGCTGCAACTCGGGGCGCCATGCCCCACGATCGTCTCGGCGCCCCGGATCCCGCGAACGACCTCGCCGAGATCCCCGACGAGCGGCCCGCGCCCGGCCGCTCGACGTTGATCGAGCAGCTCGGCTACGGCCTCGTGCAGCGCCGCGCGATCACCGGCGCGCCGACCGACGCGATCTTCGCGCCGCTGCAGTTGCACGAGGACGGCGGCGGCGCGACGAGCGACGACGACACGCACGCGGCGGCGGCGCAGGGCATCGCCGGCGCCGGCGGCTCGCTGCCGCATGCCGGGGCGATCCAACGCTCGTTCGGTCGTCATGCCTCGACGATCGCGGGCGTGCGCGCGCACACGGGTGGCGAGGCCGCGACCGCCGCGTCGGCGATCGGCGCGGAGGCGTACACGACCGGCGAAGACATCGCGTTTCGATCGGCGCCCGATCTCCACCTCGCCGCACACGAAGCCGCGCACGTCGTGCAACAGCGCGCCGGCGTGCACTTGAAGGGCGGCGTCGGCGCCGCCGGCGATCCGTACGAGCGCCACGCCGACCGCGTCGCCGACGCGGTCGTGAGCGGCCAGTCCGCCGAGGCGATCCTCGACGAGCACGCGGGCGGCAGCGCGACCCGCGCGGTGCAGCGCTTCGAAGAGGGCGAGCACGCCGAGATCGGCATCGAGGCCTCCGACGATCGTGTCGTCGAGCTCGCGACCGGCTACGTCTTGCCGTTCGGGTTCATCACGATGCTCGCCGGCGATCACTTCGGGTCGCTGGAGGAGATGAAGAAGGTCGCGAAGAAGAAACCGAACGGCGCCGACACGCGTGAGGAGATCGGCTATTGGATCTCGGACAGCAAGCTCCTCCCCGAGCTGAAGCGCATCTGGGAGGAGTACAAGGCGAAGGATCCGCACGGCGCGATCACCAAGGGGCTGCGTCGCGCGTACTACGAGGCTTCGGATCGCAGCCCCGATTCGTTCAGCAAAGAGGCCGTCGCATCGGCGACGTTCAAGTACAAGCAGCTCGCGCTCCGCAACTACTCCCACTTCGATCAACCGTTTGCCGACGACGACGGCAAGGCGAGCCCGATCACGATGGAAGAGCAGCCCGTCGCCGGCAACGGCGAGAGCCGCACCGGCGAGGCCAACCCGTCGGGTGTGATCGCGAAGTGGGTCGACCAGGCGCCGCAGACCGCGCCGCGCGCGTATCGCTATCACCACCTGCTCGCGATCAGCGAGGCGGTCGAGGCCGGCATCGGCGGCAAGAAGGCCAACGACGCGATCCTCCGCGAGGGCTTCGCGAGCCACTTCCTCTCCGACTCGTTCGCGGCCGGACACGCGCGCACGCAACGCTTCTCGATCCAACAATATTGGAACGCCAAGGTCCCGATGTTCGGGCTCAACATGCGCGGGTACCTCGCCGAGGTCTTGAGCGAGGAGCTGTCGGGGTCGGTGATCTCGGAGGCGCGCACCTACGAAGGGATTCACCTCGGCCGCATCGGCATCGACGTCATCGACGACAACACGAACAAGGAGGGTGCCTACGATCAGATCAGCGACGCGCTCTCCGACATCACCGGCTTCGGCTTCGGCGATCTCGTGTCCGCGGTGGTGCACGACTACGACAACGTCAACGGCATCTTCGCGGAGGTGAACGGCGAGACGGTCTCGTTGTTCGGCGACGGCAATCTCGAGAAGGGCGACACCAAGCGCGTCGCGGTCGAGGCGGTGCGCCTCGGCATCGCCGACATCGACGACGCGTTCCGCCTCGCGCAGGGCGGCACCGGCTTCGATGAGGTCGTCGGCGCGCTGATCCAGGACGACGGCTTCTTCCGCGCCGAGCACATGATCCCGACCGCGCAGCCCGACTACGCCGACGACGGGCGCGACAACAAGAACGCGCCGCGCTGGGACTTCTCGAGTCTCCAGAGCCTGCTCGCGGATCCCACGTTCCAGGAGGGCCTGGCGATCACGATGAAGGAGAAGCAGGGCCAGTTCAAAGCGGCGGTCGCGGACAAGGGCTCCGACATCAAGGCGGCGTTCAAGAAGCGCGTGCTCGACAAGCTGAACGATCCGTCGTCGTCGCTGGGGTTCCTACAGAACGTGATCGATTGGACGCCCGTGCTGCGCGTGGCGGCGGCCGCCGGCGGCGGATACTCGGTCGACGAGGCCTACGACTACGTCGACGCCGCGCGCGACACCGACGGCGGGCTCGCCAGCCTGACGCTCCAGCAACGGAAGCAGTTGCTCATGGTGCTCCAACAGGATTCGTCGTCGACGCGGGCGCAACAGGCGATGGCCGACGTTCGCGACAGCGCACCGGCGGGCGACAAGGCGACGCTCGAGTACCAGTACGGAACGGGCGACTCGGGATACACGGAGTCGCGGTCGTCGCGTCCGCCGATGGCGCACGCGGAGTGAGCCGGGCGATCAGCTCTGCGGCTGCTCGCGCGTCGTCAGGAAGCGCAGCGTCGGCCAGTCCTGCTTGGCGCGGCCGAGCTGCCAGTCGTTGCGCGCGAGGAAGACGGTCGCGCCGGTGTGATCCTCGGCGATGAAGTCGCGGTTGCCGTCGGCGAAGCGCTTCACCTCGCGGATGTCGTCGGCCTCGACCCAGCGCGCCTTCTCGTACGCGGTCGCTTCGAAGTGACACGGCAGCTCGTATTCGGTTCGGATGCGATCGGCGAGCACGTCGAACTGCAGCGCGCCGACCACGCCGACGACGTAGTCGGAGCCGAGGTACATCTTGAAGACCTGCGCGGCGCCTTCTTCGGCGAGCTGCTCGAGCGCGCGGCCGAGGTGCTTGGCGCGCATCGGATCGTCGGGGCGCACGCGGCGCAGGAACTCGGGCGCGAAGCTCGGGATGCCGGTGAAGTGCAGCGGCTCGCCCTCGGTGAGCGCGTCGCCGATGCGGAGGCCGCCGTGGTTGGGGATGCCGATGATGTCGCCGGCCCACGCCTCCTCGGCGAGCTCGCGCTCGTTGGCCTGGAACAGCATCGCGTTGTGCACGCCGATCGTCTTCTGCGTGCGCGGGTTGGTCAGCTTCATGCCGCGCGTGAAGTGGCCCGACGCGAGCCGCATGAACGCGATGCGATCGCGATGCTTCGGATCCATGTTCGCCTGGATCTTGAAGACGAAGCCCGAGACGTTCTCCTCGTCGGGCGCGACCTTGCGCTCGACGGTCGGCTGCGCGCGCGGCGGCGGCGCGAGCTCGGCGAGGCCCGCGAGGAGCTCGCGCACGCCGAAGTTGTTGACCGCCGAGCCGAAGAAGACCGGCGTCAGGTGGCCTTCGCGGTACGACTGCAGCGCGAACGGCGGGCACAGGCCGCGCACCATCTCGACGTCCTCGCGCAGCTTGGTGACCGCCTCGGCCGGCAAGAGCGAATCGAGCTGCGGATCGGCGAGGCCCTGCATCGTCACGCCCTCTTTGGCGTACTCGCCGCGGCTGCGCTCCATCAGGATCAGCTGATCGCGGCGCAGATCGAAGCAGCCGCGGAACTCCTTGCCCATGCCGATCGGCCAGCTCGCGGGAGACACGTCCAAGGCGAGCGTGTGCGCGATCTCGTCGAGCAGCTCGAACGGATCGCGGCCGTCGCGATCCATCTTGTTGATGAAGGTCGCGATCGGCACGTCGCGCAAGCGGCACACCTCGAACAGCTTCTTGGTCTGCGCCTCGATGCCCTTCGCCGCGTCGATCACCATCACCGCGGAGTCGACCGCGGTCAGCGTGCGGTAGGTGTCCTCGCTGAAGTCTTCGTGGCCCGGCGTGTCGAGCAGGTTGAACGTGCAGTCGGCGTAGTCGAACGTCATCACCGACGTCGTCACCGAGATGCCGCGCTCGCGCTCGACCTTCATCCAGTCGGAGCGCGCGCGACGTCGATCACCGCGCGCCTTGACCGCGCCGGCGAGCTGGATCGCGCCGCCGAAGAGCAGCAGCTTCTCGGTCAGCGTGGTCTTGCCCGCGTCGGGGTGCGCGATGATCGCGAACGTCCGGCGACGAGCGACGGCGGGAGGCAACACGTGCATCGGCGGCGCACTCTACTCCAAGTGCAGGCCGCAGTCGCTGCACGCTCCGTCGACGAGCGGCGCCGCGGTCCCGCACGCGGGGCAGGCGGGATGTTCGTCGTGCTCTTGCATCGTCACCGCCGGCAGCGCTTCGCGATCGAGATCGTCGCGCCAGCCGCCGCGCACGAGCTGCGCGATCTTCGGGATGTCGTCCTCCTCGACCAGGAGGTGCGTCTTCGTGCCTCAACCCTTGCCGGAGCCGGGCGGACATCCGACCAGGACCGGGATGCCGGCGGCGAGGCAGCGATCACGGAGCGCCTTCATGTCCTGGATCGTGCCGGCCATCACCGGCACGAGCGGCAGTCCGTCGAGCGCTTCTTCCGCGTCGGCGATCGTGATCGCCGCGACCTCGTCATCGGACATGTCGAAAACCTACCACGGGGTCCTGCCACTTTTTCTAGGCCGAAAATGACTACTCGGGGGCGCTTGTGCGTTCAAATGCCTCCTAAGGGAAGGGCACAGCCTCGCGCTGAGCCCGGCCGTCCAATTGACGAAGGGAACTGGGATGACTCGACTCAAGAACAAGATCCTCATCACTACGGCTTCGCTGCTCCTGATGTCGGGGGTCGCGCTCGCGCAAGACGAGGGCGGCACCGGCGACGGCAGCGGCGAGGGAGACGGCTCCGGCTCCGGCTCTGCGAGCGGCGACGCGACCGCGACCACGCCGGCCGGCGACGCGACGGTGTCGGCGAGCGGCGATATGGGTGACGCCGGTTGGCCGATGGCGATCATCGATCGCCCGCTGACGCTGAAGGCCTCGATGATCGGGGCGCAGGCGCAGCTCGGCATCGCGCACGTCGACCTCGGCATGTTGGGCAGCAGCACCAGCGAGGGTCTCAACGTCGGCGCCGACTACGGCGTCAGCGACGTCCTCCAGATCGGCGCGAGCTACGGCCTCACCTTGAACGAGTTCGAGGCGAAGGGCCCGGTCAACGCGCACCTCCTCTACCGCCTCGCGCACGGCAAGCTCAAGGTCGCCGCCGACGCCGCGTTCGACTACGACCTCAACAGCAAGAACGGCGGCATCAGCCTCGGCGCCGAAGTGCACTACAACCTCGCGCCCAACGTCGCCGTGTTCACGCCGGGCTACCAGCTGAACCTCGGTGTCATCCGCGACATGGGCGACGGTCCCATCACGCTGGCGGTGCCGGTCGGCGTCGCGCTCCAGGCGAACCCGAACATCTACGCGTGGGTGTCGACGCAGGTCGCGTCGTTCAGCATCAGCAACTCGGCGAACGTGTACATCAGCGACATCACCCCGGCGACGATCGGCGCGTTCTACTCCGCGTCGAACAAGCTCGACATCGGCGTCGCGGCGAACTTCTTCGACCTGCAGAACGCCAGCGACCTGTGGGCGATCACGGTCGGCGCGCGCATCTTCAAGATGTGACGTAGAAGGCTCACGAGCCGCTCACGCATTCATCACTCCTCCATCTCGCATAGCGACGGATCGGATTCCGTCACTCGCGAGTACGTTGGTCGAAACGACCACGGGGAGGAATCGAATGCGTGCTTCGTCTCGTCTGTCTTCGTTGCTCATCTCTTCGCTGCTCGCGTTTGCGCCGATCGCGGCGCACGCGGGCGGCGGTTCGGCGTCGGCGTCGGCGTCGGTCTCGGTCTCGATCAAGGCCGATGTCGACGCGAAGGGCGCGGCGGAAGCCGCGGCCGGTGATGCGGCCTATGCGAAGGGCGACTTCCAGGCCGCGCTCACCGCGTACGGGCAGGGCTTCGCCAAGACGCGCGACGCGACCTTCCTCTACGCGGAGGCGCGTTGTCAGGAGGCGCTCGGCCACAAGGACGACGCGAAGGCGATGTTCAACATGTACCTGTCGGCGTCGGGCAAGGTGACGCTGAAGTACAAGGGCGAAGCGGAAGCGGCGATCGGCGCGAAGGCGAAGGAAGCGGCCGGCGGCGCGTTCGGCGCGGTCGGCGCGGTCGCGGGCAAGGTCAAGGACGCGGCGGTCAAGGTCGCCGACGTCGGCGCCGGCGTGTACTCGGCGACCAAGGTCTCGATCGCGGCGTCGATCGACGCGAGCGCGAAGGCGGAGGCGAAGGCCGCCGACACCGCGTACGCCGCGGGCAAGTACGAGGACGCGGCCGCGAGCTACGCGGCGGCGTACGCGAAGTCGCAGCAGTCGGTCGCGCTGTACGCGGAGGCGCAGGCGAAGGCGCAGGCGCAGGACGCGATCTCGGCGCGCGCGCTGCTCGCCGGCTATCTGTCCGCGCAGCCGAAGGGCACCTACGCGAAGGACGCCAAGACGCTGATGATGGCGCTCGGCGGCAGCGCCGACTGGGCCGCGAAGGTCTCGGTGTCGGCGAAGGTCTCGGCCGACGTGAAGGCGCAGGCGCAGATCGGCGACAAGGCGATGGTCGCCGGCAAGTTCATCGACGCGGCGAAGGCGTACGGCGACGCGTACGCGAAGAAGGCCGACGCGGCCCTCTTGTACGCGAAGGGCATGGCGCAGTTCTACGCGGGCATGACCGCCGACGCGGCGACGTCGCTCAAGGCGTATCTCGCCGCGGGCGGCAACCTCGAGTTCAAGGCGCAGGCGTCGGCGACGCTGCGCGCGTCGGGGAGCGCGGCGTAGGCGCTAAGTTAGCGGCCGCGGCGCAGGCTCGTGCTCTCGGCGGTGAGCGAGAGCTGGCGCTGGCGCGCGCGCGTGTGCAGATCGAAGGGCTCGCCGGGAGGATCGCCGGCGAGCGGCAGCTCCTCGATCGGCGCGGCGAGCACGCGGTTGTCGAAGTCGGCCCAGATCCGCCGGTCGTCCTTGCACGAGTACGATCGACACACCGCCGGCCGGTGCGCGTGGACGGTGCAGCGTCCCTGATCGTTGTGCGTGCAGTAGCCGTCGCTCGCGCGCTGCTTGATCAGGTACGGGCGGCCGTAGTCCCAGCGCACGACGCCCTCGTCGAGATCCTGGGTCGACAACGCGAACGTCAGCTTGCAGCAGCGCGCCTGACAGATCGGGTAGAGCTCCTCGCACGGCATCTCGGCGTTCGCCACCGCGTACTTGTCGCCGACGCGCGCGAGCTGCACGCGATCGAGCGTCTCCTCGTCGGCGGCGAGCACGCGCTCGATCTCCGCCGGCGTCGCGCGCTCGGCGGCCTCGGCGGCGCCGCTCGCCTCCTCGAGCGCCATCACCTGCGCGGCGAGCCGCAAGAGATCGTCGCGGCCGTTCGCGATCGCCGCATTGACGAATCGCAACGCTCGCTCGAGCTCTCGCCGCGTCAGCGGCACATCGTCGTCGCTCACGCGATCATCTTCGCGCGCGCGCGCCGAAAATGAAACGGCCCGCGCCGGAGCGCGGGCCTCCCGTCCGTCAACCGCTGATCACGGGGTCAGCGTGCGCGACGTGTTCGGCGCGATCGACGAGGCCGTGTTGTACACGACCTCGTTGCCGAGGGCGCCGGTCACGCTCTCCGCGCCGACCGTGCCCGAGCCGCCGTCCGCGGCCTGGTTCGGGCCGTAGACGAAGTCGACCACGCCGTTCGAGTGGATGATCGCCTGCATCTGCACCTTGGTGGTCCCGTCGAAGTACAGGTTGCCGGTCCACTGCACCGTCACCGTGTTGACCCCGATCTTCTTGCAGACGACGACGTTCTCGAAGTCGTCCCAGTACGGCGCGAAGAAGCCGTCGGGCTCACCCGCGGTCGGGATCGACACGTTCGCGTACGCCGAGTCGGTGACCGGCGCGAACGCGAGCCAGCCGTTCGACGAGATCACGAACGACGACACCGACGAGCCGTACATCGAGAAGCCGAACGGCAGCGTCTGCGCCGCGCTCAGGCCCTCGTCGTTGCCGGGCGCGCTGGACGGATCGACCGCGGTCAGCGTGATCGTCTGGCCGCCGGTGCACGCGTCGGAGAACGCGATCGCGCCGGTGGTCACCGTGTACGGCTTCGGCGTCACCGCGGTCACGTGGACGTCGTAGCCCGTGCTGGTGCCCGTGCCGCCCACCGAGAACGCGACCCAACCGGCGGGGCCGATCGTGGTCGAGAACGTGCGGTCGGTGCCGCTCACCGCGCCGGTCTGGATCGAGGCCTGCGACGTGTCGAGCTGGTCGAGCGTCGGCAGGAAGCCGGTCGCCGGGTGCACGGTGACGTTGACGATGTCGCCGGGCGTCGCCTTGACGAAGTAGAGCTTCGTCGTGCCCGCGCCGCCGAGCGACTCACCGGTCTTGTCGACGCCGGTCGTCGAGGTGACGGTGCCGAGATCGGTGAACGTCTGCGTCGAGACGTCGAGGGTCACGTTGGCGGTCGCCTGCGGCACCGCGACGCTCGCGAGGCGCACGATGTACGTGTTGGTGTCGCCGAACGTGATGCGGCCGGCCGCGGTCGAGCCGTTCGGGTTGAACGTGTACGGATCGAACGACGACAGGATCTCGGTGTCGAAGCGGCCGACGCCGTCGGGCGGATAGAACGTCATCTCGACGTTGCCGCCGGCGCCCATCGCGGACACGGCGAGCTTGAGCCAGGTGGCGCTCGCGGGATCGAGCGTGAACCACGCCGAGTTCGCGGTGCCGTTGAGCGTCTTCATCGAGAGCGGCGTGCCGATCACGACCGGGTCGGGCGTCGCGGCGATCAGCTTCGAGGTCGTCGAGGTCTGGTCACCCGCGTTCAGGCTCGGGTGGTACTCCATGACGTAGTAGCGGCCCGCCTTCGCGAAGCGCACCCAGTCCTTGAAGCTCGCGATCGGCGTGTCGTTGACCGACGCGACGGTCGCGACCGGGGTCAGGCCCGAGTCGGCGATGATCAGCGCCGAGTCGTCGGCGAACGTGAGATCGAAGTGGAGGATGTCGCCGTCGTGCGCGACGTCGAAGTAGAGGAACGTGTAGAACTGCGCGTCCTCGGTGGTCTGGACGGTGCCGTCGACGGGCAGCGCCTTCGCGTGGACCTGCGTGAGCGTCAGCGCGAAGTCGGCCGGCGCGATCGCGTAGTTGTAGGTGGTGTCGACCGCGATCAGGAGCTGATCGCTCGCCTTCATGCCGCCGACGAAGACCTCGGCCGGGACCGGCGCGCCGGTGAACGGATCCGACGACTCCTCGTTCGACTTCTGGTACGCGTTGTTGTTGACGAAGACGACCGACGCGTTCGCCGCGCCCGACGGCATGTCGTCGGCGACGTCGACGAGGTCACCCTCGCCCGGCGTGAGCGTGTAGAACTTCACCTCGCCGCCGATCTTGTCGGCGACGTCGCCGGTGAGCGCGGTCGGCGACGGGATCGCGAGCTGCGTGATCGTCGTGAAGTAGCAGGTCTGATCCGTGCCCGCGACCGCCTCCTGGAGGAAGAGCTGGCGGCTGTCGGCCATCGTCAGCGTGTACGTGCCGGCCTCGGGCAGGAACAGCTGGCGCGCCGAGGTCGTGCCGGTGAGGTTCACGCCGAAGCGGACCCAACCGTTGCCGTCGAGATCGGCGAGCGCCGCGTCGGGCGACACCTGGAAGCCGGCGGCGAGACCGCCGACGCCGGCGGCGGTGACGTCGAGCAGCGTCGGGCCCGTCACCGTGATCGTCCACGGATCGAGATCCGCGGTCGCGTTGTCGTCGCGCGGCGTGATGCAGCCGTGGATCACGAAGCCCGGGGCGCCCGCCGCGGGAACGTTGATCGTGCCGGCCGACGCCGTGTCGTTCGGCTCGGTGCCTTCTTCGGCATCGACGTGCACGTCGCCCGTGCAGGTGCCGTTGACCAACACCTCGCCCTGCGGGCACTGGCCGCCGGCGACGCACTTGCCCATGTTCGGGTCGTACGTCGTGCCGTTGCCGCAGATCACGGTGCCGTCGGGAACGCACGTGTTCGCGCCGTTCGGATCGGGAACCGTGCCCGCGGCGCAGTCGCGGCCCTTGTCCCCACCACATGCAGCCAGCCCGATCGCGAGCGCGGCCGCACCAAGAGTAAGCAGTCTGGTCCTCGTCATTGCCGCGCACCTTGCCGTAACAGGTGAGCACTGGTCAATCGTAATTGCGCACGTCGGCCCACATCTCCGTTGGTGTGAGAGGAAGGTCACGAACGCCTCGGAAACCCTCTCGGGAACCCGCGCTACGATTGTGCTATTCGATGGACGTGAGCGTTCGCCAGATCACCTTGGCCGTCTCGGGGACGGTGGTCCTCGCGATGTCGCTCTACCTCTATGTGAAGGTCCGCGCGGCGCCCGCCCAGCCGTCGAACGTGGTGGTCGAGGGGGCCAAGCTCTCCGCGGCGTCGCAGCAGCTCGCGCAGCCGCCGGCGGCCGATCACTGGGACACCAGCTCGCCGCAGGCGCGCGAGGAGTCGATCCGCAATCAGCTCGTCGCGCCCGCGCACGATCGCGTCGAGCCGCCGCCCGCGGGCTCGAGCACGGTCGCGCCGCAGCTGCAGGTCGACGACGGCAACGTCGACGACGAGCTCAAGGCGTCCGACGGCCTGACGATGGCGAACAAGATGTTCGATCGCGGCGACTGGGAAGACGCGTCGAAGCAGGCGCTGAAGATGCTCGAGACCGATCCCAAGAACGCGAAGATGCTCCGCATCGTCGTCTCGGTCGCGTGCTTCACCGGCGATCCCGACAAGGCGCAGAAGTACTGGAGCCAGCTCTCGGACGATCGCGACAAGGCGCAGATGTCCGTTCGCTGCGGCCGCTACGGGATCCAATTCAAGCAATAGCTCTCTCGCGGCGCGCAGGGTAAGGTCCGCCCTATATGCCTTCCCTCGTCGAACGTCTTGGCGTCGCGCCGACCCGCGACGGATTGATCGCGGACTGCGTCGTGCTGATCGACGCCCAGGTGAAGAACAAGGGCCTCATGATGCGGACCGCCTACGGGACCATCAAGACGATCAAGCGCGGCTTCGTCAAAGAGGTCGTCGACGGTCTGCTCGACGATTGGCTCGCGAAGCTGCAGCCGCACTACGACAAGTGGAGCGCGGCGAAGGCCGGCTCG
This sequence comes from Kofleriaceae bacterium, assembly GCA_035493675.1. Classification (GTDB taxonomy): domain Bacteria; phylum Myxococcota_A; class Polyangia; order Haliangiales; family Haliangiaceae; genus JAIOQA01. The sequence goes on along the minus strand of DATJIA010000436.1, from coordinate 29,403 downwards.
TTCGCCGAGTTCCTGATCGCGCGCTCCGACGACGTCGCCGAGGATCTCCTGTCGGTCACCGACCGCAAGGCGGAGACGACCAAGCACACGACCGCGAAGAAGCTGTACTTGAAGTTCCGCGACGGCGCGAAGCGCAACGTGATCGAAGCGATCCCCGAGCTCGGCAAGACGATCGAGAAGCACCTGTCGGCGGAAGCGCCGACGCCGACCAAGTCGGCGCCCGCGTCAGCCTAGGAAGCTCGTCACCTCGCGCAGGAACAGCTCGCGCGCGGTGTCCATCGCCGCGTGCTGCTGATCCGGAAGGATCGCGAGCCGCGCGTCGGGCAGCGCCGCGACGACCGCGTCGGCCGCGTTGCGGAAGTACGGCGGGCTGGCGCCGCCGGCGAGCACGAGCGTCGGCACGCGCAGCTCGGCGAACCGCGCGGGATCGAAGACGTACGCGTTCGAGGCGCGCAGCTCGCGCGGCAGCGTGTGCGCCGCGCGGACGCGCCCCTCCCACGCCGGCAGCCCGCGCAGGACGTCGAGCTCCGCCGGCGGCATGCGCACGACCTCGCGCAGGAAGGTCGCGACGACGCCGTCGCGATCGCCCGCTTCGAGCAGCGCGTCGAGCGCCGCGACCAGCATGTCGGGCGCCGCCGCGTCGCCGGTGCGGATCGGCGGCTCGTACAAGACGAGCTTCGCGGGCGGCGCGAGCAGCGACGCCTCGAGCGCGCAGATCGCGCCGTACGAGTGGCCGAGGACGAGCGCGTCGTGGCCCAGCGTCGCGATCACCGCGGCGACGTCGTGGAACTCGCGCGTGATCGAGTAGTCCGTCGAGTCGCCGCTGCCGCCGCGGCCGCGGCGATCCATCGCGTGCACGGTGAAGCTCGACTCGAGCTCGGCGCGCACGCCGTTCCAGCGCGTGTGATCGGCGCTGGTGCCGTGGATCAGCAGGAGCGGCGGGCCCTGGCCCGACACCGCGGCGTGGATCGGCGTTCCGTCGGCGGAGAGGAAGAGGCTCACGGACATCAGGATATCGCGGCGCTGCCGGCGCGGGCGCTACCCCGCGGCGCCACCCCGCAAGCGGGGACCCCGGCGAGCGCTGCCCCGCGCCTCGCGCCGCGAGAATCAGTCGGCTTGTTGATCGAGCAGGTACACCATCAGGTACCCCTCGGCCGTGCGCTTCGGGCCCGGCGCGCCGCTCATCAGGCGGAAGTCCGCCGCGAGCTGGCGTCGCTGGTAGCTGCGATAGAGCGCCATCGGATCGATCTCGCGCTGGCGCTCGAGCTCGTCGATCTGGCGGCCGAGCACCTCGGCGGCCCACGCCGGCGTCACCGCCGCGACGTTGCGCTCGCGCATCGCGCGCCGCACGAGCTGGAGCTCCTCGTGCGTCATGTTGAACAGGAACTCCTCGAACGCGTCGGCCTCGGACTGATCCATCGCGTCGCGACAGAAGAACTCGAGCACCGCCGGGTCGCAGTCCTCGCGCACGAGGCGGAAGGTCTCCGACGCGCCGAGCAGCGTGCCGAAGTCCGACGTGATGCGGTTGCGCGCGTGCCACGCGCTCTCGAGCAGCGGCGCGAAGTCGTCGATCTCGAGCGCGGCGTCGTCCCAGACCGTGATCAGTTGATCGGCGGCGCGGCGCTTGGTGCGCATCGCGACGTCGGGCTTGCGGAGGAGCGCCAGGAAGAGCTCTTCGGCGAGCAGCGTGTAGATCGACTGCGCGAGCTCTTCGCGCAGGTCGTGCGAGAGCCGCACGAAGTCGGTCGAGACCGACTCGAGGGCGGTGGTCGCCTTCACGAACCCGCGCAGGAACATGATCTTCGTCAGCAGGTACGTGCGCGACAGGGTCGCCTTGAGCGGGAGCGAGAGATCGCCCGAGAGGCCGTCGAGGCGGCACAGGTGCCCGATCAGGGTCTGCTCGTCGCGGGGCTCGCCGCCGAGGGCGGTGGGCCGGCGCAGCGGGCGGGTCCGATCGAGGAGCGCGCTGGTGTCCCGCAGCTGATCGATGAGGCCGCGAAGGACCTCGGCGTCCGCGGGGTTCCGCGACGCGACCGCGTTCAGGGCTCGTTCGATCAGCTCCGACTCGCGGCGGTCGAGCACGCTGACCGCGACGGCTTCAGCCCTGAACGACATCGCGAGAGAACCTACCATGGTTGGGGTTGGAGTAACGGTGACCACGGCTGCGGCCAACGTATCGGCGGGGTACGACAGCTGATTACTGCGCATCGGTTGGTACTGCCCGTTCGCGTCTCCGTCGGAGGACGAAGCGGACCACGATGACCACGACCGTGAGGACGATCAACCCACCGATCAGCAGGTCGACACGCTTCAAGGAAGAGGCGAACGAGTCCCATCGCGATCCGAGGAAGTAGCCCAGAAGGATGAGTGCGCCGCCCCAGATCGTCGCGCCCAGGGCGGTGAGGAGCAAGAAAGCGTCGAACCGCATCCGCGCGACGCCCGCGGGCACCGAGATGACGTGCCGCACGACAGGGATGAACCGCGCCGTGAAGATCGTGACGCGCCCGTGCTTGTCGAAGAAGCGCTGCGTCTTCTCGATGTCTTCCTTCCGGAGCAGGAAGTACTTGCCGTAGCGATCGAGGAACGGACGCCCGGCGTAGAGGCCGATCACGTACGAGATCGAAGAGCCGATCATCGCGCCCGACGTGTTGACCAGCAGCACCAGCGGCAGCGAGAACTCGCCGCGCGACGCCAGGAAGCCCGCGAAGGGCATCACCAGCTCCGAGGGCACGGGAACCAACGTGCTCTCGAGGATGATCAGGACGAGCAGGCCGGGATAGCCGACGTCGTGGATGAACTGCTGGATCGAGCTGGCGATCGACTCGAGCACGGTACCGCCTGACGGAGGCGGCGGATGTTGGGGCAGTCAGCCCGATCACGCAACTGGAATCGACCACTCCCGCGACGCCGTTCACGTCTATTGCTACGCACGAGGCGGCAATGGTGTGCCCCCTGCGCGGCGCGCGTCACGCGACCTGGCACCGAGGCTTCTAACGGCGTGTGAGAGTAGGTTATCGTTGGAGAAATTCTCGCAGGGGGACGCATGTACCGCGCGCTGGTTCTATTGGTCGCGCTCACCGGTTGCGGCTTGTTCGGCTCCAACCACGACTCGAAGCCCGATGGCGGCGCCGGCGACACGTGCAAGGTCAGCTCGACCTGCGGCGCGGGGCTCGTCTGCGCGGGCGGCTTCTGCGCGGTCGAGGGCTCGGTGCAGGCGAACGGCGCGTGCTCCGCGTCGCGCGACTGCACGACCGGCCTCTACTGCAGCGAAGCCGGCGTGTGCATGCCGTCGGGCGGCGGCATGGTCGGCGATCCGTGCTCGTCGGGCGGCGACTGCCTGAAGGGCCTCTACTGCCAGCTGTCCGGCTTCAGCGGCACCTGCAACGCGGGCGGCACCGGCGATCTCGGCGCGAACTGCACCGCGACCAGCGACTGCATCGCGGGGCTCGTCTGCGGCAACGACGGCCTCTGCGATCGTCTGACCGACGCGTACCCGCCGTTCGCCGGCGTGACGTGCGCGCCCGACGAGACGCCGTTCCGCGTCTACTGGGAGGTGCCGAAGCCGAGCAAGAAGCCGGCGGACTTCTTCCGCCTGCCGTTCCCCAACGACGCGCGCGTGAACGACGACGGCACGCTCGACCTGTCCGACTTCCCGCGCCCGGGCAAGTCGTTCCTCGGCGTCGACATCGTCGCGCTCTACGCCGACTCGCTGTCGCAAGACTTCGACGGCTTCTCGACGATGGCGCCGGTGACGTTCCGCTTCTCGAGCGAGCTCGAGTTCAACACGCTCGGCGCGAACGGCGCCAACGTGCACTACGTCGACATCACCGATCCGCAGGCGCCCGGCTTCGGCAACGATCGCGGCCGCAACTACGGCTACGACACCGGCGCGCACAAGTACGAGTGCCAGCACACGCTGGTCGTCGGCAACAACGCCAACGATCCGCTCGAGCCCGGCCACATGTACGCGGTGTACCTGACGTCGTCGATCATGTCGCACGCGGGCACCGCGCCCTCGATCGATCCGGATCTGACCGCGGTCCTCGGCGCGACCCAGCCGACCGATCCGACGCTCGCGAAGGTCTGGACCAAGTACGCCAACTTCCGCGCGTACCTCACCAAGAACGGGATGCAGGCGGCGGACGTCGCGGGCGTCGCGGTCTTCACGACGCAGGATCCGACCAAGAAGGCGCGCGCGCTGGCGGCGGCGACGCTCGCCACGGCGTTGCCGACCTTGTCGGATCTCGTCTTGTGCGACGGCGCGACCACGACGTCCGTGTGCGCGACCGATCCGACGCGCGCCTGCGGCGACGCCAACGCCGACTACTACGAGATCCAGGGTCGCTTCAGCGAGCCGCGCTGGCAGCAGGGCACCGAGCCGTATGCGACGCCCGCCGACGGCGGCGCGATCACGTGGAACGGCGCGACGCCGACGCAGAACGGCACCGAAGAGGTCTGCTTCGATCTGACGATCCCCAAGGGCACGATGCCCGGCGGCGGCTGGCCGCTGGTCGTGCACGCGCACGGCACCGGCGGCAGCTTCAAGGACGCGATCGGCTCCGGCGTCGCGACCGCGCTCGCGACGTCGACGCCGCAGATGGCGACCTTGACCTTCGACGGCGTCGGCCACGGCGCGCGGCGCGGCACCTCCACGCGTTCGCCCGACTCGCTGGTCTTCAACGTGATCAACCCGCGCGCGGCGCGCGACAACCACCTGCAGGGCGCGATGGACGTGATCAGCGCGCTGCGCATCGCGCAGGTCGCGCAGTTCACGGTCACCGGCGTCGGCGCGATCAAGCTCGATCCGACCAAGACGTACTACTTCGGCCACAGCCAGGGCTCGAACGTCGGCATCCCCGGCGTCGCGCTGTCGCCCGACGCGAAGGCCGCGATCTTCTCGGGCGCCGGATCGTTCCTGACCTTCGGCATCCTCAACAAGAAGTCGCCGGTCGACGCGAAGGCGGGCCTCACGTTCCTGCTCGGCGACGACAGCCTCGGCGGCGGCCACCCGGTGATGATCCTGTGGCAGACGTTCTTCGACGCGATCGATCCGGTGAACTTCGACAAGCTGGTCGTCGCGAAGCCGCCGACCGGCATCCCGTCGAAGCACGTCTTCATGACGTGGAACAAGGACGACACCTACTCGCCGAAGGCCACGCTCAACGTCACCGCGCAGGTGATGGGCCTCCTGCAGGCGTGCGGCACGTGCGACGCGAGCGATCCGTCGTACATCGAGTCGATCGGCACGAAGGATCCGCGCCCGGTGACCAACGACAAGGCGGGCGGCGACGGCCAGCAGCGCACCGCCGCGGTCTTCGAGTACGTGACGACCGGTTCGTACGACGGTCACTTCGTCGCGTTCCAGAACCCGACCGCAGAGGCGGACTGGAAGGCGTTCCTCACGTCGCTCGCGACCAGCGGGACGCCGAACGTTCCGTAGTCGATGCTAGATTGCGCGCGTGAGTGAACGCGCTCGCGCGCGCGTGCTGTGGGTGCTCTGGCTGACCTACGGCTCGTTCTACTTCTGTCGCAGCAACCTCGCGGCCGCGGTGCCCGGGATCCGCAGCGAGCTCGTCCTGACGCGGACGGAGATCGGCTGGATCCTCGGCGCGCTCAAGCTCGCGTACGGGATCGGTCAACTGATCAACGGGCAGCTCGCCGAGCGCGTCGCGCCGCGGCGCTTGCTCGCGATCGGGATGCTCGCGTCGGCGGCGCTCAACGTCGTGTTCGGGTTCGGCACCGGCCTCTACTTCTTGATCTTCGTCTGGGCGTGCAACGGCTACGCGCAGGCGCTCGGCTGGGCGCCGACGATGCGCGTCGCGACCGCGACGTTCTCGCCCGAGCGCCGCGGCCGCGCGATCGCGGTGATCGGGACGGGTTATCAGCTCGCGGGCGCGCTGACGTTCGTCGTCGCGGGCGCGTCGGTCGATGCGTTCGGCTGGCGCGGCGCGGTGTGGGTGCCCGCGATCCTGCTCGCGCTGTCGGCGATCCACATGCTCGTGCTCATGCCGCGCGAGGCGCCGCCGCGGGTCGCGCACGCGCGCTCCGACGCGCCGTGGACGCGCACGCTCGCGGCGACGCTGGGCAACGGTCGCTTGTGGTTGCTCGCGGGCGCGCTCGGCCTGCTGTCGGTGTGCCGCTACGGCTTCATCGACTGGGGCATCGCGCACCTGATCGAAGCGCAGCCCGCGAGCGTCACGGTCTCCGCGCTGAAGTACGCGGTGCTGCCGCTGGGCGGGATCGCGGGCACGCTCGCCGCCGGCTGGGCGACCGATCGCTACTTCGGCGGGCGGCGCGCGCCGGTCGTGTGCGTGATGCTCGTCGGGCTCGCCGGGCTCGTGCTCGGCTACGACGCGCTGGTGCAGACGAGCTTGATCGGATCGATCATCGCGTTGGCGTTGATCGGCGCGTTGATCTTCGGGCCGCAGGTCTTGCTCGTCGGCGCGGCGCCGGTCGATCTCGCCCACGGCGGCACCGTCGCGGCGGCGGTCGGCTTCGTCGACTTCATCGGCTACGTCGGCGCGTCGATCGGCGATCAGGTCACCGGCTTCGTCGTCGATCGCTACGACTGGCACGTCGCGCTCGAGCTGTGGGCGGGCGCGGCGCTCGCGGGCGCGCTCGTCGTCGCGCCGCTGTGGCGGACGCGAGCCGCGGCGCCCTGATCACGCTCACCGCGCGAACGTCACCGGCGAGCGGCCCTTCATCTCGGGCGTGCGCGGCAGGCCGAGCGCCGCCAGCGCGGTCACGGCGGTGTCGGTCGTCGCGACGGCGCCCTCGATCTCGCCGCCGGGCGCGACGCCGGGCCCGCGCACGATCCACGGGATGTCGCGATCGACCTCGGCGACGCCGCCCGAGTGGTGCTTGCCGTGGCCGCCGTGATCGGCGGTGACGATCACGAGCGTGTCCGCGCGCGTCGCGGGCTCGTCGATCGCATCGAGCACGGTCGCGAGGCAGCGATCGCTCGCGGCGACCGCGCGCAGGTATTCGGGCGACATCCAGCCGTGGCTGTGGCCGTACTCGTCGGGATCCGAGAAGTGCACGAACATCAGATCCGGCGGCGTCGCGCGGAAGAACGCCGCCGCGCGCCGCGCCACCGAGCCGCACAGGTAGCCGGGACGCTCGAAGTGATCGACCGTCCCGGGGATCGCGATGTGCTTCAGCTTCGGCTTGCCGACGAACATCGCGGTCGTCAGGCCGTGCGCGTGCGCGATCGAGAAGATCGTCGGCACGTGGATGTACCCGCGCGACGGCTGGTAGCTGTTCCACCACAGGCCGTGCGCGGCGGCGCCGACCCCCGACAGCATCGACGCGTGCGAGGGCAGCGTGTCGCTCTCGGGGATCGTGTGCGCGCGGTGCGCGATCTCGCCCTCGCGCATGAGCGCGACGTGGCGCGGCGTGCGATCGCCGTCGAGGACGTCGGGGCGCATGCCGTCCTCGCTGATGATCACGACGCGGCGCGGAGGCGGCGCGACCGGCTCCGGCGCGGGCGGCGGCGTGATCGGCGGCTTCGCGGCGGGCGCCGCGATCGCGTGCGCGGGCGGCGTCGTGGGCGTCGTGTGCGATCCGCGCATCGCGGTCCACGCGAGCACGACCGAAACGATCCCGACGAGCGCGAACAGTCCGGAGCGTCGCACGCACTCAGTGTACCCTGCGCGCGGTGGCGGACGCGCGATCTCACCGTCTCACGCGATGGCTCGCGCGCAGCTCACCCGCGGTCTTCGCGATCTACGCGGTCGCGACCGCGTTCACGACGTACTTCTGCATGTACGGCTATCGCAAGCCGTTCGCCGCCGCGCACTACGCGGGCGAGACCGCGTTCGGGCTCGATCTCAAGAGCGCGCTGATCATCGGCCAGCTGATCGGCTACGCGCTGTCGAAGCTGCTCGGCGTGAAGATCAACTCCGAGATGCCGCCGGCGCGACGCGCGTGGGCGCTCGTCTTCTTGATCGCGTGGGCCGAGCTCGCGCTGATCCTCTTCGCGATCCTGCCGCCGCACGGCAAGGTGATCGCGCTGTTCCTCGACGGTCTCCCGCTCGGCACCGTGTGGGGGGTCGTCTTCAGCTTCCTCGAGGGACGGCGCACGTCGGAGATCCTCGGCGCTGGGTTGTCGTGCGCGTACGTCGTCGCGAGCGGCGCGGTGAAGTCGATCGGCGCCGAGATCCTCGGGCACGGCGTGAGCGAGTCGTGGATGCCCGCGGTGACCGGCCTCTTGTTCCTGCCGCTCTTCCTCGTCGCGGTCTGGGGCCTGAGCCGCATCCCGCCGCCGAGCGACGCCGACGTCGCCGCGCGCACCGAGCGCGAGCCGATGGGCAAGGCGCAGCGCCGCGCGTTCGTGCGCCGCTACGGCGCGGGGCTCGTGCTGCTCGTGATCGTGTACCTGCTGCTCACCGGCTATCGCGACTTCCGCGACAACTACGCCGCCGAGATCTGGGCGGAGCTCGGCGAAGGCGATCGCGCGAGCGTCTTCACGCTGACCGAGATCCCGATCGCGCTGTCGGTGATGGTCGTCCTCGGCTTCCTCTACGTCGTGAAGGACAACGTGCTCGGGCTCGCATGGACCTACGTGATCATGATCGTGGGGAGCATGCTGATCGGCGCGGCGACGCTCCTCTTCGATGCGGGCGCGATCGGACCGACGACGTGGATGACCGGCGTCGGGCTCGGTCTGTACCTGGGCTACGTGCCCTACGGCTGCGTCCTGTTCGATCGCACGATCGCCGCGCTCGGCGTGGTCGCGACCGCGGTGTTCCTGATCTACGTCAGCGACGCCGTCGCCTACGGCGGCTCGGTCGGCATCGTGCTCTACAAGGTGCTCGGCCAAGGCGCGACGTCGAAGCTCGACTTCTTCCGGCGATTCTCGTACGTGACCAGCGTCGTGTGCACCGTGTGCTTCACGATCGCGGGCCTGTACTTCACGCGCCGCGCGCGGCGCGCCTGATCACGACGAGGTCGGCGAGCGCTTGTGCTCGCGGATCAGGCGGAGGAACGACTCCTCCATGATCTGGACGAGGGTGCGGAGCTCGGCGTGCGCGGCATCGGACGAGACGCCGGGCAGGAGGCCGTGCACGAACACGAGGCACACGACGCGATCGCGCAGCGACACCGGCATCGCGATCACCTCGGCGCCGGGCGCGGCGCCGCCCCGTGTCATCAGATCGGTGGGGTACCCGGCTCCCGGGTAGCCCACCGCGCGGAGGAAACGATCCTGGACGAGGGAGGTCTCCATCGGCGGGCCGATGTACGGCGCCTTGCGATCGTGGGCGGTGCGGAGGACCGAGGGCTGGTTGAGCGGGACGACGATCGATTCGACCGACGCGGGCGTGAGCGCGCCGCCGAAGCCGCGGTGGCCGAGGGCGAGGCCGTCGCGCACGACCATCACGACGGCGGCGGACCAGCGGCCGGCGAGATAGGCGACGGCGGCGTCGGCGATCGCGTCGCGGTGCGTGGTGCGCGCGATCGCGGCGCGGGTCGAATCGAGCGAGGGAGGATCGGGCGCGGCGGCGGCGACCTGCGCGCTGATGCGGCCGGACGGTCGCGCGGTGGTCGCGGATTGGATCTGCGACTCGTCGCGCGCGACGCCGCTGTCGTCGAGGCCGACCAGCTGGAACTGGCCGGAGGTGAGCGGGTCGAGCGGCTCGCTGACGACCGGGCCGGTGTCCTCGAGGTTGACGTCGATCTCCTCGACCGGGTCCGGCTCGTCGGCGACGGGCGGCGGATAGATCTTCGCGATCAGCGGCGCGAGGATCGCCTCGCACGCGACCGCGGGCACGATCGGCATGCGCGTCGCGCGCGCGATCAGCTCGACCGCGGCCGGATCGTTCGGATCGCGCATGCAGACGATCAACGACAGGCCGCGCTCGCTCTTGGTCTGCGCGACCGGCAGCGCGAGGAAGCGGCGCGCGAGGTCCGCCGACAACAGGCCCGCGAGCGCGGGGTCGCGCGACTCGAGGTGGCGGCCGAGCGCGGCGGGCACCGCGAGCTGGCGGGCGAGGGCGCGCGCGATCACGTCGGCGGGCAAGAGGCCGCGCTCGTAGAGGATCGAGCCGAGGCGCGCGATCGGGCCGCGATCGTTCGCGCGCGACATCAGCTGCTCGGACAGCGCGTCATCGAGATCGCGCGCGCCGATCACTCCGTCGGCGAGCAGGATTTCTCCGATGCGCACGCCGGGATCTTAGATCAACGAGGCGGCGTCGCGCTCGGCGCGGGCGCCGCGATCACGTCGACCGGTTGGCCCTCGGTGAGCGTCGGAACCGCGATCTTGACGATCTTCTCGTCGCCGCGGAGACCGGTCGCGATCTGGATCGTGGCCCCCGTATCACGCTCGATCGTGATCGGGACGTAGTGGATGTGCCCGTTCTCGACGACGGCGAGCCGCACGCCTTGCGCGTCGTTGTAGAGCGCCGTCGACGGGACCTCGAGGACGCGGTGCGGCAGCGGGAGGGTCAGCGCGGTCTGCACGTACATGCCGGGCAAGAGCGCACCGTCGGGGTTCGGCACGCGCACCTCGGTGTTCATCGTGCGCAGCGCGGGATCGAGGGCGCCGGCGGTGCGCGCGACCTTGCCGTTGAAGGTCCGGCCCGCGTACTCGCGCGCGGTGATCGCGACCGGCACGTCGACCCGCACGCTGGGCGCGACCGACTGCGGGACCTGCACGAAGATGCGCACCGGATCGGTCGCGGCGATCGTGTAGAGCGGCGTCGAGCTGGAGACCAGCGCGCCGCGCTCGACCGTGCGCGCGGTGACGACGCCCGCGAACGGCGCGCTCACCTTCGAGAAGGTCTTGAGATCTGACAGGCGGCGCACGTTCGCCTCGGCGGCGGCGATCTGCGCCTGCGCCGCGACGACGTTGGCCTGATCGGTGCCGGCCTGGGTCACGTTCTGCTCGACCTGCGACTTCGCGACGAGGTTCTGATCGCCGAGCTGCTGGTAGCGCTCCGCGTTCGTCTTCGAGAACGCGGCGTGCGCCTGCGCCTGCGCGAGCGCGGCCTTCGCCTGCGCGAGCTGCGCGCGCGCCTGCGCGATCTCCGCGTCGGTCTCGGGCGTGTCGATCTCGACCAGCTCCTGGCCGTCGGTGACCTTGTCGCCGATGTCGACCTTCCACGCGCGCACGTAGCCGGACACGCGCGGATAGAGCGTGGTCTGCTCGAGCGGCGTCACCGTGCCCGGCAACGACAGCGGCTGATCGCTCTTGATCTCCTTCGCGCTGATCGTCTCGAGGCGCGCGGTCGGCTCGGACGACGACGCCGGCCCGGCGTCGAGGCGCGCGCGCGCGGTGCGGCGCGGCAGGTAGCCGAGCACGAACGCGGCGCCGATCACGACCGCGAGCACGATCGCGACGCGCACGCGCGAGACGCGCGCGGCGCGCGGCAGCTCGAAGCCGAGGTCGTCGGGGCGGGTTTCCTGCTGATCGCTCATGGGAGCCTCACGGACCGATCTCCATCTCCTGCTTCACGGGAGGCTTGCGCCGCAGGATCGAGTACATCACGGGCACGAAGAACAAGGTGGTCACGGTCGCGACCGTGAGGCCGCCGATCACCGCGCGGCCGAGCGGCGCGTTCTGCTCGCCGCCTTCGCCGAGGCCGATCGCCATCGGCGCCCTGCCGATGATCATCGCGAGCGCGGTCATCATGACCGGGCGCAGGCGCGTCATGCCGGCGGCGAGCGCGGCGCTCGGCGCGTCGCGGCCGTAGCCGCGCTGCTCGTTGGCGAAGCTGACGACGAGGATCGAGTTCGCGGTCGCGACGCCGACGCACATGATCGCGCCGATCAACGCCGGCACGCTGAGCGTGGTCCCCGAGAGGAACAGGATCCAGATGATGCCGGCGAGCGCGCCGGGCAGCGCCATGAGGATCACGAACGGATCCAGCCACGACTGGAAGTTGATCACCATGATCAGATAGACGAGCAGGATCGCGAACACGAGGCCCTGCTCGAGGCCGTGGAACGACGAGTCCATGCTCTCGGCTTGGCCCTTGAGCGTGATCGTCGTGCCCTTCGGCGCCTTCGCCTTCGCCTTCGCGATCACGTCGCGCACGCCGTCAGTGACGCTGCCGAGATCGGTGCCGTCGACGTTGGCCTGCACGTCGAACGTGCGCTTGATGTCGTAGTGCGTGACGTTCGCGGGCCCGACCGTGCGCGTGAACTTCGCGACGTTGCCGAGCGTCTGCGGTTGGCCGCCGCCCGTCGACAGCGGCGTCGCGGCGAGCGCGTCGACCGAGTCGATCGCGTACTGCGGCGTCTGCACGGTGACCGCGTACTGCACGCCGCGCTTGTCGAGCCAGAACGACGGCGACACGTCGCCGGCGCCGGTCAGCGAGATCAACATGTCGCTCGCGACGTCGCGCGTGGTGAGCCCGCTCTGGCTCGCGGCGACGCGATCGATGTCGACGTTCAGCTGCGGCGCGCGCTGCACCTGCGCGAGGTGCACGTCGGCGGCGCCCGGGATCTTCTCGATCTCGGCGGCGAGCGCGTCGGCGACCGCCGACGTCTGATCCTCGCTGCCGACCGGACCGACGACCTGCACGTCGATCGGCGCCGCGAGGCCGAAGTTCAAGACCTGCGTCGAGATGTCGGGCGCGAGGAAGAAGAAGGTCGTGTCGGGATAGTCGCGCCGCAGCTCTTCGCGCAGCGCGCGCACGTAGGTCTCGGTCGGCGCGTGGCCCTCCTTGAGCGAGATGTAGATCTGCGCGTCGGCCGACGAGATCAGCGCGCCCTCCGACAGCGACAGGTTGATGCCCGAGTTCGGGATGCCCATCACGTCGAGCATCGTGTCGATCTCCTCGGGCGGGATGACCTTCTTCTTGATCGTGTCCTCGATCGCGAGGATGCGCTGCTCGCTCTGCTCGAGTCGCGTGCCCGGCACGCCGCGCACGTGCAGCTTGATCAGCCCGGCGTCGACCTGCGGGAAGAAGTCGCGCCCGACCAGCGGCAGCATCGCGATCGATCCGGCGACGAAGATCGTGAACGCGGCGACGACGAAGCCGCGGTTGCCGAGCGCCCACGCGAGGTAGCGGCCGTAGCCGTCGCGGAAGCGCTCGAACGCGCGATCGAAGACGCTCTTCTCGTCGCCCTCGTGGTGCGCCTCCGACTCCTTGCGAAGGAGGTAGCGGACCAGCGTCGGGACCAGCGTGCGCGAGATCAGGTACGACATCGCCATCGCGAAGATCACCGCCATGCCGAGCGGCACGAACAGCGAGCGCACGGCGCCGGTCAAGAAGCCGATCGGCACGAACACGATGCAGATGCACAAGGTCGACACGAACGCCGGCACCGCGATCTGCTGCGCGCCGTCGATGATCGCGCGGAAGAACGGCTTCCGCTGGGCCATGTTGCGGTGGATGTTCTCGATCGCGACGGTCGCGTCGTCGACGAGGATGCCGACCGCGAGCGCCATGCCGCCCAGGGTCATGACGTTGAGCGTCTGGCCGAGCGCGTGGAGCGCGATGATCGAGAACAAGATCGACAGCGGGATGCTGGTGACCACGATCAAGGTCGAGCGCCAGCTGCCGAGGAACAAGAGGATCATCAGCGCGGTGAGGCCCGCGGCGATCAGCGCCTCGCGCATCACGCCGTTGATCGACGCGCGCACGAACACGGATTGATCGAAGAGCGTCTTCACCGTCAGCTTGCCGGCCGCTTCCTTCGGCAGGCGATCGACCGCGGTCGGGATGCGGCGCTTGACCTCGTCGGTGACGTCGAGGGTCGAGGCGTTGCCGTTCTTCAGGATCGACATCAAGACCGAGCGGCGGCGCTCGACGTGGACCAAGCTCGTCTGCGGCATCGCGCCGTCGCGCACGTTGGCGACGTCGCGGATGAAGACGGTCTTGCCGTTGACCGTCGAGATCGGGATCGCGGCGAGCTCGTCGAGCGACGCCGCGTTGCCGTTGGTCACGATGTAGTACTCGAGGTCGCCCATCTTCGCCGTGCCCGCCGGCAAGACGACGTTCTGCGTGCCGAGCGCGGCCTGCACGTCACGCGGCGACAGCCCCCACGCCTGCAGGCGCGGCGGATCGATGTCGACGATGATCTGCCGCTGGCGGCCGCCGTACGGGTAGGGCAGCTCGGCGCCGGGGATCGTCGCGATCTCGGTGCGCACGAAGTTGATGCCGAGATCGAAGAGCTGCTGCTCGGACAGCGTCTCGCTCTCGAGCGCGAGCTGGATGATCGGGACCGCGGTCGCGCTGTAGCGCATGATCAGCGGCGGCACCATGCCGGGCGGCATCGAGCGGACCGCGGTGGTCGACACGCTGGTGGTCTGCGCGATCGCCTCGTCGAGATCCGCGCCCGGCTGCAGGTAGATCTTCACGATCGAGGTGCCGGTCAGCGACAGGCTCTCGATATGATCGATGTCGCTGACGATCGTCGTGAGGAAGCGCTCGAAGTTGTTGACGACGCGCTTCTCCATCTGCTCGGGCGGCAAGCCGCCGTAGCGGAAGATCACGGAGATGACGGGGATGTCGATGTTCGGGAAGATGTCGGTCGGCGTCTGCGCGATCGAGTACACGCCGCCGATCGCGATCATCAGCGCCATCACCAGGAAGGTGTAGGGACGGCGCAGGGCGACGCGTAACAGCCACATCGGTGCACCAGTATGACTCCTCTTTTCGGCAGAGCGATTCCGAGACCTTGCGCGCAACAGTTCGAAATAGATTGCGCACAATTAAATTGTGCACTATTTAAATCTCATGACTGACACGGTCCCCGCGCCGCTTGCTCGTACCCTCTACACCGCCACCGCCACCGCGATCGCCGGCCGCGACGGCAAGGTCGCCACCGATGACGGCAAGCTCGACGTCATGGTCACCCCGCCGCGCGAGCTCGGCGGCACCGGCAACGGCACCAACCCCGAGCAGCTGTTCGCCGCCGGCTACGCGGCGTGCTTCGGCAGCGCGGTCCAGCACGTCGCGCGCGCGCGATCGATCAAGCCGGGCCCGGTCTCGATCACCGCGAAGGTCTCGCTCGGTCCCGCCGGCCGCGGCTTCGGGTTGCAGGTCGCCCTGACCGCGAGCCTGCCCGAGCTGCCGCGCGCCGACGCCGAGGCGCTCGTGAAGGCGGCGCACGAGGTGTGCCCGTACTCCAACGCGACCCGCGGCAACATCGTGGTCGAGGTCGCGCTCGCGTAGGCTCGCGTCATGGCCGATCTGCTGCGCTTGGACGATCAGCTCTGCTTCGCGCTCTATCGCGCGCAGCGCGCGGTGACCCGCGCGTACGCGCCGATCCTCGAGCCGCTCGGCCTCACCTATCCGCAGTACCTCGTCATGCTCGCGCTGTGGGACGAGGACAAGCTGCCGGTGAAGCAGCTGGGCGATCGGCTCGGCCTCGATTCCGGAACGCTGACGCCGCTGCTCCAGCGCCTCGAGAAGAGCGGCTTGGTCGCGCGCGTGCGCGCGAAGGTCGATCAGCGCGTCGTCCACATCCACCTGACCGCCGAGGGACGCGCGCTCAAGCAGCGCGCGCGCAAGGTGCCGCTCGACATCGCGTGCAGAGCCGGCTTCGATCTCGACGTCGATCACTCGCGCGCGGAGCTGGTCCGCCTGCGCGAGGAGCTCACGAGCCTGACCGAGCGGCTCGGCTGATCACTTCGGGTACCAGGGCTCGACGTTCCACGCGACCCCGAAGTCGGCGTGGAGCGCGCCGATCGTCTGCGCGACCGGCGGCTCGGCGCCGTGCTTGTTCTGCTCTTCGTCGAGGGCGAGCGACCAGACCGCCGCGGCGTCGCCGTCGATCACGAGATCGACGACATCGATCACGTCACCGGTCACGCGATGACCGCGGCCGTCGTCGAGCTCGTAGCGGAAGTGGACGCGCAGCTTCGCGGCGTTGCCCGACGCGGGCGTCTCCGGCGCGGCCTCGATCGCGAGCGTGAAGGTCGTGCCGTCGATCGTCGCGGTCGCGCGCCCGCGCGCGGCGCCGTGCGCGATCTGCGCCGACGACAGCGGCACGCGCAGCTCGCTCGCGGTGCCGCCGGTCTGCGGCCGGATCGAGAAGCCGGCGCGGAGCGTGGTCGAGAAGCCGGCCGGCAGCACGCCGCCGCCTTGCTTCTTCATCAAGACGTCCGTCGTGACCGGCGCGGCGCCGCGCGCGGCGGCGAGCATCGCGTCGCGGAAGCGCGCGCGATCCTCCGGCGTCGACGGCGATCCGTCGTAGAGCAGCGAGACGAGCTGCGGCGCGCCGGTCGGCGCGATCGTGAAATCCATCCACGCGGCGTGGCCGCAGTCGGTGACGGCGACGTCCTTCCAGCACAAGAGCGTCTCGCCTCCGTCGAAGCCGGGCCGATCGACGATCGACTTCAGGTCCGCGTCGACCGGCACGACCGCGTGCTGATCCCACGCCATGCGCTTGTATGGATCGCCCGGCGCGGTGACCGGCACGATCTCCTCGACCATGACCTCGCGATACGTGCCGAGGTACTGCACCGACGGCTCGCCCGCGTTCGTGTAGTCCTTCGCGAACTGCGCGCGCACCTGGTCGACGAGCGCGCGCTTGTCGTCGGGCACCTCGCGCGGCGCGCCGCTGCGCACGCCGATGCCGCCGAAGCCGCCCGACTCGAACACGACCGTGCCGTCGGCGTGCACGCCGTACACCGCGATCGATTGCTCGATGCAGCTGAAGGTCAGCATGAAGTGATCGGCGACCTCGCCGACGTGCGTGACGCGGAAGAAGCTGCGATCCGCGCCGAGCTTCTCGAAGTCGGGCAGGGCGGGCGCCGGCGTCGGCGGCGCGGCCTGCGCGCGCGGCACGTGCTCGCTGCACTCGGGCCGCATGTCGTAGCCCGGCATGTCCTCCATGTGACTACGTCCGTAGCCGCCGGCAGCCCAATGACACCCGACCAGGACCCCGAGCAGCGCGACTCGCATGGCCCGAAGATATGCGAGGATCGTCGAATGGGGGCTTCACTCGCGCTGCGAGTCGGGGTGAGCGCGTCGTTGGTCACGACCGGCTGCTACGCCGAGCTCGGCGCCGGGTACTACCCGTCGATCAAGCAGACGATCGATGACCCGAAGGCGGCGTCGGTCGCGAGCTACGCGACCTCGGGTTGGTCGGTGACGATGAAGCTCGGCTTCTATCTCGGCGTCCCGATCCCGCCGTTGCATACGGGCGTCGGGGTCGGCTACTCGCCCAACGCGTTCGGCGGCGATCCGGTGATCCCGCACCAGGCGCCCGCCGACATGTCGCCGACCGGCACGACCTGGCGCGGCGATCTGATGCTGCCGTGGCACCCGATCGAGGACGCGCCCGCGTTCGCGCCGCACCTCACGATCGAGCACATGAGCTTCACCGGCGCGAGCATCCGCATGGATCCCGGCACCGAGTACGAGCACGCGGGCAACGGCTCGGGATCGGGCTGGTTCATCGGGCCGTCGTTCGGCGCGGTGCGGTTCGGCGCGGCGCTCCTCGGCAGCGTCGGCTACCAGCAGCTCGATTGCGTCATCCCCGCGGATCGCACGCCGGATCGCGAGTCGACCGGCGTCGAGACGGTCGCGCGCGGGTTCAGCGTGAACGTGATGATCGGCTGGACGCCGAGCGGCGCGTTGATCGAGCACTACGTCCCGAGCGAGAGCGAGCCGCAGGAGCGCGGCAACGCCGGCTGCTACTACGCGGACCACCGCGAGCCCGACGGCACGGTCACGACGCAGTGGACCTGCCCGTAGCGATCACGCGTCGGTGTGCGGCCGCAGGCGCGCCATCACGCGCGGATACATACGCTGCAGCTCGACGAGCAGGTCGTCGCGCGTGCGCTTCATGCTCTGCGAGAGGCCGGACGCCTCGCCCTCGCCCTCGAGCAGCGGCCACAGCTGCGCGCGCAGATCCGCGGGCAAGATGCTCTCGAGGTACTCGAGCGCGGTGCCGCGCAGCGCCGGGTCATCGGTCTGCACGGCGTGCAGCGCGATCCGCAGCGGCTCGGCGGGCAAGACCAGGCTGAGCACCGTGAAGACGTGTTGCAGCCCGCACGCGACCTGCGGCGCGTCCGGATCGTTGGTGTAGAACGGATCGTCCTCGAGCTCCTCCCAGGTCTGCGGGGCCGCGCCGAGCTCGCGCTTCGCCGTCTCGAAGACGTCCTCGTCGGTGACGTGCATCAGGTGACCGTCGGCGGCGAGCCGCGCGAGCATGGAGCCGGCGCGGAAGCGGACCTCGAAGCTGCGATCGGCGAGCGCGTGCCACAACCCCCACGCGGCGAGCGTCGGCTCGCCGTGCGTCAGCACCGCCGGGATGCGTCGCCGCACGATCGGATCGCGCGACGGATCGAGCAGGACGTCGACGAGCGCGCCGGTGCACTGGGGCGCGATCGGGCGCAGCGCGGCGAGCGCGTCGCTCGCGAGGGAGTCGCTCGCGAGCAGCTCGATCGCGTGCGGGACGAGCTCCGGTGTCAGCGCCCCGAGCGCGCGCTTCTGCCGCGCGGCATCGTTCGAGCGCAAGGATCGGATCGCGTCGATCATCGCCTCGCCCTCGACCGGCGAGCGCACCGCGCGGATGGGCCGCGAGCGCCGGCGGCGCGCCAGCGGGATCGCCTCGCCGGGATGGCCGAGCGTGGGCAGGCGGTCGAGCGTGAGCCACGGCTGCTCCTCGCTCGAGGTCGAGGCCGCCTCGGCGCTGCGCGCGAGCAGGCTCGCCTCCAGCGTCTCGCGGTAGCTCGCCGGCAGCCGCATCGTCACCATCACGCCGATCGCGGCGACCGCGACCGCGGCGGTCAAGAGCGCGACGCGCGGATCGATCACCTGGTAGACGATCAGCGCCACCAGCTGCGCGCCGAGCAGATCGCCGAGCTTGTCGGCGCCGACGTCGAGCACGACCTTGGTCGGACGCTTGTGCTCCTCGGCCATCGGCGCGTAGAGCAGCTCGTAGCCGGATCGATAGACCGAGTTGCGCACCACCAGCTCGGCGCCGCGCGCCACCACCGACGACGCCGCGCCCGGCACCGCCATCGCGACCGCGCCGAATGCCGTCGCGGTGACCGGCAGGGCGGCGACCGAGCGCGGCACGCCGATCCGCGCGACCAGCGGTCCGCACACGGCGACCTGCAGGATCGCGGTGATCACGCTGGTCACCGTGTAGAACAGCGACAGCGAACGCAGGAGCTCGCGGCCGCTGTTGTTCCGGACCAGATCGGCCTTGAAGACGTAGTCGAGCGCGCCCGCCGCGATGGCGCCGAGCACGACGATCGCCGCGACGTTGCGGAGCAGGCGCGATCTGGCGACCACGTGCAGGCCCGCGAGCGCGCTGTCGTCGGCGTCGGGCGACCGCGGCGCGTGCTTGGCGCCGCGCGCGAACATGTACATCGCCGCCGACGCCAGCGCCTGCATCGCCGCGATCACGATCAAGACCTTCTCGTCGTGGTGCAGCCACGCGCCGGCGCGCTCGGCGACCAGACCGCCGGCGATCCCGCCGAGCGTCGCGCCCATGCCGATGCGGCCGATGTGGCGCTTCGCGGTCTGCACGTCGAACCGCTCGTTCACGATCGACCAGAAGCCGGACACCAAGACGCCGCCCGAGATCGAGAGGTGGAGGTAGATCGCGATCGTCGCGGTGCGCGGCGCGTGACGCACCCACATCCACTCGCCGACGAGCAAGAGCGCGCTCGCGACGTTGACCGCGGGCATGAGGCGCGCGGGCCCGAGCCGCGTCATCGCCTTGCCGGCGAGCACCGTCAGCGGCAGTGAGACCAGCGCGGCGATGCCGGTGAAGATCGGCAGCGCGGTGACGTGGTAGCGCGACAAGAGGATCGCGTCGCGCGCCGCCTTGCTCGCGACGAACGCCGCGACGACCACCAGCGCGCTCGCGGTCGCGAGCCGCGCCGATCTCCGATCATCGCTCGTCATCCGCGCCCTTCCGCGCGGTCAGCTCGTCGTGGATGCGGCCGGCGCGCGCGGCGAGCAGGAGCCAGATCGCCGCGAGCGCGATGTTGAGCGCGGCGAACGCGCGCGCGCCGAAGCCGAGCACCTGGACGAACACGAAGACGATGCCGAGCCCCGCGATCACGTCGCCCATGCGGAAGAAGAAGGTGTCGATCGCGGCCTTGCCGCGGTACTTCGCGTCGCGCGAGGTCGGCAGGAACAGCGCCTGGCGCACGGTGTTGTGCAGCGAGTAGTCGAGGCTGTTCTCGGTCGTCTTCTCGACCCGCACGGTGGCCAGGTTGGTGACGAAGAACAGGCCGACCCAGCCGAACAGCACGATCACCGGCATGACGAACAGCACCTTGCGCACGCCCAGCCACGTCATGAGCCGCGCGACGATCAGGCCCTGCAGGACCGCCGACGCGACGTTCACCAGCGTGTAGTAGCCGCTGTAGAAGTCGCTGACGTACGCGTCGCGCGCCTCCTCGGGCAAGCCGGCCGCGTGCTCGGTCGCGATCCGACCGACGACGTACTCGCCGGTCGTGTTGATGATCGTCGCGACCAGGAGCATGAACGCGAGGATGCGCAGGTAGCGATCGGCGAGCACGAGCTGGAAGCCGCCGCGCTTGGACTCGGCCGGCACCGCCTGCTCCTTGGCCTTCTGCCGCGGCCGCTTGGCCGCGTGCGCGTCGACGATCCGATAGATGACGATCGAGATGGCCAGCCCGGTGGCGGCGACCAACATCAGGCCGTGCAGGCCGACCACCGCGTGCAACGGCTTGGGCGCGAACGCGCCCGCGATCGCGCCGAGGCTGGCGCCGAAGCCGACGATCGCGAACAGGCGCTTGCCCTGCTCGGGCGTGTAGATGTCGTTCGCGAACGACCAGAAGTTCGAGATGACGAGCACGTTGAAGATGCCGACCCACAGGTAGAAGGCGAGCCCGATCGGCGCCTGCAGCTGCGCGAGCAGGTAGAAGACGAACAGACAGCCGATGTTCGCGAGCTGCACGATCGTCAAGAGCCGCACGCGATCGGCGCGCTTCGACAGCCAGCTGAACACGGGCACCACGCCGAGCAGGAGGAGCGTCTGCCCGGCGCTCGCGTAGGCCTTCAGCTCGGCGCCGCCGCCGAGGAGGATCAGCGGCTCGCGCAGCACCTTCAGCACGTAGTAGGTCGTCAACAAGACGAACACGTTGATCGTCATCAGGACGACGCCCGCGATCTCGTCGCGGCGCACCGGCGCGAAGACCGCGACGATGCGCGCGAGCCCGTGCGGCGGCGGCGGTTCGATCGGTTGGGTATCGATGCCCACGGGTCACCTCGGTTCGGGTCGCACGAGCCCGACGACGCGGAAGCCGCGGTCGCTCGTGTCGTAGGTGTGGATCTCGAGCGGCCCGGCGCCGGTGCCGTTGTCGATGGTGAAGATCGCGAGCGCGCCGTCGCCGCGCGCCGGCGGGGTGAAGCAGACGTGCGCGTCCGGCGTCGCCTCGGCGTCGAGCGGCGCGCCGCCCCGCGTGACGCGGTAGCGGAAGCGCGCGTCGGGGAGGACGTGGCGGAGGCGCGCGAGATCGAGCGCGCAGATCTTCCCGTTGTCGACGATGACGTCGGCGAGCGGCGACAGCCGCGTCAGGTAGCGCGCGAGGATGATCTTCTGGCGCGCGAGCAAGACCTCGAGCAGGTACTCGGCGTCGCCGGGATCCGCGAAGTGGCCGGTCGCGATCAGCGCGCGCAGATCGTCCTCGGTGAAGCGCGCGATGATGCGCGCCATCCACGCGTCGTCGCGCTCGGTCGCCTTGATGAAGGCCTGGTTCGGGTACGCGCCGACCCAGGTCTCGGGATCGAAGTCGCGCGTCGAGAAGAAGCCGAACTTCTCGCGCTTGGGCTGGACCTGCACGCGATCCCACGGGTGCTCGAGGACCCCGAGCGTGAAGAGATCGAGGAACATGTCGCCGAAGTCGACGATGTACGAGAAGCCGAGCCGCGAGCCCGCCGAGTGCGGGTTGATGGTCTGGCCGAAGATGTCGCTGGTGTCGAGCAGGTAGTGGCGCACGAACCCGGGCGCGTGCTCGTCCTTGGGGTCGGTCGTGACCCACATGTCCATCGAGTTCTGCTCGCGCGCGTCCCAGTGGTGGACCCACGCGGCCAGGAGCCGGCTGCCGCGCAGCTCGCGGCGATCCTCGTGCGGCACGACGTCGTTGAAGTCGTCGTCGCGCGTGCCGGCGTAGCGGAACGGACCGAGCGGCTTGCCGTCGAGCCACTTCGACGCCTGCATGCGCGACGCGCCGTTGTGCTGCGTCGTCGTCGACAGCACGACGCGCAGCGCCGCCTCGTCGAACGGCTTCTTGAAGCCGCGGTTGTCGACGACCACCAGGTTCGGCTTCAGCGTCAGCTCCTCGCGCGTGACCTCGACGATCTGCTCGCAGGTCGTGTTGTAGCCGGCGGCGTGATAGAGCGCGGCGCCGATCACGGCGGCGGCGCTGTTGCGCTCCGGCTTCGCGGACTCGTCGCCCTTGAGCAGGTACTTGCCCTTGCCCTCGACCTTGATGCGGAAGCCGGCCGACGAGCCGTTGTCCTTGCCGTGATCGATCACCCACGCGCCGGGCGGGTGCTCGCTCGGCAGGAAGTCCTCCGGCTTGCACGCGCCGAGCGCGAGCTCCTCCGGCGTCAGGCGGCGCACGCCGATCCGGTTGGTGAACCACGACGAGTCGGCGACCTCGTCGAGCGCGTTGTAGTTGGCGGCCTCGTTCTCCACCCGCGCCGACAGGACGTGCGAGAGCGGCGCGAAGAAGCTCGAGTCGATCTGATCCCACGCGAACGGGGAGAAGTACTCGGCCGGCTTGTGCGCGAACGGCTTCATGTCGTCGTCGACGGTCAGCGGATCGCGCAACGGGAACGGGCGCTGCGCCGCGCCGCCGCACGCCGCGATCACGATCAAGAGCCAAGCGCGCCGCATCAGAAGCCTCCTCTCGTGCCGAACGCGATGCGCACCGACGTGATGCCCGCGCCTTGCTCGAACGTCTCGGTGCCGAGGCCGAACACGAGCTCGACGCCCTGGTCGCGCAGCTCGTTGGTCGTGATCCCGAGGTCGCCCGACGCGCGCAGCTTCGCGATCGAGAAGCCCTCGAGACGCTCGCCGAACGCGTTGCCCACCGACACGCGCGCGACGCCGTCGACCCACGAGCCGACCGGCCACGTGTACGCGAGCTGCCCGGCGATCGTCGAGCGCCCGCGCATCCAGCCGGTGACGAAGCCGGGCATCATCTCGCTCCCCAGGGACGCGAGCTCGTTGAACGGCGTCTCGCCGGCGATCGGATCGACGAAGTCGAGCGCGCCGATCAAGCGGAGCACGCGCTGGTGGCCGGTGACGTCGAACGCGCCGCCGAGCGCGCCGCCGTACTCGACCCAGCCGCGCTGGCCGTTGAGCTCGAAGTCGCCGCGCTCGTGCAGGCGCAGGTACACGCCGGTGCCGGGCGCCGGCTTCGGCGGGCGCGAGTCGAGCTGCATGTCGGCGTGCTCGTACATCACGGTGTACGGGACCGCGTAGCCGGGCGGCAGCGGGAAGTAGCCGCGCGTGACCGCGTCGCCGATCGACGGATCGTTGCTGCAGCAGTCGGGCGGGCGGTACTCGACCGAGCGCGCGCCCGCCGACAGCGAGATCCACGACTCGCCGAAGCGCTGCTGCTTCAGGCTCGTGTGCATGTCGATCTGCTGGACGCCCCAACGCGCGCGCGTCGCGTCGGTGACGTCGGGGCCGATCCCGAAGAACATCATGTCGGAGCGCCGGTTGACGTCGAAGCGCGTCGAGATCGTGGTCTTGTCGGTCACCGCGTAGCGATCGAGCAGCGTCGCGTTCAGGTAGTGCGAGCCCGCGGTCGAGACCTCGGCGCGCACCGAGTTGTCGATGAGGAGCACGTTGTCGCCGCTGAAATAGAGTCCGGCGTTCGGACGAAAGCCGAACTCGTAGGACACGGTCGGGATCAGCAGGTAGTTGTGCTGCGGCCCGAACGAGAAGGTGTCGACCGCGGTGTCGAGCCACTGATCGCGCTCGGCGGTCGAGATGATCCATCCGAGCGGCCGGCGCAGCGCGTACTCCTCGACCACGTAGGCGGGGAACAGCACGACGCGCGGGATCCACGACCACCGCCGCGTCGGGTGCGCGTCGACGTTGCCGCGACCGTCGTAGTCGGGCACCGGCCGCTTCGCGTCCGCATCCGCCTGAGCGAGCTGCGTCATCGCGATCATGCAGAGGACGGCGAGGCGTAACCGAGGCGTCACCTACCCGGTAACTAGCAAGGGAGTTGCCAAGCGAAGGATTCGCATACTCCGAGTAGTTACCGTTTTTCAGCCCGGGGATTGGGGCGAGAGGGCACAGTGGTCATAGTGCTGGGGCCCATGCGCACACCGATCATTCTCGTCAGCTCCTCGCTCGCAGTGATCGGCGCCCTCGGGTGCGCGAACACGTCGGGCTCCACCAACGTCGAGTGCACCGCGATCACGGCGCAGAACACCAAGCCCGCGCCGCAATGGCAGGGCACGGTCTTCACGATCGTGATGGAGAACAAGTCACGCGATCAGATCATCGGCAACCGCGCCGACGCGCCCTACATGAACGCGCTCGCCGATCAGTTCGCGGTCGCCGCCGGCTACACGGATAACTTCATCCACCCGAGCGAGCCGAACTACATCTGGATGGTCGCGGGCGAGAACTTCGGCATCCTCGACGACGACTCGCCGTCGACCCACCACATCGCGGCGAAGTCGCACATCGCCGATCAGCTCGAGATGCAGGGCCTGTCGTGGAAGGAGTACGCGGAGTCGATGGGCGCGCCGTGCGGGCTCGCGTCGGCGTACCCGTACGAGCCCAAGCACGACCCGTTCGTCTACTTCGACGACATCAACGGCTGGGACGGCTCGCAGTTCCACCCGGAGGCGCGCTGCAACGCGCACGTGGTCGACTACAGCGAGCTCGACAAGGATCTCGCGAACGACACCGTGCCCAAGTACGTCTTCATCACGCCGAACATGCTCCACGACATGCACGACGCGTCGATCAAGACCGGCGACGACTGGCTCTCGCAGGAAGTGCCGAAGATCCTCGCGTCGAAGGCGTGGAGCGAAGGCGGTGTCTTGTTCCTCACGTTCGACGAGGGCGACGGCGGCGCGGACGATCCGCCGATGATCGTGATCTCGCCGAACGCGAAGCAGGGCTTCGTCTCGCAGACGCCGTACAACGCGAGCTCGTACCTGAAGACCGTGCAGAAGATCTTGGGCGTCGAGGCGCTGCCGTGCGACTCGACCGCGGCCAGCGTCGAGACGATGGACGACCTGTTCGAGCAGCCGCTCGACGCGGTCGCGGCGAACTAGGCTAGAGCGACGCGAGCGCGGTGCACGAAGACTCGTCGGCGCGATCGATCTGCTCGATCGCGCCGGCCGCGTGACGCGCGCGGCGAGACAGCTCGCCACGCCCGAGGCGATCCGCCTCGTCGATCGCGCGCGAGAGCTGCTCGCGCACCTCGGCGAGCGACTCGTGCAAGGTCGTGATCGGCAGCTCGTGCGCGCACCACGCATGGCCGACCAAGCGCCCGGTCGAGATCCAGGCGCGCAGTGAGCGCGCAGGGTCCTCGGAAGTCTGCCGACAACACGCGAGCGACAGCGCGATCAAGAACAAGGCAAGGCGACGCATGCAGTACCCGACTGCAAGCCCTTCGCCCGAAAGCGAGACGACCGCCCGGTGGGGCGGTCATCCTGCGCTTCTCGTGTCGCCGGTGGAGATAAGGGGGATCGAACCCCTGACCTCGTGAATGCCATTCACGCGCTCTCCCAGCTGAGCTATATCCCCGTCGGGTAAGGCGGACGCGTCGAAGCCCGCGTTTTCTACCGTCGGCGCTCCCCCGTGTCAACCCTGCTTCTTGGGCGGAACGTCGTCGGGGTTCATGTATTCGGCGAGATCGTCGTCGGGATCCGGGCCGGTCTCGTCGCGGCGCTCGAAGGTGATGCCGCCGGCGCGCGGGCGCCGATCCTCGCGGAACCGCGAGCCCGGCTCGTCGTCGGCGTCGGCGGCGTCGTGGCGCGCCTCATCTATATGTGTGGGAGCGGGGGTGACCGGGCGCCAGACCCGG
This sequence comes from Kofleriaceae bacterium, assembly GCA_035493675.1. Classification (GTDB taxonomy): domain Bacteria; phylum Myxococcota_A; class Polyangia; order Haliangiales; family Haliangiaceae; genus JAIOQA01. Next base: position 3,452 of record DATJIA010000436.1, on the reverse strand, counting down.
CCCGCCGACGACGCCGCCGGGCGCGGCGGCGACCAGCTGCGCGACGAGACGGTGCCGTCGTCGCCGTCGCGCGTCGTCTCGCGCCGGGCCGCCGGGCGCAGCGGGCGCGTCGGCTGCTCGCGATCGTCGAGGCGCTGCTCGAGCTCCTCGACGGCGGCGATCGCGTCCGCGATCTCGCGGATCTCCTCGAGGTCGGCGAGCTCGCCGCGTCGCACGTGATCGAGCACGATCGCGCCGAGCTCGGCGAGCGCTTCGTCGTGGCGGCGCCCGAGCCGCGCGTCGTCGAGGCGGGCGCGGCCTTCGCGCGCGCCTCGCTCCAGCGCGTCGCGGACCGTGCCGACCTGCGCCAGCGTGGTGCGCAGGAGCGTGCCGAGCGTGCCGCGGATCTCTCCGGCGCCGCGGCCGCGTCCTCGTCGCGAGCTTGCCATGTCCCGATTATCCGCGGCCCCCCGCCTGGCGCCAAGCGGCTCGTTGGTCTACGTTCGTCAGCTGTGACCGGGGAGACGCGAGTTGTGCGGACGACCGCGCTGATCGCGCTCGCGCTCCTGGCGGCGTGTCCTCACGGCGGCGACGGTCCGCACGGCCCCGCCCCCGCGAAGACCGTGCGCGTACGCGCGTTCACCGAGCCGTCGCCGGTGCGCTTGGTCGCGGCGCTCGGCGATTACCTGTTCACCGCGCCGGCGCACGGCCTCGATCGGTGGGATCGCAACGGCCTCGCGCTCACGCTGGATCTCGGCCACGGCGCCGCCGGCGATCGCGCGGTCGCGCTCGCCGCGGATCGAGGCCGCGGCTGGTTGTGGGTCGCGACCGAGTCGACCGTCGGCTACTACGACGTCGCCCACCAGACCTTCACGGAAGTGCCGCCGCCGCCGAAGCTGATCGGCCTCGATCTCGCGACCGTGCGAACGATTGCGCCGTCGACCGACGGCGGCGTGTGGATCGGCCACGGCAAAGGCCTCTTCTACGTGAACCCGGCGGGCCAGTGGACCGCGACGCCGATCACCGATCCGATCAACGCGCTCTACTCGTCCGACGACGGGTGGCTGTGGCTCGCGACGCAGACCGGCGTGATCGGCAAGAAGCCGACCGGCGAGTCGTTCCGGTTCGGGCACGATCAAGGCTGCGAGATCGCGGCGGCGCGCGTGGTCGCGCGCGGGCCCGGCGGCGTCGTGATGGTGATCGGCGAGGATCGATCGGGCAAGCAAGAGGTCGCGCTCGGCGGCGCGAACGGTTGGTCGTCGTATCGCGTGTCGCCCGACGCGAAGTGGGAGGCGTCGGCGCCGCACGGCGACGACGTGATCGTCCTCGGCGGCGGCCGCTTGTATCGGGTCGGCAACCGCGGCGGCGAGCGGCGCCCGCTCACGCACGACGGCTGGCGCATGCTCGCGACCGCCGGCAACGCGCCCGCGCCGATCGTCGATCCGCTCGACGTCGTGTTGCCCGCGGGCGCGCCGTCGGTCGCGGTGTGGGGCGACGACGTGATCGTCGGATCGCACGACGTCGGCACCGCGCGGATCGCGAAGGGCGGCGCGGGTCCGATCGCGTGGCTGCGGCGCGGCGCGATGTTCGACGGCGCGACCTCGCTGTCGGTCGCGTGCAAACACAAGGACGACTGCTGGGTCGCGACCGGCGCGCGGCGCGCGTGGCGCTGGCGCGGCGACGGCTTCGAGCCCGACGGCCCCGTCGATCAAGCCGTGCTCGCGGTCGTGCGCGCGCCGTCGGGAGACGTCTACGCGCTCCATCGATCCGGCGACGCCAAGAAGATCACGATCTCCAAGGTCGAGGACGAGTGGAAGGAGCTCGCGACCCTCGAGACGCCGGGCGATCACCCCGAGGTCAGCTTCGCGCGCTTCTCGCCCGGCGGCTTGTTGTGGGTCGGGCTCCGCTATCACCAGGGCAAGGAGGAGCGGCCGTGGGGCGTGGCGCTCGTCGACGTCGCGCTCGGCGCGGTCGCGTACCACCACGCGTCGAACGATCAGCGCGAGGTCAAGAAGGGCATCCTGCCGGTGCCGATCGGCGCCGTCGACGGCGCGTTCATGGACGAGGACGAGATCTGGTTCGCGACCAGCGAAGGGGTCGCGCGGCTCGCCGGCAAGAAGGTGACGATCTGGAACGAGGCGAACGGCCTCGACTCCGAGATCGTGCGCGCGATCGCGGCGTCGCCCGGCGGCATCGTGTTCGCCGGGACCGGCAACGGCGTCGGCGAGTACGACGGCGAGAAGTGGGTGTTCCCGAAGGAGCTCGCGTTCCCGGTCAACGATCTCGGGCTCGCCGGCGACGGCCGCTTGTGGCTGGCGACCGAGCGCGGCGTCGCCTTGTACGACGGCAAGCGCGTGAAGCGGCTCGACGTACGCCGCGGGTTGATCGAGAACGAGATCGAGGACGTCGCGCTCGATGCCTTCGGGCGCGTCTGGGCCCGCGGCCCCGGATCGATCACGCTGATCTCGCCGTAGCGATCGCTAGAAGCAGCAGCTATCGCGATAGCCGCACTTCGGACACTTGTAGTGCGCGTGCTCGGGCTGCATCGCGATCATGCACGTCGGGCACGTGATCGAGAGATCGCAGCTCTTCTTGCCCTTCGGATCGCGGGGCGGCAGCGTTCCGCGTGCGAGGCGGTTCTGGATCATTGCCTTGAGCGTAGCGGCGCGATCTGATCCCGCCGTCGAAGTGCGCGACATGTAGGTGGAATCCAACGAATCCGAAAAGTTGCTCGCTCCCGCTGGGCCGCCGTTAATCGTCCCACGGTGCGGAAGGTCTTGGCCGATACCCACGTCGCGCCGGCGTGGCAGCGTTGGGGCGCGCGCGTCGGATTGTCGCTCGCGTTGGCGATCGCGATCGCCTACGTGCCCTGGCGCGCGGGCGGCGAAGAGAAGATCGAGAAGCTGCGCGCGCAGGCGTCGGAGACCGACGCGGAGATCGCGCGGCTCGAGGCCGCGAACGCGAAGCTGCATCGCGAGATCGACGCGCTGCGCACCGACGTCGGCGCGATCGTCGATCGCGCGCGCGACGAGCTCGGCATGGTGTATCCGGGCGAGGTCGTCCTGCGCGTGGAGGCGCCGTGAAGCTGGGCCGCGCCATGTCGCGCGCGGGGCGCGTCGGCGGCGGCGCGATCGCGGCGGCGCTCGCGTGCGCGGTGGTCGCGGCCGGCGGCGTCGACGGCGCGTCGCTGCTCGCCGCGCGCCAACAGCTCGTCCCGACCCTCGTCATCGTCTACATCGCGGCGATCGTGATCGCCGCGGTCGCGCGGCGGCTCGCGTTCCAGCCGCCGTCGGCGCGCGCGCAGCGCGTCTCGTTCTGGTTGCGCCACGCCGCGGACCTGATCGACGTCGAAGTCTCGCTCGCGCTGATCGCCGGCACCTTCACCGCGCTGGTCGTCACCGGCGGCGCCGGCTCGCCGATCTATCCGCTCCTCTACGGCGTGATCGCGTTCGCGATCACCGTGCTCTCGCGCC
>DATJIA010000435.1:0-12125 GCA_035493675.1 Kofleriaceae bacterium | reverse complement strand
CGCCGCCGGCGTTCGCGCGCGCGCTCGGTCCGCACGTGATCGATCTCGTCCTCGCCGGGCTCGCGACGCTCGCGCCGATCGACGTCGATCGCTTCTTCGCGCTGCACTACACGAAGCTCGCCGCGCAGAGCCGCGCGTCGCTCGACGCGTGGTCGGAGCGCGCGCGCTCGCTCGGGCTCCCGAGCGCCGCGCTCGACGAGCTGCGCGCGCGCACCGCGGAGGTCGCCCGTGCCGCGTGATCTCGACGGCGCGAACGCGCGCCGCCTCCACGCGCGCGCGCCGCAGGTGATCGACGCGCGCCGCCCCGCCGCGATCAAGCGCAACCTGCACGAGCTCGAGATCGATCGCGACGCCGCGTCGTTCGCGCGCGCGCTGCGCGACGTGTTGAACGATCGCACGGCGCGCTTCGATCTGATCCGCGTGCGCCGTCCCGCCGCCGACGCGTGGCGCGACTTCGCCGTCGGTGATCGCTTCCAGGGCTGTTTCAGCCTGCGCGCGGCGGCCGCGCGGTGGGGCGCGCCGCCGTGGCTCTCGAGCACGGCCGCCGCGCTCGAGCGGATCGGCGTGCTCGCGTGGCTCGAGGCGCGCGTCGCGTCCGATCACAGCGAGATCACCGCCGCCGACACCTATCGCGTCGCGTATCGCTACCTCGACGGGACGCCGCTCGCCGGCGAGACGACCTACACGATCGCGCCGCGCGGCGATCGCGCGTGCGCGCTCGAGGTCGCGTTCACGTACCAGGAGACGACCGCGCTCGCGCTCGCGCTCGTCCACGCGTTCGGCATGCGCGCCCACGATCGCGCGGTGCTCGCGCAAGCCGAGGCGGCGGCGTCGCGCGCCGGCGGCCGCGTCGTGCGCCACACGATCCGCGCCTAGAACACGCGCCTAGCTCGCCTAGAACAGATCGTGCGCCGACGTCGGCCGATCCTTCGGCGTCCCCATGTAGAGCACCTTGTTGTAACGCGTCGTCGTCGTCTCGCCGGGCGCAGGATCCGATCGACAGATCACGTCGACCTGCTTGCAGTCCCACGCGTACGCGACGTCGAACTTGTCCTTGTCGGAGAAGCCGGCGGCCGCGAGCTTCGCCTTCGCCTGCGCTTCGGTCATGCCGATCACGTCGGGCATCTCGTAGCGCGCGCCGTCGACGCCGGGCGTGGTCGACTCCGGCGAGTCGGATTGGATCCAGACCGAGATCTGGAGATCGCTGCGGCTCTGCTGGCCCGGGCCCGGCGTCTGATTGCACACGCGGCCGTGCGGCAGGTCTTGCTCGGAGCACGGCCCGAACTCCTCGGCGAGCTCGGCGGTGATGCCGGCCTTGCGCATCGCCGCGATCGCGTCGTCGTGGGAGAGGCCGTGCAGATCCGGAATCGTGACGATCGGGCTCTCGCCCGTGGCACCGCCGCTGCTGCTGCCGCTGCTGGCGGCGTTCCCCGTCGAGATCGATGGGCCGTGGAACGACGCCACGCCGCCGAGCTTGCAACTCGCGGCAAAGAGCGCCATCGCGATGAAGAGCTTCATGCGCCGCTCCAATCGCAAGCGCGATGCCGGGCCGCGATCGTGCGAATCCCTAGCGTTGCGCGCGTCGTACGTGGACCACGCGGTCCACGCGGTCCAGCACAGATCAGTGCGGGCGATGCAGCCGCATGAGCGCGTGCGAGATCCGGCGCGGCGCGCGGATGCGGCTCATCGACAGCGTGCTGCGCCGGATGTGCTCGAGCGTTCGCTCGCGGCGGGACGCGTCGCGCTTGTCACCGGCGATCGGCTTCTTGCGATGAACGCGGAGCGACGAGCTCAGCTGGTGATCGAGCTCCGCGGCGGTCGTGTGATCGCCGAGCGCGAACAGCGCATCGAGCAAGAACGAGCGCACGACCGCGTCGTTCGCGATCGACGGATAGCGCCGGAAGATCGAGCTCGCGCGCCAGTCCGCCGCGTGCTTCTCGAGGCCGCGGCGTCCGTCGTCGCGCGCGACGTCGAAGAGCTCGTTCAGGAGCGCGAGCAGCGACTTGCCGTCGGGTTGGCTGCGGCTCGCGCGGCGCGTCCGCACGATGATGATCCCGGCCGCGACCCCCGCGCCGGCGACGAGCATCCAGATCATGGGGAGGGGTTCGACCGGGTCGCCGGGATGTTGAGGCCCGGGTGTCTTTCTCACCGACTCAGCAGCCGCCGCTCTGACAGACGCCGTACGGGCCGCCGTTGACGTCGCAGCATTGCAGCCCGTTGGGGCAGGGCGGACCGCCGACGCGGTGACACATGATCTGATCGCCGGCCGCGCACATGTCCGGCTGGGTGCACATCGAGCCGTGGCCCTTGATGAAGCAGCACACCTCGTTGCCCTTGCAGTCCTCGCTGCCGTCGCACTGCATGCGATCGCCGCTGCACAACGCCTCGGGCGCCGCGCAGCGATCACTGCCCGCGCCGGTGCAGCACACGCTGGACGGATCCACGCACGCGTTGTCCGGGACATCGCACGCGACGCCGGTGAACGGCGCCGCGTCGACCATCGGGCCGGCGTCGGCGCGCGGTCGCGCGTCGGCAGGACCCGCGTCCGCGCCCGGCGCGCTGGTGGTCCCACCGCACGCCGCCACGGCGAAGATCGTGACGAGGAACGCTCGCGACATACGTCACCTCCGCGCAGATCGTCGCACCGAGCCCGGGTGGGGTACAACCCCACCGTGTCCGACGCCGTCCGCGCCGCGCTCGATCGCAAGGTCGATCGCGGCACTGCGTGGATCGGCGTGTCGAGCCTCACGTCGGGGCTCTTCGATCTGTTCTCGACGCTCGCCGCGATTTGGTTGTGGGTCTCACCGTCGGATTTCGGAGCGGCGACCCTCGCGATCGCGGTCTTCCCGATCCTCGATCGCATCGGCGGCATGTGCCTCGGCGCCGCGGTGATCGCGCTGCGCGGCGACGACGAGCGCGTCGACGACGCCGCGTTCTGGCTCGGCCTCGCGATCTCGCTCTCGGTCCTCGGGGTCTTGCTGATCGTCCGGCCCTGGCTCGCGGGCTTCTTCGAGCAGCCGGTCGTCGCGACGCTCTTGTGCGCGTACGGCGGCAAGCTCGTCTTCCAGAACGCGTTCGTCGTGCCCGAGGCGCACCTGCGCCGCGCGATGCGCTACCGCGAGCTGTCGATGATCCGGATCGCCGCGACGATCGTCGACACCGCGACGAAGTTGGGCGCCGCGTATCTAGGCGCGCACGGCCATCCACCGCTCGCGATCTGGTGCTTCGTGATCGGTCCGCTCGCGAACGTCGTCGTCACCGCGATCGGCGTGCAGCTGCGCAACCCGTGGCGCCCGCGGGTCGCGGTCGATCGATCGATCGCGAAGAAGGTGCTGCGCTTCGGATCGTCGATCGCCTTCGGCGAGCTCCTCTACTTCTTGTACACGTCCGCCGACTACCTCGTGATCGGGCGCGCGTTCGGCGACGCCGCGGTCGGCATCTATCGCCTCGCGTACGAGCTCGTCCTCGACGTCGTGCGCTTGATCTCGCTGATCACCGCCGAGGTCGCGTTCCCCGCGTTCGTGCAGCTGCGCGGCGATCGCGACGCCGTCGCGCGCCAGCTCGTGCGGTTCACGCGCCAGAACCTGATCGCGCTCGCGCCCTTCCTCGTGTTCGTGCTGGCGGCGGCGCCGGAGCTGATGCGCGTCTTGTATCCGCCGCTCGGCGACGCGGCGCCGACGGCGGTGCGCATCCTGTGCGTGGTCGGCGCGCTGCGCACGCTGTCGTTCATCTTGACGCCGATGCTCGGCGGCATCGGCAAGCCCGAGCGCGCGCTCGCGTACAACGTGATCGCCGCGATCCTGCTGCCGGCGGCGTTCATCCTCGCCGCGAGCCTCTGGCCCGGCGCCGGCTACGTCTCGGTCGCGTGGGGCTGGGCCGCGGGCTACCCGCTCGCGTTCGCCGCGCTGCTCGCGCTCGCGCTGCCGACGATCGAGCTCTCGGCGCGCGGCTACTTCGGCCCGCAGCTCGACGTGCTCGCGTGCGCCGCGCTCTCGTTGGCCGCCGCGCTCGCGCTGCGCACGGGCCTTCCCGACTCCGATGTTCTTCGCGTCTTTGCGCTCGCCGCCGCGATCCTCGCCGTCTACATGCTCACGCTCGCCTACATCGCGCGCGTGACCCCGCGCGGCATCCTTCGCGCGCTCCGCGGCGAAGCCTGATCGCGATATCCTCGGTCCATGCTCGCGGTGCTGATCGTGCTGCGCATCGCGACGCTCGCGCCTCCCGGCTCGGCGTGGGAGAAAGCGCTCACCCACGCGGGCAACGAGATCGCGAGCAAGACGTCGTCACGCGTGACGATCCAGTGGTACCCGGGCGGCGCTGGTGCGGACGAGCTCGACTACATCAAGAGGATCAAGGCCGGCCAGCTCGACGGCGCGGAGCTGACGTCTGTCGGCCTGTCGACGATCGATCCGAGCATCGCGCTCCTCGAGCTGCCGCGGATGTTCGGCTCGATCGAGGAGTACGACTACGTGAGCGCCAAGCTCTGGCCCTGGCTGCAACGCACGTATGCCGGCAACGGCTTCGCGTTGCTCGCGCATGAGGACGCCGGCGCGTGGACCTGGTTCTCGGTCGCGCCGATCCAGTCGATCGGTGATCTGCAATCGTCGCTGCCGTGGGCGCGCAAGGGCGAGCCGATCGTCGCAGCGTTCTACGGGCAGCTCGGCGTCACGGCGCTGCCGATGGAGCCCTCGAACGTCTACGGCGCGCTCTCGGTCGGAACGATCAACGCGTGCTATGGGTCGCCGCTCGCACTGATCGCGCTGCGTTGGAGCACGAGCGTGAAGTTCGAGCTGCAGACAGCGATCGGTTATCGCGCCGGCGCGCTCGCGCTCGACACGTCGGCATTGGGGCAGATATCGGCGAGCGACGAGAAGATCGTTCTTCGCGAGATGAACCGCGCGAGCGCGAAGATCAGGTCGAGCGTCCGCAAGGAACAACTCGATGCCGATCGCGCGCTCGGCAAAGCGGGCATCAAGCTCGTCGCGCTCGATCCGACCTTCGGCTCGATGCTCGACGCAGCGGGCGCGGCAACCTGGACGAGCCTCGCAGGCACCCTCTACACGACGAACGACCTCGCGATGGTCCTCAAGTATCGCGGCCAGTATCGCCAGAGGCACGCGCAGGCCGCAGCATCGTCGCCGCGGCAGTCCACCGGCGGTGGGAGTGGCAGCGGCAGCGGGAGCTCGACGCCATGATGCGCGCGCTGGTGATCTTGCTCGCGGCCACGGCCGTCGCAGATGCGCAGCCGACGATCACGATCGCGTACAGCGCGCCCGACAGCACGCAGTGGAAGCGAACCGAACAGTCGGTCGTGCGGTCCCTGGCCCGCACGATGAAGCACGCGACGGTCAATCGCGTGGATAACTCCGGCTTCATCGATCCCGACGAGTATGTCGGCGAGATGAAGAAGGGCGCGGTCGACATCGCGGAGGTGCCGGCCGAGGGGCTCGAGAAGATCGAGCCGTCGATCGCGGTGCTCGATCTCCCGATGATGTTCGCGTCGCGCGGCGAGGCGGACTACGTCGCCTACAAGATGTGGCCGCTGTTCGTCACGCGCTTCGCGAAGGCGGGCTACTTCCTGGCGGCACGGTCAGAGATGAGCGAGGAATACTTCTTCACGAAGAGGGCGATCTCGTCGGTCGCAGACGTGCGCGCCGCGGTGTTCGGCCTGCGCACGGGCGATCCGCTGATCGCCGATCTGATGACGCAGCTCGCGGTCGCGAAGACGAGCACGATGATCCTGAGCGAGATCGGCGCGGGGCTCCGCAAGGGCACGATCGACGCCGCCTACGGCACCTATCTCGACGCGAGGACGTGGAGCTGGAACGACGACGCGAAGCAGGTCCTCGCGATGCCGATTCGCTATCGGGTGAGCGCGTTCGTGTTCGCGCTCGCGGTGCCGACCAAGGTGCTGCCCGCCGAGCACAAGGACGCCGCGGCCGTCGCTGCGCGATCGGGCCTGCTCCTCGAAGCGAGCATTCAGGTCGATCAGGAGCGCGCGAAGAAGGCGATGAAGCTCGCCGAAGACGCGCCCGCCGCCGAGCTCACGAGCGCGTTCGGCGATGCGGCACAGAAGGTGTGGACGAATGAGGTCGGCACGCTCTACTCGCAGCAAGATCTGGATCTCGTGCTGCAGTATCGGCAGGAGTATCGCGACAAGCACGCGCCGTGATCACGCGGCGGCGGGGCAGGGCACGTCGTGCCAGCCGCGCGCGTGGGCTTCGGCGGCGAAGAGGCGGACCGCGTCGACGGTCCACGGGCGCGCGAAGCCGATCGCGGGAGACTCGCCGCTGATGTGGAGCGTGAGCACTGCCGTGACGCCGCGCCCGATGCAATCGGCGACGTGCGCGACGAGCGCGTCGCAGAGGCGCGCCGGATCCTGCGGCACCCAGTCCTCGTAGAGATCGCCGGTCCAGTGCACCGGCTCGCGACCGGCGGCGCGCAGCGCGGCGGCGCGCACGTCGTCCGGCGGCTCTTCGCCGTAGGGCAAGCGAGCCAAGATCCGAGAGTCGGGCGCGCCGGCTTCGCGGCGCAAGGAAACGATCAACTCGTCGGCGCGGCGGACCTCGTCGGCGTAGCCGGCCGTGGTCGTGTCGACCGAGTGCGGATGCGTCATCGAGTGGTTCGCGAGCTCGTGGCCTTCGGCGATCGCGCGGAGCATCATCGCGCGCGCGTCGTGCGCGGTGCCCCACGCGGGCGAGAGGACGTTGCATCCGAGCGTGAAGAACGTCGCGTGGATCCGCGCGTCGCGCAGGACGTCGAGCAGCGCGGGCATCGAAGGACCGGGACCGTCGTCGAACGTGAGCGCGAAGCTCATGTCCGAAAGTCTGACATCAATTGATCGACGGCGCCGCCGGCTCCTCGGCGGGCGTCGCTTCCTCGTCGGCGGCCTCCGGATCGTCGATCATGATCATCGCCTTCAGGCGGCCCTTCGAGTACGGGCGCAGCGCGAGCATCTTCTCGAGCGTGGTCGCGAGCGTGTCGTAGGCGGCGAAGCTGCGCAGGTCGTCGACCTCGCACGTCGCCCACATCACGCGCTTCAAGCCGTTGTCGGAGAGGATGTCGCCGACCTCCGAGTTCGCGAGCGAGGGATCGAGATCGACGAGGTGGCCTAGCCGCGTGAGCAGCTCCGCCGTCTCGCTCTCGCCCTGCGGCTGGAGCACGATCACGATCTGCGTGGATTCGGGGGAATTGCTCATGCCCGGAAGTAGTGCAGAGCGCGTGCCCGAGGCCGGTGTGGCGTCAACGCACGTTGCGGCGCGCCGCCGCGGTCACCGGCTGCTTCGAGGCTAGGAGATCCTTCCAGGGATCCGCGCGCTGCGCGCCGAGCCGCGCCGGCACGGTCGCGATCGTGAAGCTCGACGGATCGATCCCGGCGGAGAGCTCCTTCCACGTGATCGGCGTCGAGACCGCCGCGCCCGGCCGCCGGCGCGGCGAGTACGGCGCGATGAACGTCGCGCCGCGCCCGTTGCGCAGGTAGTCGATGAAGATCCTCCCGACCCGGCGCGCCTTCGCCATGTTGGTCGTGTACGCCTTGGGCGCCGCGCGCTCGATCGATTCGGCGACGCCGCGCGAGAAGTCCTTGAGCTCGTCCCACGTGAGCTTGGGCGCGATCGGCACGCACACGTGGAGGCCCTTGCCGCCGGTGGTCTTCACCCACGACTCGAGCCCGAGCTCGTCGAGCCGAGCGCGCAGCGCGTGCGCGCCCTCGACGACGCGGTCCCACGCGAGGCCGACGTCGGGATCGAGATCGAACACCATCAGGACGGGCTTCTCGTAGGTCTTCACGTGCGAGCCCCACACGTGGAGCTCGAGCGCGCCGAGCTGCGCGACCGCGAGCAGGCCCTGCTGATCGTCGACGTACATGTACTCGTACGCCTCGCCGCTCTCCTCCTCGATCATCACGCGCCGCACCGATTTCGGCGTGCCCTTGCCCGCGTGCTTCTGGTACCAGCACTCCTTCTTCACGCCGTCCGGACACCGGACGAGCGTGAGCGGACGATTCGCGCAGAACGGCAGCGCGTGCTCGGCGGTGACCGCGACGTACGCGAGCAGCTGCCCCTTCGTGATGTGATCGTCGGGCCAGAGGATCTTGTCGAGGTTGGTCAGCTTGATGTCGGTCGGCAGCTGGGCGACGAGCGTGTTGAGATCGGGGGGCTTGCGCTTCTCCGCGCGGTTCGAGTGCCAGACCGCGTCGGCGTCGCGCGCGACCTCGTCGACGGTGCGGCCGGTGATCACGCTCTCCGGACGTTCGTCCACGATCTCCTCGCCGCCGGTGCGCGCCGCGTCGTCCTTGCTCTTGAAGAGGAGCCAGTCCTTGTCGCTGCGCGTGCGCACGAGGTGCCAGCGGCCGTGCAGCTTCTCGCCGTGCAGCGTGAAGGTGAGGCGGCCCCGCTTCATCATCTCGCGCGCGTCGCCTTCGGGCTCCCACGTGCCGCGATCCCACACCACGACGGTGCCGCCCCCGTACTCGCCCTTCGGGATGATGCCCTCGAAGTCGCGGTAGTCGAGCGGATGATCCTCGGTGCGCGCGGCGAGACGGCGCGCGCCGGGCTGCAAGCTCGGGCCTTTCGGCACGGCCCACGACAGCAGCACGCCGTCGAGCTCGAGGCGGAAGTCGTAGTGGAGCCTGCGCGCGTCGTGCTTCTGGATCACGTAGCTGTTGCCCGACGTCACGTGCTTCGTCCGATCTCCGGACGGTTCGGAAGTGACGTCGAACTTGCGCTTGGCGCGATAGGTCTTCAGCTTTGCGCGCGCCGTGCGCGACGGCACGGCGCGGCGCTTTCTCGCACGGTTCTTCGCACGGGCCATGGCCTGAGTCATTGCAGCACGAGTGCCAGCGCGGCGAGGCGAAAATGCACAGGCCTGCCTCGTGCATCGACGAGGGCCATGGCGCGCGCGTACATCGGGACGAGCGGGTGGGTCTACAAGAGCTGGCGGCAGGGCTTCTACGCCGGGATCCCGGCGCGCGCCTGGCTCGGGCACGCCGCGAACGTGTTCGGCGCGCTCGAGATCAACGGCTCGTTCTACACGCAGATCAAGGCGGAGACGTTCACGCGCTGGCGCGAGCAGACGCCCGACGAGTTCCGCTTCGCGCTCAAGGGCCATCGCTTCATCACGCACTACAAGCGCTTGATCGATTGCGACGACTCGGTGCGCCGGCTGCGCGATCCCGCGCGCAAGCTCGGCGAGAAGTTGCACGCCGTGGTGTGGCAGCTGCCGTCGACGATGAAGGCCGACGTGCCGCGGCTCGCGCGCTTCATGAAGTCGCTCAAGCTCTGGCGCGACGTGCGGCACGCGATGGAGCTCCGCCACGCGTCGTGGTTCACCGACGAGGTCGCGCGCGTGCTCGAGGACGCCGAGGTCGCGGTCTGCCTGTCCGACGCGCCGGACTTCCCGATGTGGCGGCGCGTGACGACCGATCTCGTCTACGTGCGCTTGCACGGGCACACGCGCAAGTACGCGTCGAGCTACCCGCGGCCGTCGCTGTCGCGGTGGGCGGTCGAGATCGATCGCTGGATGCGCGAGGGGCGCGACGTCCACGCGTACCTCGACAACGACGCGGAGGGCGCGGCCGCGCGCAACGCGATCACGTTGCGCGAGGAGCTGGCCGCGCTCACTGGAGCGCCGGCACCGGGCCCGTGAACAGCTCGATCGTGCCGATCGGCGCGCCGGTCATGTCGCGGCCGCCGGCGACGAGCACCTGGCCGTCGGGCAGCGTGATCGCCTGCGCGCCGGTGCGAGGGACGGCGAGCGGGATCGTCGCGTGGTGCGTCAGCGTGGGGAGATCGAGGATCTCCGCGTTCGCGAGCACGTTGCCGCTCGCGTCGGTGCCGCCGGCGACGACCAGGAGCGTGCCGACCGCGGCGACCGCGGCGTCCTTGCGCGGCGTCTCGAGCACGTTGGCGATCGACGACGCCGCGGGCCCGACCGGATCGATCCGCAGGCCGCTCGCGACCAGCGTGCCCTGCACGGCGCCGCCGACCTCGAGGATCGAGCCGTCGTCGGCGGCGGCGATGCCGTGCCCGGTGCGGATCGCGTCGGCGGGCGCGGCGACCTCGACGTAGCCGGTCGCCGAGAAGATCGCGATGCCGGTCGCGCCCGCGCCTTCGCCGACGAACACCGCCTCTTCGTTGGTCCCGACGATCACGCTGGTCGCGAGGCCGCCGATCGCCGGCGGGGTCGACACCGCGGCGGTGCGCGTGGTCGTGCCGTCGAGCAGCACCGGCGGCGTACCGGCCACGACGAACAGCTCGCCGCCGATCGGCGTCGCGCTCGCGCCCGCGCGCGCGTACGACGCCATCGACATGTCGCTGAGATCGAGGTACGCGCCGGCGGGCGCGACCGTGGTGTCGAAGCGCCAGAACGTCGAGGTCGGCTGGCCGGCGGCGTCGCGGCCGCCGAAGAAGTACGTGTAGCCGGTCGAGCCGGTCATCGCGCTCAGCGCGGCGCGGGGCGCGGGGAGGTCGAGGCCTTTTTGTAATACATGATCATACGAATTATAGACGACCACGTCGGCGCGCGGCGCGCCGGTCGCATCGGCGCCGCCCGCGAACAAGACGCCGTACGCGAGCGGCGCGACGCCGAGCTCGGCGCGCGGCGGATCGAGCGCGGCCGGCGCGGCGGTGAAGCTGAGCGGCGGCGCGACGTCGATCGCGAGGCTCGCGTCGATCGCGGCGACCGGCAGCCCGGGCGTCCGGCCCCACGCGATCACGTTCTGGTTGGCGTCCAGGCCCTCGAAGAGGATCACGGCGTTGGTGCCGTGCGCGTCGACCGAGAGATCGAGCGCGAAGCTACCGTCGGCGCCGCGATCCGACTCCACGATCGTGAACGGATCGGTGAGCACGAGCTTCGCGCGCGTGACGGCGTCGAGCACGTGCGAGCCCGGCGCGGTGACGAGCGAGACGTGGTACGTGCCGGTCTTGCCGTCGCAGGCAGCGATCATCAGCACGCACATCAGCCAGCGCATCGCGCGCATTGTCACAACCGGCGCGAGGTGGTGCAACCGTGCATGCGAACGACATGGATGCTGCTCGCCGTCGCGAGCGCCTGCGGAGGATCGTCGCCCACCCTGTTCGACGGCTCGACGCGTGACGCGACGCACGCCGACGGGGCGCAGGGGATCGACGCGGCGATCGCGCCGGTCGCCGACGTCTACGCGTCGGGATACGGCGGCTTGGTCGGGTTCGGCCTCGACGGCAGCGGCGGGCTCGCGCCCCTCGGCGGCACCTGGCCCGTCCAGCCGCAGGATCAGATGATCGCGATCGCCGTGCACCCGAGCGGCAAGTACCTCTACAGCGCGAACACCTCGCAGTCGACGATCGCGCGGCTCGCGCGCGACCCCGCGACCGGCCAGGTCACGTTCGTCGACGACACCGCGAGCGACAGCCCCGCGTTCGTCGCGATGGATCCGAAAGGGCGCGCGCTGTACGTGAGCGAGTACACGGGGAAGCTGCGGACGTACACGATCGATGCCTCGACCGGCGCGCTCACCGACGCCGGCGCGATCACCGTGCCGATCCATCCGTACGGGATCGCGATCGATCCCGAGGCGCGCGTGCTCGTCGTCGCCGGTGCGCAGCAGCCGACCGGCACGATCACGCTGTGCACGCTCGACGCGCAGACCGGCAAGCCGACCGCGGGCCAGACGCTCGGCGGCGGGAACTTTCCCGTGATGGTCGCGATCGACGCGACCGCCACCCACGTCTACACCATCAACGACATCGACAGCACGCTGCAGGCGTACACGATCGATCCGATCGCGGCGACCGGCGCGCCGCTCGCGACCGTCTCGACCGGGACCGCCGTCAGCTCGACCGGGCTCGTGCTCGCGCCGTCGGGGAAGTACGCGTACGTCGCGAACAACAACGGCGGCCTCGCGTCGTTCGCGATCGCCGCCGACGGCACGCCGCAGGCGATCACGAGCTATCCGGTGTATCGCCCGCGCGGGCTCGGCTTCGACCCGAGCGGCGCGCATCTGCTCGTCGGCGGTGACGATCGGCAGCTCACGGTCTTCGCGGCCGACGCGCAGACCGGCACGCTCACCCAAGGCGCGGTGGTGGACGCGAGCGTGATGGGCGGCTACGTCGTCGGCGCGATCACGCGCTGACGATCGCTTCGAGCGC
>DATJIA010000434.1:0-5910 GCA_035493675.1 Kofleriaceae bacterium | reverse complement strand
CGCGGGCTGAGCGACGTGGCGCGCGAGCTCGGCATCGGTGTGAGCGTGTTGCGCGCGTGGGTGATGAAGGACGACGCGCAGCCAGAGGCCGTCGGGTACGGCGATCGCGACGAGCTGTTGCGCCTCCGCAAGGAGAATGCGCGGCTCAAGGAGGACGTCGAGATCCTAAAAAAAGCGACGGCCTTCTTCGCCAAGGAAAGAACGTGAGGTTCGCGTTCATCGAGGCGGAGAAGGCGCGCTACTCGGTCCGGACGTTGTGCCGCCTGCTCGGCGTCACACGCAGTGGGTTCTACGCGTGGTGCAAGCGTGACGAATCCCCGCGTGCAATCGCGAATCGGCGGCTCGGCGTCGAGATTCGATCGGCGTTCGAAGCGAATCGTCGCGCATACGGCAGTCCTCGCATCTATCACGAGCTCCGTGCCGCTGGCGGCTCCGCTGGACGACACCGGATCGCGCGGTTGATGCGACAGCACGGTCTACAAGCTCGACGCAAACGGCGCTTCATCGCGACAACCGACTCGCGTCACGATCGTCGCGTCGCCCGCAACCTGGTGCGGCGCGAGTTCGAGGTCGCGCAGCCGAATCGTGTCTGGGCCGGCGACGTGACCTTCATCCCGACCAGCGACGGTTGGCTGTACCTCGCGGTGCTGCTCGACCTGTGCTCGCGCCGCGTCGTCGGCTGGGCGATGAGCGCGCGCAACGACGAGTCGCTCGTGCTCGACGCCCTGCGGATGGCGCTCGAGCAGCGATGCCCGGCACCCGGCCTCGTCGTGCACAGCGATCGCGGCACGACGTACGCGGGCGGCGGCTACCAAGCCGCGCTTTCCCGCGCCGGTGCGCGTTGCAGCATGAGCCGGCGCGGCAACTGCTGGGACAACGCCGTCGTCGAGAGCTTCTTCAGCTCGCTCAAGACCGAGACGGCGATCGGCCAATCTTTCGCGAGCCGCGCGCTCGCCCGTCAGCTCGTCTTCGACTACATCGAATGCTTCTACAACCGCACGCGAAGGCACTCGACCCTCGACTACTTGTCGCCCGAGAGCTACGAGCAATCCCTGATTTCGTAGAACCCTGTCCACGAGATCGGGGCAAGCCCACACCGTTGACGTGATCGTGAGCGTTGACGTTGACCTTGACGGCTACCGTCGACGTTGACCTCGACGGCGACGGCGACGGCGACGAAAGCCTCCCGACCTTCTCACTGCAGCTCGAGCGTCATCACCAGCGCGTCCTCGCTGTCCTCGGCGTAGTACGCGCGGCGCAGGCCGACCGAGACGAAGCCGAGCTGCTCGTAGAGCGTGATCGCGGGCGTGTTGCTCTTGCGCACCTCGAGCGTGATCAGGCGCGACGACCGCGCGCGCGCGAGCGCGAGCAGGTGATCCATCAGGCGGCGACCGACGCCGTGGCGGCGGCGGTCGGGGTGCGTCGCGATCGCGAGCAGGTGCACCTCGTCCTTGACGAGCCAGTAGTTGCAGAAGCCCACGATGCGCGCGCCCTCGCGCGCGACGTCGACGCGCGCCCAGTCGCGCGCGAGCTCGTCGAGGAAGACCTGCGCCGGCCACGGCGTCTTGAACGAGTGGCGCTCGATCGCGTCGACCTCGTCGAGATCCGACGGTCGCATCGGTTCGATCAGGAGCGCGCGCTCGATCATGCGGGCTTCTTCTCCGCCGCCGCCGCGGCGCTCGCGATCGCGCGCCAGAGCTCCTCGCGGCCGAAATCGTCCTGCGCGCTGAACAAGATCGGATCGCGCTTGAGGCCGAGCGCCTTCTTCGCGGCCTGCGCCGCGGGCAGGCGCTGCGCCTTCGGCAGCTTGTCGGCCTTGGTCAGCGCGACGACGACGGGCACCTGCTTCTCGACCAGCCACGGCACGAAGTCGAGCTCTTCGTCCTCGACGCCGCGGCGGATGTCGATCAGCAAGACGACCGCGCGCAGCGAGCTGCGCTCGCCGAGGAACGCCTCGATCAGCGGCTGCCACGCCGCGCGCATCGCGATCGGCACGTCGGCGTAGCCGTAGCCGGGGAGATCGACGAAGTGGATCTTGCCGAGCTTCGCGGCGGGACCGCCCATGCCGCGGCAATCGACCTCGAACCAGTTCACCAGCCGCGTGCGCCCGGGCGTGCGCGACGTGCGCGCGAGCGAGCCGTGGCCGGTGAGCGCGTTGATCAAGGACGACTTGCCGACGTTCGAGCGACCGGCGAACGCGACCTCCGGTAGCGACGGCGGCGGGAACTGGGACGGCTCGGAGGCCGAGATGACGAAGGTGGCGCTCTTGGGCTTCATGACGGTTCAGGGCTTGATCGGATGGGCGGGCTTCGAGAGATCGATCGGGACCAGGCGCGTGATCGCGCGATGACACGTATCGCAGATCGCGGCCCGCGATGCAGGCGTCTTGGTGTCGCGCAGCCCGAGCGCGCGCGCGAGCGGGAGATCGCGCATGACGTCGTCGGGCGCGTAGGCGGCGCCGGCGCCGTGGCACGCCTCGCAGCCGACCTCGGCCCAGTACGCGGCGCCGGCCGGCGCGTCGCCGGTGCCGTGGCACGCGTAGCAGCGTTTCGGCGCGGCGCCGGGCAGCGCGGCTCTTGCGTGCGCGGTCGCCTGCCACGCCGCGAGCTCCTTCGGATGACACGCGCCGCACGCCTGGCTCCCGACGAGCGCGCTTCGATCCGCGCGGGCCGCTCGCGCCGCGGTGGCGACGAGCATCAGGATCACGACGGCGCGCACGGCCGCAGCCTATCGCGCGGCGCGGCTTGGTGGTACGACAACGCGGTGTCGGATCGCGTGCGCGTCATCGGGCTGACGGGAGGCATCGCATCGGGCAAGAGCGCGGTCGCCGCGATGATGCGCGCGCGCGGCGCGTCGATCGTCGACGCGGATCTGATCGCGCGGCAGGTCGTCGTCAAGGGCCAGCCCGCGTACGCGGAGCTGGTCGCGCGCTTCGGCGACGGCATCCTCGCGCCCGACGGCGAGATCGATCGCAAGAAGCTCGGCGCGATCGCGTTCGCGGATCCGCAGGCGCGCGCCGATCTCAATCGCATCACGCACCCGCGGATCGCGGCGGCGTCGCAGGCGGAGATCGCGCGGCTCGGCAACGCGGGCGCGGGCGTCGTGTTCTACGAGGCCGCGCTGCTCGTGGAGAACCGGGCGCAGACGTGGCTCGACGCGCTGATCGTCGTCGCCGCGCCGCGCGACGTGCAGCGCGCGCGCGTGGTCGCGCGCGACGGCGTGTCGGACGCCGAGGCCGCCGCGCGCCTCGACGCCCAGCTGCCCCTCGAGGAGAAGACCAAGGTCGCGACCTGGGTGATCGACAACGCCGGCGATCTCGGCACCACCGAGCTGCAGGTCGAGATCGTGCTGCGCGAGATCGAGCAGCGCTTCGGCGCGATCGGACCGTCGAACGGCTCCGGCGGAAACGGCGCGCGCCGTCATTCCACGAGCGGCATCTGGGAGACGATCGGCGACACCGACGCCGGCCCGGGCCCGCCCGAGCGCGTGCTCGTCACCGGCTTCCCCGCGTACACCGCGCGGCGGATGGTGAAGAAGCTCGTCGGCAGCGACGCGCGGTTGCACGTGAAGCTGCTCGCGCGCGCGAAGTTCGCCGACGACGCGACCGCGTTCATCGCCGAGCTGCCGCCCGGCCAGCGCGAGCGCGTCTCGACCGTGGTCGGCGACGTCTGCGACATGGATCTCGGGCTCACCGCGGCGGAGTACCGCGCGCTCACCGACGAGATCACGTCGATCCATCACCTCGCGGGCATCTACTGGGCGGGCGCCGACGCGGCCTCCGCGCGGCGCGTGAACGTCGGCGGGACCCGCGGCGTCGTCGAGCTGGCGGGCGAGTGCAAGCGCCTGCGCCGGCTCGTGCACTGGTCGACGGTCCAGGTCTCGGGCAAGCGGCGCGGCGTCGTGCTCGAGGACGAGCTCGACGAGGATCAGGCCTTCTACAACGCGTACGAGGAGACCAAGTTCGACGCGGAGCGCATCGCGCGCGCGGCGATGCACAAGCTGCCGATCACGATCCTCCGTCCCGGCATGATCGTCGGCGACTCGAAGACCGGCGAGATCGATCGCTTCGACGGCCCGTACTACTTCATCGTGATGATCGCGACCAACGCGCTGCAGGTGCACCTGCCGCTGCCCGGTCGCGGCACCGCGCCCTTGCACTTGGTGCCGATCGACTACGTCGTCGAGGCGGCGTACGAGCTGTGGCGCGACGAGCGCGCGGCCGGGCGCACGTTCCACCTGGTCGATCCGAACCCGCTGCCGGCGCGCCGCGTGTACGAGCTGGTCGCGGAGCACTCGAAGACGAAGCCGCCGCGCGGCTACATCCCCGGCCGCATCGCGAAGGCGCTGTTGCGCGCGCCCGGCGTCGGGCGCGTCGCGAAGGGACCGCTCGCGTACGTCGACGCGTTCGATCACCAGGTCTTCTACAACCAACGCAACACGCAGGAGCTGCTCGGCCCGAGCGGCCTCGCCTGCCCGTCCGTCGAGAGCTACCTGCACAACCTCGTCCGCTACGTGCGCGAGATGCACGCGACGAAGAAGAAGCAGATCGAGGACGAGACGTTCGATCCGTTCGACTGATTCGGGCCTCGGGCCTCGGGCTTCGGGCCTCGGCCAGAAGTCGGATCCGGAATCTGGCCGAGGCCCGAGGCCCGAGGCCTGAGGCCCAAATCAGTCTTCCGCGTCTTCCGGCGGCACCGTGCCGGGGCGCGGGCGGAGGCCGGCGCGGGCGAGGAGCTTGTAGAGGAACTTCCGCTCGAGGCCGGCCTTGCGCGCGGCTTCGGAGAGGTTGCCGCCGGAGCGCGCGAGCAGATCGACGAGGTAGTCGCGCTCGAAGCGCGCGATCAGATCGTCTTTCGCTTCGTGGAACGGGCGATCGGCGAGCGCGGTGGGTGCGGGCGCTTCGGGCGCGGAGAGCGTCGGGCGCAAGAGGATCGGCAGCGACGCGAAGTCGTCGTCGGGGCCGGCGAGCGCGACCGCGCGCGCGATCACGTTGCGCAGCTCGCGCACGTTGCCCGGCCAGTGATAGCGCGTGAGCTTGTCGAGCGTGGGGCCGCCGCGCTCGACCTGGCGCGCGAGATCCGAGCGGCCGGCCTTCTCGAGGAACAGCTCGATCAGCCCGGGCAGATCGCCATGGCGTTGGCGCAAGGGCGGCAGGTGCACCTCGACGACCGCGAGCCGGTAGTAGAGATCGCCGCGGAAGCCGCCGCGCGCGACCTCGCCGAAGACGTCGCGGTGGGTCGCGGCGACGACGCGCACGTCGAAGCGCTCGGGCTTGCGGCCGCCGAGCGGAACGACCTCGCCGGCCTCGAGCATGCGGAGCAGCTTGGGTTGCAGCGCGACCGGGAGATCGCCGATCTCGTCGAGGAAGAGCGTGCCGCCGTGCGCGGCCGCGAACGCGCCCGTGCGATCGGTCTGCGCGCCGGTGAACGCGCCGCGCACGTGACCGAACAGATCGCTCTCGATGAGCGTGTCGGTCGCGGCGCCGCAGTCGAAGACGACGAACGGTTGATCCTTGCGCGGCGACGCGTCGTGCACCGCGCGCGCGGCGAGCTCCTTGCCGGTGCCCGACTCGCCGAGCAAGAGGATCGACGAGTCGCTCCTCGCCGCGCGCTCGAGGATCGCGAAGACCTGGCGCATCGCGACCGACGTGCCGACCAGGTTGCCGAACCGCGCGGCGCTCGACGGCGGGATGTCGATGACTTCATCCGCCGGCAGCATCTCGACCAGGGAGCGGCCGATCGCGAGCACCGCGCCGGCGGGCGCGGTGATCTTGCCGATGCGCGCGCCGTCGAGGAGCGTGCCGTTCTTCGAGCCGAGATCGGTGACGTTGAAGCCGTGCGCGGCGGGCGCGATCATGCAGTGGCGGGAGGACACCGCGGGATCCGCGAGCACGACGTCGCAGCCGGGATC
>DATJIA010000433.1:0-12798 GCA_035493675.1 Kofleriaceae bacterium | reverse complement strand
CGCGTCGCGAGCGATGACGTAGGGGATGCCGAGCTCGCGGGCGAGCGCGACGCCGTGATCGAGGGCGCCGCCGTGATCGGCGACGATCGCGGCGGCGTGCTGGGCGAAGAGCGCGAGCGCGGGCGTGACGGTGGGGACGACCGCGATCGCGCCGGCGGGGAGGGGCGCGAGCTGCGCGAGATCGCGGATCGCGATCACGCGGCCGGTGGCGCGGCCGCCGAAGCCACGGCCATGCGTGTGCTCGAGATCGATCGCCTTGCCGTCGGCGACCGCGAGCGGCATGTCCCACTGCGCGGCGCGCGCGGCGGCGGTGCGCGCGGCGGACGCGCGCGCGTGCGCGACGTTGCGATCGTGGGTCTCGTCTTCGAGCGCGAGCCAGAAGATGTCGTCGGGATCGATGCCGCGATCGGCGGCTTGCGCGAGCAGCGCGCGGCGCACGAACGCCTGCGCGCGCGCGAAGGCGAGGTCGTCTTCTTCGGCGAGCTCGGCGACCGCGGACGCGAGCGCGCGGCGCGGATCGAGATCGATCGATGGCGCGGCGATCGGCGCGCGCGGTGTCGCCAGCCAATCGGGCCGTTCGTCGAGCGTCGGCACCGCGACGTCCCACGCGGGCGCGAGCGCGCGCAGCGCGTCGTGATCGCCGGCGGCGAGCCGCGACGTGATCGTCCCGCGCGGATGCCACGCCGGATCGTCGGCGGGGATCTCGGCGAGCAGCGCGCGCCGGGTCGCGCGGATCGGCGGCGCGGCCTCGTGCGACCAGATCCGATAGAACTCGACGTACGCGGAGATGAAGTTCTCGCCGCGCAGGCGCGCGAGCGCGCGCGCGAGCGCCCCGCGCACGATCGCGCGCAGCTCGCCGGCGTCGGTCGCCGCCTCGGCGCGCTCTTCGCTCGGCGACGCGTACAGATATCCGGCGACGAGGCGCATGCGATACGGCGCGGCGCTGTCGTCGTCGACGCGGTCGACGAGCCCGGCCTGCGCCGGTGACAGCGGCGACGGATTGTGCGCGGCGTCCCATCGCCACACGACGCCCGGCGTCGTGCGCGTGAACGCGAACAGCTTGTCGGGCGGCGCCTGCCGCTCGCGCGTGCGCGGATGCACGATCGGCCGCGCCTGCACGACGAACAGGCCGGCGTCGCTCTCGATCAGCTCGACGTCGGCGCCGCGATCGGCGCGGATCGCGGCTTCGGCGCGCAGCGCGAGCACCGCCCGCGGATCGTCCGAGCCGCGCGCGACGCGCGCGTCGCCGATCCAGACCTCGTCGCGATCCGGCGCGCCGGGCGGCCGCGTGTAGATCGTCACGCGCGCGCCGCGCACGAAGCGCTGCACGATCACGCCGGCCCCGATCGATCGCCCGCGCGCGTACGCCTGCGCGAGCGGCGTCGTCGCGCTGTCCCAGACCGCGCGGATCGCCTCGAGCACGTCATGCGCGGGAACGTCGACCATCGACGCGAACACGCCCGCGCCCGCGCCGCCCTCCGCGTCCTCGATCGACATCGACGATCGCACGGCGAGCGTGCCGCCGAGCGCTGCCGCCCGCGCCTCGACCTCGGCCTCCTCGGCGGGCGTGAGCGTGCCGCCGATCGCGAAGCCGTCGGGCACCGGCAAGCCCGCGCGGAGCATCGCGCCCAGCGCCGCGGCCTTCCCGCCGCAGCGATCCCCGACATCCACCGCGGCGAGCGCGATCACCACCTCCGCAGTCTACTTGCTATCATCTCCTTCGTGCGCCTCGCGCTCGCGCTCTTGATCGCCGCCACGACCGGTGCGATCGCGCGCGCCGACACGTCGAAGCTCGAGCGCGAGGACGCGATGCCGCAGCCGAAGGAGCTGCTGCGCGGCAAGAACAAGACCTGCTGCGGCTATCCGATGTCGCCCACCGAGGGCTACACGCTGACCTTCTACTGGTTGGCGATGGAGTCGGACTTCGACGAGCCCGACGAGATCAAGTTCGCGAACGTCGACGCCGTCGATCTCTACACGCAAGAGGGCTTCTACCTCGGATCGTGGAGCGACAAGTTCGCCTGGAACCTGCGCATGGAGGGCTCGGGCCTCCTCAGCGACGGGCGCGTCCTCCAGTACAAGGGCAAGTGCGACTTCGGTTACGGCACCTGCTTCGAGCAGCTCGACGTGAACGACTATCCGTTCGGCCGCGGCGCGTTCCATCGCCCGCTGATCCCGTTCAAGTCGGTCGCGGTCGATCCCGCGCTGGTGCCGATCGGCGAGCCGCTCTACATCCCCGAGTTCGACGGCATGATCCTCCCCGACGGATCGATCCACGACGGCTGCGTGCGCGCCGACGACACCGGCGGCCACATCAAGAAGCGGCACGTCGACTTCTTCGTCGTGACCTACGACAACTTCCGCTTCCTGCTCGATCAGATGTGGAACATCGGCACGATCACGCCGCGCATCGAAGAGCCGCGCTGCGAGTACCTGCGCGATTACACGCGCCCCGAGTAACTGCTAAGGTCCGCGCGTGTTCGATGGCCTCTTCCTCGCGTCGACGGTCGCCGCGGTGTCGTCCGCGCTCCAGCACGCGGAGCTCGATCCCGCGCGGCCGGTCTGCGTCGTCGGCGATCTGCGACTCGCGCGCGCGCTCGCCGATCGCGGCCACAAGGTCGTGATCGTCGCCGCCGACGCGCGCGGGTTGAAGCGGCTCGCGAAGCGCCATCGCGGCAAGCACCCGGGCGTGCAAGCGTCGCTCGACGCGCTGCCGATCCGCGATCGATCGCTCGCCGCGCTGGTCGGCGTCGGCGGCGCGGCGCGCGGCGGCGAGGCGACCGTGCTCGCGTGGTCGCGCGGCGTCGTCGACGGCGGGCCGGTGATCCTCGTCGACAAGATCGAAGCGGCCGAGGCGTCGCGCGTCGCGCTCTGCGCGGGGCTGACCGAGATCGAGCAGCGCAGCGCGGGCCGCGGCGTGATCACGAGCGGCGTCGTCGCGTCGTACTAGGCGCCGCCGGCGCCGTCGGGCGGCGTCAACGGCTCGCCGTCGGGCTTCTCGGGCTTCTTGTAGATCAGATCCATCGGCTCGCCGCGCCGGCCCTTCGTCTGATCGCCGCGATCGCCCGCGCGCACGCCGTCGGGCACGTGCCACGGGATCTCCTGGTTCGGATAGCCGTGGGTCGTCTCGTACATGAAACGCGCCCACAGCGGCTCGACGACCATGAACGCGGCGTCCTTCTTGCCGAGCGGGCGCTGGCGCAGATCGTCGCCGAGCCACACCGCGGTGATGAACCGCGACGAGTACGCGACGAAGTGGGTGTCCATCGTCGCCGACGACGTGCCGGTCTTGCCCGCCGCCGGGATGTCGGTCGCGCGCACCACCGACGAGAAGCCGTACTGGATCACGGTGCGCAAGAGCTTCGACGTGAGGTACGCGGTGCGCGGCGAGATCGCCTGCTTCGGCCGCACGCCCGCGGTCTTCGCGAGGCGATCGATCCGATCCGCCGCCGACAGCTGCGGATCGTAGTAGACCGTGTTGTCCTCGACGACGTTGCCGTCGCGATCGACGACGCGCCGCACGTACACCCAGTCGACGAACTTGCCCTCGCGCGCGAAGATCGCGAACGCGCGCGCGAGCTCGGGCTCGTACGTGCAGCTCGCGCCGAGCGCGAGCGCCTGGTCCGCGATGATGTCCGACGTGAAGCCGAGCCGCTGCGCCCACGCCTTGACCTTCTGGGCGCCGACGCCCTCGAAGATCTCGATCGACGGCTGGTTCTTCGAGTAGACGAGCGCGTACTCGAGCGTGACGTCGATGTCGTCGGTGCCACCGTAGTCCGACGGCCGCCACGACTTCCCGGTCACCGGATCGATCTGCGCGACCGCGCGATCGGCGAACATCGAGTCGTAGCCGTAGCCCGCGTCGAGCGCGGCCGAGTAATAGATCGGCTTGTAGGTCGAGCCCGGCTGGCGGCACGCCTGATACGCGCGGTTGAAGACGCTGCGGCCATAGTCGTAGCCGCCGACCATCGCGGTGACGTAGCCGTTCCGATGATCCGCGGTGAACAGCGCGCCCTGCGGATGCGGCACCTGATCGAGCTCGACGACGTCGGGGTGCGCGGCGTCCCACTCGTGCTGATCGTCGGACGCCTCCCAGGCCGGGTTGTGCCCGTCGGGCAGGCCCCACTCGCGGAACTTGCCGCGCGATCGGATCTCGCGCTGCACCCAGACCACGTCGCCCGGCTTCATCACGCTCTTCGCGCTCGACACCTCTTGATCGTTCTCGGCGTCGGCGTTCGCGCTCCACGGCGCCGCCCACGACATGTTGCGCAGCGGCAGGTCGAGCGTGCGCGATCCGACGATCACCTTCGCGCCGTCGGAGGTCACGCTGTCGACGAGCGCGAGGTAGCGGCGCCCGGGCGTCAGCGGCCCCTCGCCGTAGAGCTGCTTCTGGCGCGCGACGAACGTCTCGCGCGCCTTGTCGTTGTCGAGGTACCACTCGGCGCCGCGCCAGCCCTGGCGCTTGTCCTGCTTGTGCGTGCCGTAGTCGACGTTCTCGTACGCGGCGGCGTCGAAGCTCGGCTCCTCGGCGGTCTCGATGCGATAGCCGCCGGTCAGCATCTTGTCCTCGCCGTATTTGCCGAGGACGTACTGCCGGACGCGATCCGCGTACCACGGCGCGACGTCGGGGAAGATGTCCTTGTACGGATGGAGCGTGAGCGGCTCTTGCTTCGCCGCGGCCGCTTCGGCCTCCGTCGCGTAGCCGTACTTCACCATCGCGTCGAGCACGAGGTTGCGGCGCGCGATCGCCCGATCGGGGTGCGTGATCGGCGAGTAGCCGGTCGGCGCTTTCGGCAGGCCCGCGATCAGCGCCATCTCGGCGAGCGTGAGCTGATCGAGCCGCTTGCCGAAGTAGCGCTGCGCCGCCGCCGCGACGCCGAACGCGCGATCGCCGAAATAGATGTGGTTGAGGTAGACGGCGAGGATCGCCTTCTTCGAGTACTGGCGCTCGAGGCGGCGCGCGAGGATCGCCTCCTTCAGCTTGCGCGCGATCGACTTCTGCGGCCCGAGGAACTGCTTCGCGACCTGCTGCGTGATCGTCGAGCCGCCCTGCGCGAAGTCGCCGGCGGTGAGGTTCGCCCACACCGCGCGCGCGATGCCCTTGAAGTAGATGCCGCCGTGCGACCAGTAGTCGTGATCCTCGATCGCGAGCACCGCGTCGACGAGCTTCGGTGGGATCTCGTCGTACGGCGTGACGTTGCGCCACTCCTTCGCGAACTCGCCCATGAGCGTGCCGTCGGCGGCGTAGACGCGCGACACCGCGGGCGCGATCGCCGCGTAGTTGCGGAAGTCGGGCGTGCCCGGCACGGTCGACGCGACCGAGTCGTAGACGCACACGCACGCGAGCATCACGAGCACGCCGCCGATCGCGGCGGCGAACGCGTAGAGCTTGGCCATCCACACGAGCACGCTGGCGTCGGAATGGTTCTCGACGACGACTCTAGGACGGTCCACGACAGCCACGGGCTGTGCAGTCTATCCACGTGCTCGACGACCCGGCAACCCACACGTTAGGATCGGTGAGTGAACGGTAGGAAAGCTGCGATCGTCGCGGGGTTGGGCGCGATCGCCGTGC
Source organism: Kofleriaceae bacterium (assembly GCA_035493675.1). GTDB lineage: Bacteria > Myxococcota_A > Polyangia > Haliangiales > Haliangiaceae > JAIOQA01. Next base: position 7,223 of record DATJIA010000433.1, on the reverse strand, counting down.
TGGCGTGGGTGTTCCTGCGCGGGGGGCGCGAAGAGGATCAACGCTCGAGAGGAGACGGATCTTCCGCAGAGGAGCCGGGCACGAGCAGGGGCACGGGCACGGAGTCGCGTGTTCATGATGTGAGGCCGCCGATCCGGATGCCCGGAGGGATCGATGTCGATCAAGAGCCGGTGCCGGGCAGCGCCGCGCCGCCGCCGGTGATCGTCGATGCGGCGCCGCATCCGAGCTTGGCCGATGACTTCGCGGCGGAGCCGATCGATCCGAGCTTCGCGAGCTCGCACAAGCGCGAGGTCGATCAACGCCTCGCGCAGATCACCGTCGAAGGCGTGACGCTCGACGGCGTGGAGTGCCGCGCTCATCAATGTCGCATCTCGATCAGCGGCGCGGATGAATCGGTGATCGGCAAGTACATCGCCAGGCTCGAGGACGACGGCGGCCTCTACGGCTACGCGCAGATGATCGTCCTCGAGGGCATCACCGAGAACGCGACCGGCAAGCACATGCACATCTACGCGCGCTTCGAGTAGCTGTCGGCGCCAGCCTGCAGCACGGGCGGCGACTCCCCACCGGCGCGCGCGGAAACCCGCGCGCGTTCGCGGCGATCGATGCGGCGCGGCGCTTGCTGGAGGACCACGGCATGCGGTCCTTGTCGAACGTCTTGTTCTCGATCGCGCTGGCGGCGGGGTGCAGCGCGAACATCAGCCCCGGTGCCCCGCCGGCACCCGACGCCGCGCCGAGCGGAGCGCAGAGCGATACGCTCGCGAAGGTCGCGATCACGTCGTTGCCCGGCGCGAGCGCGAGCGCGGGCATCGTCGGGACGTTCATCCCCGACAAGACGCCGGCGTACGGCCACGCGACCGCGCCGCGCCTCTCGAACTCGGTCGTGTCGGCGCTGCCCGGCACGCCGCCCAAGCCGCTGTTCGTCGCGCAGGACATCCCGTACGACGCGATCATCGTCGCGATCGACGGCAAGCCCGGCTATTTCCGCGTGCCCGCCGACAGCAACGTGCTGCTCGCGCTCGATCTGGTCGCGTCGAAGGACGCGGCGCACGGCGTGTACACGATCCTGGTCGCGACCAAGACCAACGACGTGATCAGCGAGCCGGCGACCGTCACGATGGTGATCGATCCGCACGTCTTCATGACCGCGGGCGATCTCGAGAACCACGACAGCGACGAGTCGAACGTCGCCGACATGTTCGGCACCGTGCTCGAGCGCAAGCAGGGCGATCCGCCCGCGCCGACCCAGGTCGAGGACGATCACGACAACAACAAGGACATCCTGAACGGCATCAAGGGGCCGCCCGGTCCGCTGTCGACCGGGCATCGCGAGGTCGTGTGGGACGGCGTGCCCGAGACGCTGCGCAACAAGGGCACGTTCAACCCGAGCTTCTTCGATCGGCAACCGGGCGGCGCCGCCGGCGTGCAAGGCGGCATCATCTTCGCGGCGACCAACGGCACCGGCGAAGAGGTGAACGACGCGCTCGACGGCGCGACGCCCGATCCCACGCTCGTCGGTCCGCCGATGCACGCGAACGCGACCGCGGGCGGCGACTTCTCGAACCACAACGCCGCCTACGCCGGCAACCTCCTGTCGTTCACGCAGAGCGCGAGCTTCGCGCCGCTCGGCACGACGATCACCGACATCACGTTCCACGTCGCGGCGTCGTCGACGCCGGGCGTCGTCGACGGCCTCGGCATCGTATTCGCGAGCGTCGACAAGGCGCAGGTCACGTACGTCGAGTACTTCGACGAAGCGGGCCACAGCCTCGCGCGCGTCTACGCGCCGGTGCAGTCGCACGGGCCGTTCGCGGTGCCCGGGCCGATCGCGGCCGACAAGTTCCCCTACTCGTTCGTCGGCTACATCGATCACGACGCGCGCATCGCACGCGTGCGGGTCGTCTCGGGAGAGGTCCCGGTCGACACCGCGACCAGCGACATCCCGGCGGGCAATCAGGACGTCGTCGTGTTCGACGACGTCTACTACGGCGAGCCGAAGCCTTAGGCGACCGCGGCGAGATCCGCGATCGGGCAGTCGCCCAGCTTGTCGAGGCAGCGCTGGAGGTGCGCGCGGATCTTGTGCTTCTTCGAGTACACGGTCTTCAGGCTGATCTGCATCTCGGCGGCGACGACCTCGGCCTCGAGGCCGCGCGCGTAGTAGAGCTCGAGGAACGTGCGGTCCTTGTCCGTGAAGTCGGCGAGCATGCCGTTGAACTGCATCCAACGCTCTTTCTCGATCAGCTCGTCGAGCGGCGTGCGGTCGCACTCGTCGTGCGGGTCGAGGGTCGAGTTGACCTTGTCGAGCACCGGGCGGCGGCCGAAGCCGCGGAGGTAGTCGTACGACGCGTTGACGGCGATCATGCCGATCCACGAGCCGAGCTTGGTGCCGCGCTGCGGGTTGTACATGCGCAGCTTGTGCTTGTCGTCGCGGAGGAGCTGCATGAGGACGTCGGCGTAGATCTCGTCGACGTCGGCGCCCGAGACGGCGCTGTACTTGCCGGTGACCTTCGTGATGCAGCGGTAGATCAGTGCGCGGTAGCGGCGCACCAGCTCCGTCCAACCTCGCTCGTCGTCGCGGAACACGCGAGTGAGGAGCTCGCGGTCGGTCCAGTCGGCGGGCTTGCGGTCGTGGCGGAGTGCGAGAAGAGCCATCGGATTTTCCCCTTGATCGCGATGAGTAGCGGCGAGCCCTTAGAGCAAGCTGGGTGCCACGGCTAACTCATCGGATCTACAGATCCAAATCCGGAATCCACAGGTGGCTTCCACCATCGGTTGGTCGAAACCACCATTCGCTAGGGAGCGGGAGGGAAGAATCGCGGCGGGAAGGTCGTAGCCGCGTGCCGGCGATTGCCACGCTGCGGTGCGTGAGAACGCGCCGCGTCGTCGTCACGCCTTCGCGACCGCCGTATCCCACCTCGCGAGGTGCTCCGCGACGCGCGCGCGATCGCTCGTGGGACGGAAGCGACGATTCTCGCGCCACGTGCGGCGGATCTCGTCCTTGCTCTTCCACACGCCGGCGCCGAGCCCCGCGAGGAAGGCGGCGCCGAGCGCGGTCGTCTCGACCAGCTCGGGGCGCGCGATCTCGACGCCGAGCACGTCCGACTGGAACTGCATCAACAGGTCGTTCGCCGAAGCGCCGCCGTCGACCTTCAGCGTCGAGAGCGTGCGCCCGCTGTCGCGCTCCATCGCGCGCAGGATGTCGACGTTCTGCAGCGCGATGCCCTCGAGGGTGGCGCGCGCGAGGTGCGCGCGCGAGCTGCCGCGCGTGAGGCCGGTGATCAGGCCGCGCGCGTCGGGGCGCCAGTGCGGCGCGCCGAGCCCGGTGAACGCGGGCACGACGATCACGCCGCCCGAGTCGGGCACGCTCGCGGCGAGCGCTTCGATCTCGGCGGCGGACTTGAAGAAGCCGAGCTCGTCGCGCAGCCACTGCACGGCGGCGCCGGCGATGAACGCCGAGCCCTCGAGCGCGTACGCGAGCTCGCCGGGGATGCGCCACGCGACGGTGGTGAGGAGGCCGCTCTTCGACGCGACCGGTTGGTCGCCGGTGTTCATCAAGATGAACGCGCCGGTGCCGTACGTGCACTTCGCCTCGCCGGGATCGAAGCACGCCTGCCCGAACAGCGCGGACTGCTGATCGCCGGCGACGCCCGCGATCGGGATGCCGTCGGGCACGCCGGGCACGCCGCGCGTGGTGCCGAGCAGCTCGGCGCTCGACTTCACGGCGGGGAGGACCGCGCGCGGCACGCCCTGGATCGCGAGCAGCTCGTCGGTCCACGCGAGCTCGTGCAGATCGAAGAGCAGCGTGCGCGACGCGTTGGTCACGTCGGTGACGTGCGACGCGCCGGCGGTGAGGCGCCAGATCAGATAGGTGTCGATCGTGCCGAACGCGAGCTCGCCCTTCTCGGCCTTTGCGCGCGCGCCTGACACGTTGTCGAGCATCCAGCGCAGCTTGGTGCCGCTGAAGTACGGATCCAGCGTGAGCCCGGTGCGCTCGCGCACGCGCGCCTCTTTGCCCTCGCGTTTCAACTGCGCGCAGAAGTCCGCGGTGCGGCGATCCTGCCAGACGATCGCGTGGTGCACCGCACGGCCGCTCGCGCGATCCCACAAGACGGTCGTCTCGCGCTGGTTGGTGATGCCGATCGCCGCGATCGATTTCGGATCGATGTCCTTCAGCGCCGCGCCGAGCGCGTGCGTGACCGAGCCCCAGATGTCCTCCGGATCGTGCTCGACCCAACCGGGCTGCGGATAGATCTGGCGGAACTCGCGGTAGCCGCGGCCGCGGACGTGCAATTCCTCGTCGAGGACGAGCACGGTCGTCCCGGTGGTGCCCTGATCGATCGAGATGACGTGGCGCATGGCGCGCATCCTACGCCAGGTGGCGCTCGAAGAACGCGATCAGCTCGTCCGCGACGATCGCGCGCTCGACGTCGAGCGAGATCACGTGCCGGCTGTCGGGCAGGAGTCGCGCGCGCAGCGCCCGCGCGTGCGTCGCGATCCGCGCCGCCGAAGCGACCGGCGCCGTGCGATCGCGCGCGCCGTGCAAGACGAGCAGCGGCACGCGCACGCGATCGAGCTCGTCGTTCACGATCGCCATGAGCGATGCGACCTCGACGACCGAGCGGGCGGGCATCACCGGCAGGCTCGGGCTCAGCGCCTTCTCGCGCGCGTCGCCGAGATCCGAGCCGCCGATCTTCGGCAGCGTCTTGATCTTCTGCTGCAGCGCGCCGCCGCGCGCGAGCCACGCCGCGGCGCGCGCGGAGATCCCTTCGAGCCAGAGCGGCGAGCCGAGCGTCGCCATCGCGTCGACCCGCGCGCCGTTCGCGACCAGGTGGAGCGCGCACAGGCCGCCCATCGATTGACCGGCGATCGCGACCTTCGTGCAGCGACGCTTCAAGCGATCGAGCTCGGCGCCCGCGACGCGCACCCAATCGCGCCACCCGGTGGCCGCGAGGTCCTCCGCGGTGCCGCCGTGGCCCGCCATCGTCGGCGCGACGACCGTGAACCCTCGCGCGCGCAGCGCACCGGCGAGAAAGTGCATGTCGTACGGCGTGCCGGTGAGCCCGTGCAGCAACAAGATGCCGCGGTCGTCGCCGGGAAAGTCGAACGCGGACGCGGAGGCGCGCACCGCCGTTTCGTTATCACACCGATGCGTACATTGACACGTTGCTCTAGGGGCGATTAGATCCATGGTTATCGGGGTTTGCTGCAGGGAGCCCGCACCCCGACGCGCGCATGAGCGAGTGGAAGACCCGCATAACGAAGGTCCAGGTCGTCAAGCCGCGGGTCGAAGCCGGCGAAGCCTGCCTCGTGTTGATCTATCCGCCGGGCCCCGACATGGGCAAACGCTTCCCGCTCACGCGCAACGAGGTCGTGCTCGGGCGCGGCGCGGACTGCGACGTCCAAGTCGATCGCGACAGCGTTTCTCGTCGACACGCGCGCGTCTTCCGCGACGGCGAAGCGTGGATGGCCGAGGATCTCGGCTCGACCAACGGCTCGTACGTGAACGACGTGCCCGTGCAGCGCTCGGTCTTGCGCGACGGCGACTTCCTCAAGATCGGCGCCGCGATCTTCAAGTTCCTCTCCGGTACGGGCGTGGAGGCGAGCTACCACGAAGAGATCTACCGGATGACGATCGTCGACGGTCTGACGCTCGCCCACAACAAGCGCTACTTCCTCGAGTTCCTCGAGCGCGAGACCGCGCGCTGCGCGCGCTACAAGCGGCCGCTGTCGCTGCTCATGTTCGACATCGATCACTTCAAGGCGATCAACGACACGCACGGCCACCTCACCGGCGACTACGTCTTGAAGGAGATGGCGCGCCGGCTGCTCGCGCGGATCCGCCGCGAGGAGCTCATGGCGCGCTACGGCGGCGAAGAGTTCGCGGCGGTCTTGCCCGAGACCGATCACGCCGGCGCGATGAACTTCGGCGAGCAGCTGCGCTCGCTCGTCGCCGACGAGCCGTTCGAGTACGAAGGCGACACCTTCAAGGTGACGATCTCGATCGGCGTCGCGACCACCGAAGGTCAGGACATCGACACCGCCGCCTTCATCAAGATGGCGGACGACAACCTGTACCGAGCGAAGCGCGAAGGCCGCGATCGCGTCGTCGGTTGATCGGCGACGTCAGCGCGTCGCGGGCGCCGCGGCGGGGGTTCGCGCTTTGTCGCGCGTCTTCTGATCGAGGTAGTACCCGCGGCCGCGCCAGAACTCCCACGCGACGCCGGCGGTGCAGATCGCGGCCGCGGTGACCGCGAGCGGCGTCGCGGCGTCCTTGATCCAGATCGTCGCGAGCAAGAGCCCCGACGCGCCGAGCGTGCGCGCGGCCCACAGCGCGGGCGGGCACGCGGCGCCGTGATGCGAGAGCAGGTTGTCGAGGCCGCCGACGCCGAGCTCGAGCGAGAGCACGGTGAGGATCGGCCACGCCGCGGCGGGCGAGTCGACGAGCGCGGCGAACACGGTGCACGGGATCGCGATCGCGCCGGCGTAGCGCGCGAGGTCGGCCGCGCCGAGGTTGCGCACGCTCTTCAAGGCGCCCGCGAAATAGTCGAGCCCGCTGATCCAGGTCAGCGCGACGACGATCAACATGATGAACGCCGAGGTGTCCTGCGGCCGCGTCTCGAAGACGAACAGGAGCGACGCGAACGCCGCGCTCATCACGATCGCGCCGACCCACAGCTTCTTGCGGATCACGTAGAGCGCGCCCATCGCGATCAGCGGCGCGACGATGCCCGCGATCAAGATCCCTTCCATCACGCTCGCGCTGCGCACGAGCAAGAAGATGTAGAGGACGCCGATGCCCTGCATCTGCGTCCACGTCTTCACCTTCGCGAGGTAGCTCGTCTTCATGTGCAGCGCGCGCCGCTCGTAGCTCGACCTCAGCGCGGTGACGACGAACTCGCGCACGAACATCAGCGCGCACGCCCACGCCGGCACGACGCCGACCGCGGCGAGCGGCGCGTACACGAGCGCGACGAAGACCTTGTCGGCGATCGGATCGAGCAGGCCGCCGAGCACGGTCGGCCCTTGCCGGCGCGCGAGGTAGCCGTCGACGAAGTCGGTGCAGCCGATCAGCGTCCCGACGATCAGCGCCGCCCACATCTGCGCTCGGCTCGAGTACGCGTGGTACAGCCAGAACGCGAGCAGCGGCATCGGCAACAGTCGCGCGAACGTGACCATGTTCGCGGTGATGCGCGGCTTCGACACGCGCGCACCCTAGTACAGAT
>DATJIA010000432.1:0-44032 GCA_035493675.1 Kofleriaceae bacterium | reverse complement strand
AGACGATCTCGTACGAGATGCTGACCGCCGTCGGACGGCGCGTGCCGCGCCGGTACGTCGAGGACTTCGCGCATGCCTAGACGCGCGCTCGTGAGCGTGAGCGACAAGCGCGGCGTGGTCGAGTTCGCGCGCGGCCTCGCGGAGCTCGGCTTCGAGATCCTCTCGACCGGCGGGACCGCGAAGCTCCTCGCCGACGCGGGCATCCGCGTCCGCCAGGTGAGCGACTACACCGGCTTCCCCGAGATGCTCGACGGGCGGGTGAAGACGCTGCACCCGAAGATCCACGGCGGTCTGCTCGGGCGCGACACGCCCGCGCACCAGCAGGAGATGAAGGCGAACGCGATCGAGCCGATCGATCTCGTCGTCGTGAACCTCTATCCGTTCGAGGCGACGATCGCGAAGGGCAACGTCCCGCTGCACGAAGCGATCGAGAACATCGACATCGGCGGTCCGTCGATGCTGCGCTCGGCGGCGAAGAACCACGAGCGCGTCGCGGTCGTCGTCGATCCGAGCGACTACGACAGCGTGATCGCCGAGCTGCGCGCCGCGAACGGCGCGCTGACCGCGCAACGAAGGTTGGCGCTCGCGCGCAAGGCGTTCTCGCACACGTCGGCGTACGACGCCGCGATCGCCGCGTACCTGTCGTCGATCGACGACGCGGCGGCCGACGCCGCCGACGCCGCGCCCGCGCGCCGCGACTTCCCCGACACGCTCGGCGTGCAGTGGCGGCGCTTGTACGATCTGCGCTACGGCGAGAACCCGCACCAGCAGGCGTCGTTCTACGCCGACGCGCGCTCGCCGCTCGCCGCGCAGACGCAGGATCGCCCGACGATCGCCGCCGGCCTTGTCCTCGGCGGCAAGCAGCTCTCGTACAACAACATCTTGGATCTCGACGCCGCGCTCGGGCTCGTCCTCGAGCTCGGCGACCCCGCAGCGGTGATCGTCAAGCACAACAACCCGTGCGGCGTCGCGAGCGATGCGTCGCTCGCGGAGGCGTACGCGCGCGCGCGCGCGTGCGATCCGACCAGCGCGTTCGGCGGCATCGTCGCGATCAACCGCGAGGTCGACGAGGCGCTCGCGCGATTGCTGACGGAGACGTTCCTCGAGTGCGTCGTCGCGCCGAGCTACAGCGCGGGCGCGCGCGAGCTGCTCGCGGGCAAGAAGAACCTGCGCGTGGTCTCGGCGGCCGGCGACTGGACGCCGCGCGCCGGCCTGCGCGCGTGGTCGATCCGCACGATCGCCGGCGGCGCGCTCGTGCAGACGACCGACACCGGCATGGTCGCCGCGTCCTCCGCGAAGGTCGTGACCAAGCGCGCGCCGACCGCGCAGGAGCTCGTCGATCTCGACTTCGCGTGGCGCGTCGCGAAGCACGTGAAGTCGAACGCGATCGTCTTCGCCAAGGGCGGCGCCACCGTCGGCATCGGCGCCGGTCAGATGAGCCGCGTCGATTCGGTGAAGATCGCCGAGCTCAAGGCGCAGACGCCGATCGCGGGCTGCGCGGTCGCCTCCGACGCGTTCTTCCCGTTCCGCGACGGCGTCGACGTGCTCGCGAAGGCGGGCGCGACCGCGGTGATCCAGCCCGGCGGCAGCGTGCGGGACGAAGAGGTCATCGCCGCCGCCGACGAGCACGGTCTCGCGATGGTGGTCACCGGCATGCGCCACTTCCGGCACTGATGCGACATGGGGCACCGGCGTTCGCACGATCGACCTGTCGCCGCGTCGCGGCGACACGCGACTCCGAATGAGTTGTCGGCGAGCCGCCTCAGTGCCGCTGTCCGGAGGCCTGCGGCCTCCTCCGATGGGGGAGCGCTCTCCCCCAAACCCCCAGCGGGATCCGAGCCCGAGATCATGAGTGGTAGATGAAGATCCTCGTCGTAGGCGGTGGCGGGCGCGAGCACGCGCTCGTGTGGCGGCTCGCGAAGAGCGGGCATCGCGTGATCGTGGCGCCCGGCAACCCGGGCATGGAGTCGATCGCGACCTGCGTCCCGATCAAGGTGATGGATCAGGAAGGCATGATCGGGCTCGCGATCGAGGAGCAGGTCGAGCTCGTCGTCGTCGGTCCGGAGGCGCCGCTGGTCGCGGGCCTCGCCGATCACCTGCGCGCGGCGGGCATCGCGACGTTCGGGCCCGGCGCGAGCGGCGCGCGGCTCGAGGGCTCGAAGGTCTTCTCGAAGCAGTTCTTCGCGAAGCACGGGATCCGCACGGCCGAGTTCGCGGTGTGCGCGACGCGCGAGGAAGCCGAGGCCGCGGTGGCGCGGCTCGGCGGCGACGTCGTCGTCAAGGCCGACGGGCTCGCGGCGGGGAAGGGCGTCGTCGTGTGCGAGACGCCCGACGAAGCGATCGACGCCGCGCGCGCGATGCTCGAGTCGCGCCGCTTCGGCGACGCGGGCGCGCGCATCGTGATCGAGCGGAAGATCCGCGGGCGCGAGGTCTCGGTGCTCGCGATCACCGACGGCAGATCGCTGCTCGTGCTGCCCGCGGCCGAGGATCACAAGACGATCTTCGACGGCGATCGCGGACCCAACACCGGCGGCATGGGCACCGTCTCGCCGGCGTGGACGCCGGCGCCGGTGATCGATCGCGTCGAGCGCGAGCTGCTCGTGCCGACGGTCGCCGGACTGCAGGCGGATGGGATCGACTATCGCGGCGTCCTGTACGCGGGCGTGATGGTCGCGCCCGACGGCACGCCGTGGCTCCTCGAGTACAACTGCCGGTTCGGCGATCCCGAGACGCAGCCGGTGATGGCGCGGTGGAACGGCGATCTCGGCGCGACGCTCGCGGGCGCCGCGGCGGGCGCGCTACCCGCGACACCTCCGCGATGGGACGACCGCACCGCGGTGTGCGTCGTCGTCGCCGCGGCGGGCTATCCCGACACGCCGCGCACCGGCGATCCGATCGAGGGGCTCCCCGCCGACCAAGACGACCTCGTCGTCTTCCACGCCGGCACCGCGCGCGCCGACGGCAAGGTCGTCAGCTCCGGAGGGCGCGTGCTCGGCGTGACCGCGCTCGGCGACGGCGTCGACGCCGCCCGCGCGCGCGCCTACGACGCGGTCGCGCGAATCCGGCTCGACGGCATGCAGTTCCGTCGAGACATCGGCCGTCGCGGCGCGTGATAACGTCGGCGCGTGGCTGACATCGCACCGTTCCGCGGCATCGTCTACGATCCCAAGCGCGTCGAGATCTCGAAGGTGATCGCGCCGCCGTACGACGTGATCGATCCGCCGATGCGCGCGAAGCTCGCCGCGGATCCGCACAACGTCGTCGAGATCGATCTCCCCGAGGTCAAGGAAGGCGACAAGTACGCGCACGCGGCCGCGACCTTCGATCGCTGGCTCGCCGAGGGCATCCTGCGGCAGGACGCCTCGAAGTCGATCTATCGCTATCACCAGCGCTTCACGTCGGCGGAGCTCGGCGGCCGCGCGGTCGTGCGCAAGGGCTTCGTGTGCGCGATCCGCCTGACGCCGTTCGGCGAGGGCACGGTGCGCCCGCACGAGCGCACGCTCAAGGGCCCGAAAGAGGATCGCTTCAAGCTGATCACCGCCGCGCGCGCGCACTTCTCGCAGGTGTTCGGCTTGTTCTCCGACGCGAGCGGCGAGGTCGAGCGCCTGTTCCGCAAGTACGAGAGCGCCGCGCCGACCTTGCAAGGCACCACCTCCGACGGCACCGAGCACGTCGTGTGGGCGATCCGCGACGCCGAGATGATCGGTCGCCTGCGCCGCTTGATGAGCCCGAAGCACATCTACATCGCCGACGGACACCATCGCTACGAGACGATGCTCGCCGTGCGCGACGCGATCGCGGGCGGCAAGGAGCCGAGCATGTACTCGTCGCTCAACTACGGATCGATCTTCCTCGCGTCGATGGATGATCCGGGGTTGATCGTGCTGCCGACGCACCGGATCGTGCACGGCCTCACCGGCTTCTCGAAGGACACGCTGCTCGAGCGCGCGCGCGAGTGGTTCATCGTCGACAAGATCGCGGGCGGCGCGAGCGACATGGACAAGGTCCGCGCGTCGGTCGCCGACGCGGTCGCGCACCGCACCGCGTTCGCGGCGCTGTTCCCGAAGGACCCCGACGCGTGGCGCTTCACGCTGTCGCCGAGCGTGAACCCGGCGGCGGTCGGGCTGTCGGGGCACCCCGCGGTGCTGCGCCTCGACGTGACCCTCTTGCACGGGCTCTTGCTCGAGCGCGTCCTCGGCATCACGCCGGCGGCGCAGGAGGCGCAGACCAACCTGCGCTACGTGAAGGACTCGACCGCCGCGCTCGCGGCGACGTCGGCGCCCGACACGCAGGCGGTCTTCTTGATGGGCGCGCCGAAAGTCGCCGACGTGAAGCACGTCGCCGACGCAGGCGAGATCATGCCGCAGAAATCGACGTACTTCTATCCGAAGATCGCGAGCGGCCTCGTGATGGCGAAGGTCGATCCCGACGAAGATCTCGTCTAGCGCTCGCGCGATCAGCGCGTCGGCCAGCGCAGGACGCTGATCGGCAGGTTGTCGTAGCCGCTGTCCTTGATCGCGACCTCTTTCGGCGTGTCGAACAGCGCGTGCATGATGATGTCCTGATCGTCGAGCACGCCGCGGGTGCCGCGATCCTCGACGAGCACGCCGACGTGGCGCGGGAAGAGGATCAGATCGCCCACGCGCGTGAACGCGATCGCGTCGCCGTGCGCGTCGCGGTAGACGCCGTCGCCGTCGGGTTCGCCCTTCGCGAGCGTCTTCGCGTAACGCGGCAGCTCCGCGGTCCACGTGTACGGGACCTTCATGCCCATGCGGCGCGCGCCGTAGACGACGAAGTCGGCGCAGTCGGCGCCCTCGAGGCGCTCCGACTGGTGGGTCGCGTCGGTGGTGCCCGCCGACGCCCAGATGTACGGCTGGCCGTACAGCTCCGTGAGGTAGCCGAGGTACGTGTCGTCGCGACGGATCGAGACGCGGTGGACGGCGTCGGTGAGCCCGCCCGAGCCGCGGCCGCGGCGCGCCTCGGTGCCCGGCGTGGTGATCGTCTTGCCGCCGGCGGTGACGCTCAGCTGGTAGCGCATCGTGCCGACGCCGCCGCCGTGATCGGGCGTGAGCGTCGGGCGCACGTCGGCGGCGAGCGCGGTCTTGCCGGCGGCGTTCGCGATCGCGGTCGCGCGATAATCGATCGCCTCGAACGCGAACTGGCCCGACGACGTGTTCGACATGTCGGCGACCGCGGGCTCGATCCGATTCCACGCGAGCGCGAGCGAGGGCGCGTCGGTCCACGCGTGGGTCGTGATCTTCTTGCCGTCGATCACGATCGGGCTCTCGTCGGCGACGACGTACGTGTCCTTGCCGCGCCGGATCGTGACGGCGGCGAACAGCGTGACCGGCTGATCCTCGCGCGCGCGCTTCGGACGATCGTCGGGCGCGCCGGTCGTGCCGACGCGCGAGACGATGTGGATCGCGATCACATCGCCGGTCGGCGCGTCATCGGCGTGCGCGTCAGGGCACGCGAGCGCGGCGAGCGCGGCGAGCGCGAGGACAGGTCTTGGCATACGGAGATCGACGCGCGAACGGCCCCGCGCATTCCGCCCTTACACACGCCTTACGTGGCGTAGACGCGCGAGACCACACGCGCGAGCGCGACGTCGTCGTCGCACACGGCGACGTGCAACAGCACACCGCGGCGCCAACCCGCGCACCGATGACCGAGATCGTCGTCGAACAGCGCGCACGCGACCTCGGGATCGACGGCCTTGAGCGCGTCGATCGACGCGGCCGCGTACGACCCGAGCTCGAGCAGACCGCGCGCGCCGACCTTCGCCATGCCGAGCTCGGCGACCGGCGTGAGCTGTCCCGACGGCGCGCCCGGCGGCTTCGCGAAGGCGGCGCCGCGCGCCTTGATCTCGGTCATCCACCCGAGGCTGGGCGCGTGCCCGCCCCAGCGCGCCGTCGCGCCGACCTCGGCGAGCAAGCTCGCGGTCGGGAGGTGATGGCGCGGCGCGAAGCCGCGCTCGCGGGGGACCCACGTGATCTCCGGCGAGCCGCGCGCGACCGCGATCAGCGATTCGGTGGAGTGCCGCTTGAGCGCGCGCATCAGCGCCTGCTCGGTGATCAAGCCGCGCGCGAGCAGCGCCTGGCCGAGCGGCTCGCCGGACTCGCGGCACGCGGCCACGATCTCCTCGAGCTCCTCGGTCGGGATCGCGCGCACCGCCTGCGCGCGGAGCAGATCGCTCAAGCGCCGCCCGAGCCCCTGCGCGGCGACCCAGCAGATGTGCCGGTCGTCGACGAGGATCGCCCCGCCCGGGCTGCCGCCGCCGCTGATCACGAGCGAGCCGGTCGCGCCTTCGGGCAGCTCCTCGACCCGCTCGAGCAGCTCGATGATCGTGCCGAGGTCGAGAGGGCTCGCGCCTTGCTCGCTCATCCGAGACCCGCATCATATCGCGGGAATGCGTGAGGTTCCGGGAGTGTCGAGACCGACGAAACCAACACGTTACACACATGCCGCGCTCGTGCTACGAGCGCCCCTCAAGCTGGACACCATGGACTCGCCCGTACGCACCTTCTTTCGCTCGTTGGCCGACTACACCGTCGGGACCGTGATCGTCGTCGCGCAGCTCGCCCTGTTCGATCGTCGCGGTCGGGGCGTCCCGGCGCTCGCCGCCGCGTCGCGCCGCTGACACGCGCGCGCGACACTCGGAAGTAGGAAGTAGTACTTTCTACTTCCGAATGGCCCGAGCCCGCCCCGCCACCGCCGCTTCGCGACGCCTCGTCCGGATCTCGGACCTCGCCGCGCTGTCGGGCGTCCCCACCGCGACGATCAAACACTACCTGCGCGAAGGCCTCCTGCCGGGGCCCGATCAACGCAGCGGCCGCACGATGGCCTACTACGACGCGCGCCTCGCCGAGCGCGTGAAGGCGATCAAGGAGCTGCAGCAGAGCCGCTTCCTCCCGCTCAAGGTGATCGCCGAGCTGCTCGAGCCGTCGCCGTCGGGCAAGCTGCGCGCACAGCCGTCGCCGAGCGCAGAGGCGCGTCCCCGCCGCGTGAAGTCGCGCACGCGAAAGGACCTGATCGCCGACGCGTCGTTCACGCCCGCGGATCTCGACGCGCTCGCGCAGCTCGGCCTCGTCGCGCCGGCCGGCAAGGTCGACGGCGAGCCGATCTACGCCGGCGCCGACCTCGAGCTGCTCGAGCTGCTCGACGAGATCCGCAGGCGCGGCCTCGGCGACGTCTTCCCGCTGTCGGCGCTCGAGCCGTACGCCGCGGCGACCCGCGCGCTCGTGCGCGTCGAGCTCGAGATGCTGCGCCGCCGGATCCTCGCCGGCGCCAAGCTGCCGTCGTCGGATCTCGATCAGGTCGCGCGCGACGCGACCGCGCTCGGCGAGCGCTTGATCGTCACGCTGCGCGCGAAGCTGATCGGCGCCGAGCTGTCCGCGGTCACGCGCACCGCACCGGAGCCGGCGCGGGTCGCCCGCCCGAAGGCACGGCGCTGATGACGCCGCGAAGCCAGCGGGCCGAGCGGAGTAGCGCCGGGATCGACTGTCGGAGCCAGCTGATACGCACGAGGGATGGGGAGCGAATCATCGACAGCGGCGAGCGTGCGGCGCGCGGGGCCGGACGACGCCGGCGAGCTCGCGAGCTTGATCAACCGCGCGTACGAAGTGGAGCGCTTCTTCGTCGAGGGCGAGCGCACCGACGCCGCCGAGGTCGCGCGGCTCTGCGATCAAGGTCACTTCCTCGCGCTCGGCGACGGCACCGCCGGCGGCGAGCTGGTCGCCGCCGTCTTCGTCCGCGCCGACGGCACGCGCGGATCGATCGCGATGCTCTCGGTCGCGCCCGAGCACCAAGGGCAGGGACTCGGCAAGCGGCTGGTCGCGGTCGCCGAGGCGTGGTGCGCGGCGATGGGCTGCGACGCGATGACCCTCGAGGTCGTCAACCTGCGGAGCGAGCTCGAGGCCTGGTACAAGAGCCTCGGCTATCGTGTGATCGGCACCGCACCGTACACGCACGAAGGCGCGATTCGCGCCTGTCACTTCCTCCGCATGGAGAAGTCGCTGCACGAGTCCTTGGCCGCGTAGCTCGCGCGCGCCGCAGCCGTTGTATCCTCGATCCATGAAGCGCGCGTGGATCGTCTTGTCGCTCCTGACCGCGTGCGGCACCAACGAGGGCCCGCCCGACGCGCGCGTGATCGACGGGAAGCCGCCCGGCGGCACGCTCAGCATGACGTGGACCCTGCACGAGGGCGCCTCGGCGCTCGCGTGCAGTGACGTCGGCGCGCAGGTCGTCACCGTGACGATCGTCCCCGACAACGCCGGCTTCGGCTTCATCGACACGTTCTCCTGCACGTCGCTCATGGGCACGACGCGCTCGCTCGATCCCGGCAAGTACACGCTCACCGTCGATCTCACCGGCGCCGCCGGATCGCTCGTCACCACCACGACGAAGTTCATGCACGTCGACGTCGCGTCCGGGCAGGACACGCCGCTCGGCGCGGTCGACTTCATGGTGCTCGCGCGCGGCGGCATCGCGATCAAGCTCGCCGCCAACGGGCAGAGCGCGAACTGCACCGCCGGCGGCGCCAACATCGACGCGATGACGCTCCAGCTGCAGGACTCGCAGGGCACGTGCATCCCGGCGACGTTCATGATCGCCGCCGGCGCGAACAACGGCGCGTCGACGTACACGTCCGACTGCAATTCGCTGCCGGCGGGCCCGTGCATCGAGAAGGATCAGACGATCACCGCGACCGGCCTGAAGAGCGGCGCGGTCCAGCTCGTCTCGACCGGCGACGTCGGCGGCAAGGACTGCTGGAAGGGCAGCAATTCGCTGAACGTGCCTGCCAACGACGCGACCAAAGACTTCGGCACCGGCCTGCTGATCCACCAGGACGCGCTGTGCCCATGAGTTAAAGTGCGCGCGTGACGACCAGCGCTCACTACAAGTCGAACCTCCGCGACATCTTCTTCACGCTGTTCGAGGTGCTCCGCATCCAGGAGACGACCCTCGGCAAGGGCCCGTTCTCGTCGATGGACGCCGACACCGCGCGCGCCGCGCTCGAAGGCCTCGACGAGTTCGTCAAGGCGAGCCTCGCGCCGTGCTTCGTCTCGGGCGATCGCCACGAGCTCGGCTTCGACGGCAAGGGCAACGTGACCTTGCCGCCCGGCTTCAAGGAAGCGCTCACCGCGTACTACGACGGCGGATGGAACAAGCTCGAGCTGCCCGAGCACCTCGGCGGCTACGGCGCGCCGCCGACGGTGGCGTGGGCCGGGTTCGAGCTGCTCGGCGGCGCGAACGCCGCGCTCACCTTCTACATCCTAGGCAACTTCCTCTCGAAGATCATCGACGCGCTCGGCACCGACGATCAGAAGCAGCGCTACATCAAGAACATCCTCGAGCAGCACTGGGGCGGCACGATGGTGCTCACCGAGCCCGACGCGGGCTCCGACGTCGGCGCCGGCCTCACGCGCGCGAAGCACGTGAAGGACGACGAGTACCTGATCGAAGGCGTCAAGCGCTTCATCACCAACGGCGACTTCGATCATCCGAACAACATCGTCCACATGGTGCTCGCGCGCCCCGAAGGCGCGGGGCCGGGCACCAAGGGCCTCTCGATGTTCATCGTCCCGAAGTTCTGGGTCGAGGCCGACGGCTCGATGGGCGAGCGCAACGGCGCGATCGTCACCAAGGTCGAGCACAAGATGGGCATCAAGGGCTCGGCGACGTGCGAGCTCACGCTCGGCGCGGAGCGTCCGTGCCGCGGCCTGCTCGTCGGCGGCAAGCACGACGGCATCGCGCAGATGTTCCACATCATCGAATACGCGCGCATGGGCGTCGGCACCAAGTCGATGGCGACGCTCTCGACGGCGTACCTGAACGCGCTCGAGTACGCGAAGGAGCGCAAGCAGGGCGCCGACATGAAGGCGGCCTCGAAGACCGCGCCGCGCGTCGAGATCATCCGTCACCCCGACGTGCGCCGCATGTTGATGCTGCAGAAGTGCTTCGCCGAGGGCCTGCGCGGCATGGTGCTGTGGACCGCGTCGATCCAGGATCAGGTCGAGCTCCAGGGCGGCCGCGACACCGCGGCGGCGAAAGACGCCGACGCGCTCAACGATCTGCTGCTGCCGCTGATCAAGGGCTACGGCTCGGAGAAGGTGTACGAGCTGCTCGGCTCGGCGAGCCTGCAGACCTTCGGCGGCTCGGGCTACATCCAGGACTATCCGATCGAGCAGTACCTGCGCGATCAGAAGATCGACTCGCTCTACGAGGGCACGACCCACATCCAGGCGCTCGATCTGTTCTTCCGCAAGGTCGCGCGCGATCGCGGCGCGACGCTGCAGCGCTTGCTCGGCACGATCAAGGCGACGATCGACGCGCTGCCGGCGGAGCTGTCGGTCGAGAAGGAGGCGCTCGCGAAGGCGCACGCCGACGTCGGCGCGATCTTCATGACGATGCTCGGCAAGACGATGCAGTCGGTCTATCACGCCGGCTTCCAGGGCAATCGGATCCTGTTCGCGCTGGCCGAGCTCGTCGTCGGGTGGCGGCTCACGGTCGGCGCGCAGGTCGCGCTCGGGAAGGAGTCCTCGCCCGACGCCGCGTTCTATCGAGGCAAGCTCGCGTCGGCG
Organism: Kofleriaceae bacterium; assembly: GCA_035493675.1. Lineage (GTDB taxonomy): Bacteria > Myxococcota_A > Polyangia > Haliangiales > Haliangiaceae > JAIOQA01. The sequence goes on along the minus strand of DATJIA010000432.1, from coordinate 33,449 downwards.
CGCTTCTACGCGAAGAACGTCTTGCCGGGGATCGGGCTCGCGCGGCAGTTGATCGAGGCCGGCGATCTCGAGCTGATGGACGTGCCGGACGAGGCGTTCTGATGAGCGACGACCGCGACGATTCGGCCTTCGGCACCGCCGCGCAAGACGCGCCGATCACGCGCGCCGACTTCGAGCGCGCGCTGCGCTACCTGAACCTGTCGGACCTCGATCTGCGCGACTCGCTGCTCAAGCTCGCCGCGCAGGTGGTCACGCTGACCGACGAGCTCGTGCGCCGCGTCGACGGCGTCGAGCCGCTGCCCGCGCCGCCGAACACGCCGGCCGAGCCGACGACCAAGACGATCGAGGACGCGGTCAGCGCCGAGACGCCGCGCTCGCTCATGATGATCCGAGGCGGCGACGAGCGATCGCCGGGGCGCGTCGCGCTCGACGTGGTCGCGAACAAGTACGACGAGCCCGGCGCCGACATCCCGTGCGCGGAGCTGGTGCACCTGTGCAAGGCGCGCTGCTGCAGCTTCACGTTCTCGCTGTCGACCCAGGATCTCGACGAGGGCGTGATCCGCTGGGACTACGGCCAGCCGTACTTGATCCGCCAGCGCGCGAGCGACGGCTACTGCGTCCACCACGATCCCGACGGGCGCGGCTGCACGGTGCACGCGTATCGCCCGCGCATCTGTCGCGTCTACGACTGCCGCGACGACGCGCGCATCTGGACCGACTACGAGCAGCGCATCCCGGCGGAGCTGCCGCTCGATCCGACGGCGACGCGCGAGGTGGTCGTCGATCTGGTCGCGCGCGTGAAGGCGCGCTACGCGTCGATCACCGCCGAGCAGGAGTCGATGCGCACGAAGCACGCGGACCTCGAGCCGCAGCGCGGCCCGCGCGCCGAGACGACCGAGAAGCCGAAGCCGCCGATCAAGGCGCGCTGATCATCTCGTCGATCATCTCGTCAGGCGATCGATCACCGGCATCAAGATCTCGATCAGGATCAAGATGATCACGATGATCTCGAGCAGCTCGAAGCGCTTCGTGCTCGCGCGCGACGCGAGCTTCTCGTGGATCGAGTCGAGGACGCGCAGCTTGCGCTCGATCGCGGCGTCCCACGCCGGCAGGTGGAAGCGTGTCGAGACGACGTGGTAGAGGCGCGCGAGGTACTGATCGCCGAGGAGCTTGAGCGCGTTGTCGACGCCCTCGAACAGCACCGCGGCGTCGGCCTGCGCCTGCGCGATCGCGTCGAGATCCTGCGCGGGCGCGCGCAGCCCCGACACGAAGCCGCGCTTGCGGTTCAGGATCGCGTACGCGCCCTCGATGCCGCGATCGAGCTGCTCGTCGAGGTGGCGCAGCTCGAGCAGCTCGGCGATCGAGAGCTCGAGCACGACGCGCTCGTCCTCCATGTCGTCGCCGGCGAGGATCGCGGCGAACCAATCGACCAGCACGATCTCCTCGGGCAGGTACGCGGTGCGGACCGCGATCGCCTCGTTGATCTCCTGCTCGCCGAGCGGGCCCGGCTCGGCGCGGAGGATGCGCGCGGTGGTCGCGCGCTCGTCGGTCCACAGCGCCTCGGCGCGCGCGCCGTCGGGCAGCTTGAGCTCGAACGCGACGTAGTCCTCGACGCGATCGCCGATGCGCGGCTTGTCGATCGCCTGCGCGAGGGTCTCGATCAGCTGCTGCGCGCGGCTCTTCGCGTCGGCGAGGAGCGCCGCGTTGTCCCAGAGCAGATCGGCGAGCGTGACCAGCTCGCCGAGCTCGCCATCGACCGGGATGCGGTAGTCGATCGTCGCGGCCGCGAACTCCCACACGACGACCTCGACGGCGCCGTCGGTCTTCCACGCGCCGATCTCGATCGGGAAGCCCGACTGCGCGAGACGCAGCGAGTGGCGGCGGAGCTGCGCCGCCTCGGGCGCGCGGCGCGGGCGCTTGAAGGTCTGGCGCAGCGACTCGGCGGCGACGACCCTCTCGGCGCGCGCGAGATCGACGCCGAAGCCGAGATCGACGGCGAAGTACGCGTGGCAGGTGCCCTTCACCCTCAAGATCGCAGCTCCTCGAGGATCGGCGAGAGCGCGTCGGCGAGCGCTTCGCATGCGCCGGCGCGATCGACGAGCGCGTGCGAGGCCTCGAGCTGGATGCCGGCGTAGCGCGGGCCGAGCTCGCCGCGCAGCGTGGTCGCGATCGCGGGGCCGGTCCCGCGATACGGCTGGTTCGCGCGGACCTCGAAGCCCTTCGAGGACAACCCGAACAAGAGCTTCTCCGCGATCATCGCCTCGAGCTCGTGCGCGGGATCGTAGAGGACGCCGACGTCGAAGCGGCGGTTCGCGGGATCGAGCGCGGGATCGAAGCTGTGCGAGCAGAGGTGCAGGCAGCGGCCGGGATCGACGAGGCGCGCGCGCACGTCGTGGGTCACCGCGTCCCAGTACGGCGCGTGGAAGGTCGCGATCCTCTGCGTGCGATCGCGCGCGCCGAGCTGCGCGTTGCCGGGGACGCGCGCGCCGTAGCAGACGAGCGGGACGACGTCGGCGTGATCGGCCGGACGGTTGAGATCGACGTAGAGCCGCGTGAACGCGCCGGCGTGCACCGGCAGGCCGAGCCGCTCGCCGACGTGCGCGGCGATCTCCATCGCGCCCGGATCCCAGCCGGCCTGCGAGCGGAGCGTCTCGCGATCGACGCCGAGGTCTTCGCCGGGCGGCAGCGCCCACGAAGCGTGCTCGCACGACAGCACGATGCCGATCTGCATCGTGTCGAACGTACCACCATCAGTGCGCGGTGACGGGCTCGCGCGTCGCCGCGGGCGCGCTCTTCCGCGACAGCACGAACGCGATCGCGAGCGCGATCTCGAGCGCGCCGGCGACGACCGCGATCGACGTCGCGAGGCCCCAGCCGGTCTTTTCGGCGAGCGACGTGACGCCCGGCGGGACGAACGCCGCGAGCAGGGCGCCGCCGTGATAGATGACGCCGACCGCGCGCGCGCGGACCTGGGGGTCGAACATGCCGGTGAGGAGCGCGGGCACGACGCCGCAGAAGCCGACGCCGAGCGCGCCGCCGAGGAACGCGCCGACGTGGAGCAGATCGGGCGACGCGCCGACGTAGAGCGGCAGGAGCGGCACCATCAGGAGCGCGGGCGCGACGACCGCGATCAAGACGCCGCGCTTCTGCGCGATCATGCCGGTGACGACCGAGCCGGCGAGCATGCCGACGTTGAAGACGATCAGCACGAGGCCGACGGCCTTGGCGTCGAGGCCGCGCTGCGTGATCAGCATCGTCGGATAGACGCCGCTCATCGCGTAGTAGACGCCGAAGCCGAGCCCCATGACGAGCACGCCCCAGACGAGCTTGCCGAGCACGGCGCCGGAGAGCAGATCACCGAGCGGCTGCGGCCTGGCTTTCGCCGCGGCGCGATCGGCCTTCCAGGTCGGGCTCTCCTCGACCCACATGCGGATCGGCAGGACGAGCAGGGCGGGCGCGGCGGCGAGCAGGAACAGCGCGCGCCAGCCGAAGGCCGGCACGACGTACGCCGACGCGAGCGCGGCGAGCAGGTAGCCGATCGCCCAGCTGCCCTGGAGCAGGCCGCTCGCGAGCCCGCGGCTGCGCTCGGGCCAGCTCTCCATCGCGAGCGTCGCGCCCGCGGTCCACTCGGCGCCCATGCCGAAGCCGAACAGCGTGCGCAGCACGAGCACCCACGCGAAGCTGGGCGCGAACGCGATCGCGGCGTCGCAGACGGCGAACCAGATCATCGCGATCATGAGCGGCGTCTTGCGGCCCCAGCGATCGGCGGCCCAGCCGGCGGCGAAGCCGCCCGCGAGCCTCACCAGCAGCGTGAGCGTGACGGAGCCGGCCGCCGCTGTGAGCCCGACCCCGAACTCCTTCGAGATGTGCGGCATCACGAGCAGGAAGATCGTGAAGTCGAAGGCGTCCAGCACCCAGCCCGACCACGCGGCGAGGAACGCCGCCCATTGCGCCTTCGTCGGCTCTCTCCACCACGGTACGTTCGTCGCGCGCGTCATCTGCTCCTCCGGTTTGTGCACTGCAACAATTGATGTTGCGATGCAACATGAAACGGGCGCGCTCGTCAAGCCCTGTTCGCTGACAAGTCGATCAGGTCCGCAGGCCGTGCTTGCGGAGCAGCGTGAGCAGGTACGGCCGGTCCATCTTGGCGCGGCGCGCCGCCTCCGAGGCGTTGCCGCCGCAGGCGTCGATCAGCGCGCGCAGGTACTCGGCCTCGAAGCGATGGAGCGCGCGGGCGCGGGCGTCGCGATAGCTGTCCTGCGCGTCGGACGTGAGGGGGCGCGCCGCTGCCACGGTCGGCGCGCGCGCCGGATCGGACGGATCTCCGAGCGCGATCTCGCCCATGACCAGCGCGGTCTCGACGACGTTGCGCAGCTCGCGGACGTTGCCGCTCCACGGGTGCGCGCGCAGCGCGTCCATCGCGCCGGCGAGCGGGCCGGGATCGGGGACGCCGGTGAGGCGCTCGGCGAAGTGATGCACGAGCGGCTCGATGTCCTCGGGGCGCTCGCGCAGGGGCGGGATCACGACGCGCGCGACCGCGAGGCGGAAGTAGAGATCGGCGCGGAAGCGGCCGGCGTTGACCTCGGCGCGCAGATCGCGGTGCGTCGCGGCGAGCACGCGCACGTCGACGTCGATCGACTGCGAGCCGCCGACGCGCGTGAACGAGCGGCGCTCGAGCACGCCGAGCAACGCCGGTTGCACCTCGAGCGGCAGCTCGCCGATCTCGTCGAGCAGGACGGTGCCGCCGCCGGCGCGCTCGAACGCGCCGATCCGCCGCGTGTCGGCGCCGGTGAACGCGCCCTTCTCGTGACCGAAGAGCAGCGACGCGACCAAGGTCGCCGGCATCGATCCGCAATCGACGACCACCAGCTCCTTGTCGCGCCGCGGCGACAGCTCGTGGATCGCGTGCGCGATGACCTCCTTGCCCGCGCCGGTCTCGCCCTGGATCAAGACCGACGAGTCGACGCGCGCGAGCTTGTGGACGAGCCGCGCGACGTCCTTGATCGCGTCGCTGTCGCCGACGAGCCCGGGCGGCCGCGGCGGATCCGCGGTCGCCGCGGTCACGCTCGAGCCGGCGTCCTCGACGGTGATCGTGGTCGCGCCGAGGCGCAGGCGCGTGCCCGGCGGGACGATCGCGCGCTCGATCCGCACGCCCGCGACGAACGTGCCGTTGCGACTGCCGAGATCGGTGACCTGCACGCCGTCGGCGGCGCGGCGCACCTCGAGGTGGTAGCGGCTGACCGTGTCGTCGGAGACGACCAGCTGGTTGTCGTCGGCGGTGCCGACCGAGACCGCGGCCGCGCCCTCGGGCTCGCACGCGAGCCCCGCGTCGGGACCCTCGTCGACGCGCACGCGCAGCTTCCGGATCACGCGCGCCTGGCGCGGTTGCAACTTCGTGCGGGCGTCGCCGTCCACCTCGGCGAGCATAAGCCGGAACTCGGCGCCGCTCACGTCGCCTCTCGCACGAGCTCGGCGCGCGCGATCTTTCCGGTCGGCGTGCGCGGCAGGGTCGGCACGAACCGCCAGTGGCGCGGCACCTTGTAGCGGGCGAGGCGCGCGCGCGTCCACGCGTCGAGCTCGTCGGCGCCGAGCGGCGCGCGCGCGACGATCGCGGCGAGCCCGACCTCGCCCCAGCGCTCGTCGGCGACGCCGATCACCGCGACCTCCGCGATCTGCGGGTGCGCGGCCAGCACGGCCTCGACCTCGCCGGGATAGACGTTCTCGCCGCCGGAGATGAACATGTCTTTCACGCGGCCGACCACGCGGTAGCGGCCGTCGACGTCGCGCGCCATCAGATCGCCGGTGCGGAACCAGCGATCGTGGACGAAGAGCTCGTCGGTGGGCTGGCCGAGATAGCCCGCGAAGACGTGGCGCCCGCGCAGGCACAGCTCGCCGACGCCGTTCTTCGGCTCGAGCAGGATCGCCTCGGTGCCGGGCACGGGGCGGCCGACGTCGTCGTCGCCGAACGTGAAGCAGTTGGGGCCGACCTCGGTCATGCCGAAGCCCTGCTTCAAGGGCAGCCCTTGTGCAGCGCAACATGCGCGCAGGCTCGGCGACACCGGCGCGCCGCCGACCAAGACCACGCGCAGCCACGGCGCGATCGCGTGCGAGAGCCCGGCGTCGAGCAGCGCCTCGTAGATCGCGGGCACGCCGAGGATCGCGCTCACGCGATGCCGCACGATCAGCTCGATCGCCGCCGCCGGATCGAAGCGCGGCATCACGACGATCGCGCCGCCGCCGGCGAGCACCGGGATCGACAAGCAGTTGAGGCCGCCGGTGTGGAAGAGCGGCAGCATCGCGAGCGTGCGATCGCGCGGGCCGAGGTTGCAGAGCGCGCGCGTGATCGCCGCGTTGAACGAGACCTGCCGCCACGGGATCATCGCGCCGCGCGGGCGGCCGGTCGTGCCGCTCGTGTAGAGGATCTGCGCGATCGCTTCGGGATCGTGCGCGTCCCACGGCGGCGCGTCGCCCGGCGGCGATTCCTCGTCGAGGACGAGCCGCTCGGTGTCGAGATCCGCTGCAACCTCGACGTGCGCGCGATCGCAGACCAGCACGCGCGGCTCGAGGTCGCGGACGATCGCGCTCAGCTCGGGGGGCGCGAGTCGCCACGACAGCGGCGCGAACGCGGCGCCGAGCCGCGCGCACGCGCGCGCGATCACGAAGACCTCCGCGCACCCGAGCGCGAGCATCGCGACCCGATCGCCGCGACGCACGCCGCGCGCCGCGAGCGTCGCCGCCCACGCGCCGGCGATCGCGCCGAGCTCCGCGTGATCGATCACGCGGTCGCCGTCGATGATCGCGGGCGAGGTCACGGCGTGACCTTGACGATCGCTCCGTCCGGGATCTCCTCGGACGTGCGCTCGGTCGCCAGGTAGACCGCGCTCGGATCGATCTCGAGCGAGAGCGCCCACGACGGCGCCTCGTAGACGACCTCCTCGCCGCCGGTGAGCTTGTTGCTGCGGTGCAACACGGGACCGGTCGTCCACCAGACGTAGGTCGCGTCGACGCCGAGGTCGCCCCAGCCGCCGCCGTTCGGGGCCAGCGTGGTCGCGCCCGCGATCCACTTCGATCCGCGGCGCACGTCGCCGGTCCAGAACCGCTTCCAGTAGAGGTTGTTCGCGTCGGCGGCGAGCCCGAGCGCGTCTTCGTTGCTCGAGATCGTGACCTTCGCGCCGCCGCTCTTCGGCACGCGGAGGATCGTGTTGTTGCCGCCGAGCACGCTCGCGTCCGCGACGTAGACGAACCACGAATCGACGACCAGCGCGGTCGGGTTGGTGCCGGTCGCGAGCGTCTGCACGAAGCCGCCCCACTTCGAGACGCGCCGCACGACGCCGGTCCCGTTGCCGTCGTAGCTCGAGAAGTAGACGTAGCTGCCGTCGGTGGCGATGCCGGCCAGGCCCTGCGACGGCTGCGCGGTCGCGAGGATCACGCTCGCGCCGCCCGCGCGCGGCGTGCGGCGCACCGTCGCGTCGGCGGCGTCGAGCCAGTACACGTAGCTCGCGTCGGCCGCGACGCTCCACGGCGACTGCGTGTCGGCGCCGGTCGCGAGCACGGTGATCGCGCCGCCCGCCTTCGGCATCGACAAGAGCTGCTTCGCGTCGGCGTCGATCCAGAAGAGCGTGTCGCCCTCGCCGGCGAGGGCGAACGGTTGACCGAGGCCGCTCGCGAGGATCGTCACGTGGAGGAGAACGGAGAGTGCGTGCATGCCCGCGCGTTCAGCACGCGCCGTGCCAGCGGTTGTTTGTTGCAGTGCAGCAAAGATCTCGGAGGATTGCGCGTTGGTGCCCGCCCACGACGAGACGCGCGCCTGTTGGCCCGATCCAACGATCGTCACCACAGGTCGCGACGATGAGCGCCGCTCGACCGCGGCACGCGCGCTGCACGGTGGCGCGCCGAGGAGGTCCCCGTGCATCGCATCGCCGTTGCCATCGCCCTTGGTGTGTCCATCGTCGCCGTCGCGTCCCCCGCGCGCGCGCAGCTCGTGCAGGTCCAGAGCTTCGGCTCGAACCCGGGCGCGCTCGACATGTACGAGTACATCCCGAAGAATTTGCCGTCGGGGCGGCCGCTGGTCGTCGTGCTGCACGGGTGCACGCAGACCGCGAACGACATGCTCGGCGCCGGCTGGGACGAGCTCGCCGACGCGAACCAGTTCGCGGTCGTATACCCGCAGCAGCGCAGCGCGAACAACCCGCTCACCTGTTTCAACTGGGCCGGCGAGTACGGCGACCCCGCGAACATGGTGCGCGGGCAGGGCGAGAACGAGTCGATCGTCGAGATGGTCGACAAGGAGATCAGCGCGCACGGGATCGATCGCAACCACGTCTACGTCGTCGGCTTCTCGGCGGGCGCGGCGTTCACCGCGGTGATGCTCGCGACGTGGCCCGATCGCTTCGCCGCCGGCGCGATCATGAGCGGCGTGCCGTACCGATGCGCGTCGTCGGTGCAGGGCGCGTACAACTGCCAGCAGATGAACCAGCACCCGGAGCTGGAGCTGACCCCGCAGCAGTGGGGCGACTTGGTCCGGAATGCGGACAAAGGCTATGCGGGGCCGTGGCCGCGCGTGCAGATCTGGCACGGCTCGAGCGACGGGACGGTCGCGCCGCAGAACCAGACCGAGCTCGTCAAACAATGGACGAACGTGTTCGCCACCGACCAGACGCCCGACGCGACCGAGACGATCGGATCGGTGACGCGCGCCGAGTACCACGCGGGATCGCAGACCGTCGTCGAGACATTCCTCGTCAGCAACATGAGCCACGCGGTGTGCGTCGGCACCAAGGACCCGCAGTATCCGTGCGGCAAGGCGGGCGCGTACTTCGCCGACGACGGCATGTGCTCGACCTATCGCGCGGCGACGTTCTTCGGGCTCGTCGGAGGAGGTGGTGGCGGCGGCGGCGGCACCGACACGCAGCCACCGACCGTGCAGATCGTGCAGCCGTCGTCGGGCGGCACGGTGAGCGGCGCGGTGACGATCGTCGTCGCGGCCGGCGACGACGTCGGCGTCACGCACGTCGACGTCGCGATCGACGGCGGCTCGATCGGCACGAGCACGACCGCGCCGTATCAATACGCGTGGGACACGGCGGCGCTCGCCGACGGCGCGCACACGATCACCGCGATCGCGTACGACGCCGCCGGGCACATGACGAGCGACGACGCGATGGTGACGTCGTCGAACGCGGGCGGCGGTGGCGGCGGCGGCGGCGCGCATCCCGACGGCGGGCACGGCGCGGATCCGGGCGGAGAGCTGCCCGGGTGCGGATGCCGGTCGACTTCTTCCGGATCGAGCGCGTCGTGGCTCTTGATCGGCGCGCTGTGGATGATCAGAAGCGCGCGCCGAGGGCGACGCCGAACGCATCGCGCGTGACGAGCGGCGCGACCTGGAGATGATCTTCGTCGCGTCCGGCCTCGCGGATCCCGACGACGATCGCGATCACGCCGGTGACGGCGGCGGCGCCGAACGCGACGTCGGCGGCGAGCGCCCAGCGCCGGCCGCGCGTCTCGACCGCGGTGAGCTCGCTGTAATCGTGGTGCGTGTCGTCGGCGCGGAGCGCGTCCCATTCGTCTTGCGCGGCGCGGAATCGCCACGCGGCGATCGTGCCGAGCGCGAGCGAGCCGCCGGCGACGACGCTCCACGTGGTGGTCGCGCCCCAATGATGATGCGCGCCGCCTCGCGGCGCCGTCGCGATCGCCGGCGCGCCGCCGACCCACAGCGCGTTGCCGCGCGCGTCGATCGCCGCGAGCTCGATCTGCGTCGCGCCCTTCGGGATCGCGATCGCGATCGTGCCGGTGCCGCGCACGACGATCTCGCCGGGCGCGCGGCCGCTCGTGAAGCGCGCGCGCGCGCCGGTGACCATCGCGAGCGGATCCTCGTCGACGACGACCGCGAGCCCGATCGGATCGATCGCGGCGTGCACGGTCAGGCCGCGGCGCGTTCGCGCACGATCGCGCGCGACGTCGAAGCGCGCGGCGATCTTCGGTGAGGTGCCGGCGGGCAGCGTCGCGTCGGGCGCGAGCGCGAGCAGCGCGTCGAAGTGCGCGATCGCGACGTCGTCGCGATCGAGGCCGGCGGCGAGCTCGCCGGCGAGCTCGTGCAGCGCGCGCACGCGCGCGGGATCGGCGTCGCCGTCGGCGAGCGCGCGTTCGGCGAGCGCGAGCGCGTGGTCCCAGTCGAGCGACGCCTTCATGCGGCGCGCCTCGGCGTAGTCCTCGGCGCTGCCCGCGCGCGCGATCGCGCCGCGCGCGATCGTCGTGGCGAGGACCGCGATCACGATCAACGCGCAGCGACGCGGCACGGGAGGATCCTACCAGGCCTACCAGGTGAGGTTGATCGGCGGCGCGGCGCCGCCGGCGGGGACGTCGATCGTGATCACGCGCTCGCCGTCGTGCTCGGTGACCGCGCGCAGCTTGTGACGCCCGGAGGGGACGCTGCGGTGCAGGAGCGGGGTCTCGCCGAGGCGACGGCCGTCGAGATAGATGATGGCGTAGGGGGACGAGTCGATCGACAGATACCCGGAGATCGTCGTCCGTCTTCCGTCTTCCGTCTTCCGGTCGGATCCGGTGCGTGGTGTCGGCGAAGGTTCGGGGCGAGGCGGGGCAGCCGGCCCCGGCGAAGGAGGCGGAGCGGGTTGCGCGGAGATCGGCGGTGAAATCGTCGTCGAGGGCGCGGGATCTGGAGATCGATCGTGGGTCGCGATCACGATCGCGATCACCGCGGCGCTGAGCGCGATCACGGCGCCGGCGACCAGCGCGATCGTCGAGCGCGAGCGAGGAGGAGGAGGCGAGGGCGGCGCGGATGCGCGCGGGTTGCGCATCGCGACCGTCGGCGCGGTCGTCACGATCGCGTCGCCGCGCGCGGTCGCCGCGCGATGCGCGTCGATCACCTGCTGCTGGCGCGTGCGCTGCGCGGACAGCTCGATCGCGTGATCGGCGGCGACGCGCTCGGCGAGCTCACCGGGCGAGAGCGGTGGCACCGCGGCGGCGATCGCGGCGCCGAGCTCGCGCGCGGTCGCGTGGCGATCGTCGCGCTCGCGCGCCAGCGCCTTGGCGATCACGTCGGCGAGCGCGCGCGGCACCGCCGGATCGATCTCGTCGGCGCGCGGGTAGGTCTCCTCGAGGATCGCCTTGGCGGCGAGGAAGTCGCTGCCGCGCTTGAACAAGCGCTGGTGGGTCGCGAGCTCGTAGAGCACGACGCCGAGCGAGAACAGATCCGATCGCCGATCGAGCTCGTCGCCGCGCACCTGCTCGGGCGACATGTACGCGTACTTGCCCTTGATCGTGCCGAGCGCGGTGCGCGCGGTCGCGCCGCGCACCTTCGCGATCCCGAAGTCGAGGATCTTCACGACGCCGGCGGTCGTCACCATCAGGTTCGACGGCGAGACGTCGCGATGCACGAGCCCGAGCGGCTCGCCGTCGGCGCCGCGCAGCTCGTGCGCGGCGTGCAAGCCCTCGCACGCCTGGACCGCGAGGCCCGCGACGACGCGCAGCTCGCGCGCGCGATCGGGCTCGCGCGGCGTCGCGATCAGATCGGTGAACGCGACGCCCTCGAGGTACTGCATCCCGATGTAGTAGTCGTTGCCGTCGCGGCCGAGCTCGTGCACCTCGCAGACGTTCGGGTGCGAGAGGCGCGCGGCGATGCGCGCCTCGTCGAGGAACATCGCGACGAAGTCCGCCGACGCGACCAGCTCCGGCAAGAGGCGCTTCACGACGACGACCTTCTCGAAGCCGCCGTCACCGCCGACGCGCGCGAGGTGGATCTCGCCCATGCCGCCGGTCGCGAGCTTGCCGAGCAGCTCGTAGCGACCGAGCCGCGTCGGGGAAGGCGCCGGCGCTGGCGCGTCGTTTGCCTGATACGATGTCACGCGAGGTGCCTTCCATCATGCCGCGAACCGCCGCCGCGATGCTGGCGATCGCCTGCGGCGCCTGCATCTTCGACGCGGACTACCGCGGCGGCACGTACACGTGCAGCGACGGCGTCTGTCCGTCGGGCCTCGCATGCGTGAACGATGTCTGCGTCGCGCGGCACGACGGTGGGAACCTCGTCGACGCGGCGTCGATCGCGGACGCGATGCACGCGCTCACCTGCGGCGATCCCGGCGACATCTCGCGCGGCGGCGCGCGCACGATCGCCGGCACGACGGCGAGCGGCGCGAACCACGTCTCCTCGATGTGCGCCGGCCTCGTGATGAACGGCCCCGATGACGTCTTCCGCGTCACCGCGGTCGCCGGCGACAAGCTCGACGTGTCGATCACAGGCGATAGCTCGGTGCGCGCGTACGTGCTCGCGACCAGCTGCCCGGCGCCGCCCGCGACCCCGATCTGCGAGGGCGCGGCGTTCACCTCGCCGGGCGTCGCCGCGCTGATGCTGACCAACGTCGGCGCCGGGACCCACTACGTCGTCGTCGACAGCGAGAGCGCGGCGCTCGGCGGCAGCTACTCGGTCACCGTCGACCTCCGACCCTGACCGCATGGCCGTCTAGATAGCCCTTCTCATGTTGCATTGCAACATGAAACGGCCTGTAGGAACGGCCCAACAGGCGGCGCGCGACATCGTGGGATCGCACCAACGGCGCGCGCGCGTCGCGACGGCGTGATCGTCGAACGACGTTCCGGTACGGCGCTTGCTCACACGCGCCGCGCATGAGGCTCACGATCGTTGCACTTGTCGTCGGTGCCGCCGCCTGTCTCGGCGGTCACGGCCCCACCCAGAACCAAGATCCACCCGACGCCGCCGTCAACCCGTCGGCCTGTCAGGCCGCGATGGCGCTCGCGCCGGTCGCGCCCGCCGGGTACGACTATCACGACGTCCTCCCTGTTGCGGCGCACAATAGTTGGGGCAAGGCCGATCTGCCCGCGGCCGGCGACGCGACCTATCCCGGCGGCCACTACCGCACGCTCACCGCGGACGGCGACGGCAAGATCCACCCCGGGTGCACGGTCGACGGCCTCTCGTACACGCCGGCGAGCATCCCGGGCTACGCGTGCGCGGCCTACGAGTTCCCGTTCCCGTCCGGCGTCACCGAGGACACCGCGAAGCCGATCGTGATCCTCGTCCACGGCAACTCGAGCTCGCCGTCGGACTGGATCGAGTTCCTCCACGCGGATCCGTCCTCGCTCGACTTCCCCGCCGACACGACCGCGCGCGATCAGCTCGGCGAGAAGCTGCCCGCGCTCGGCTACCGCACGATCGCGGTCGACCTCCGCTTCGACAAGGTCGACGATCCGCCCAGCCCGAAGGGCGCGGACACCGGCAACACGCCGAAGAACATGGATCACGGCTGGTCGGTGCCGATCACGCAGGAGCTGATCAAGCGGGTCGCGATCGCGAACCCGGGCCGCAAGATCGCGGTCGTCGGCTTCTCGCTCGGCGCGACCACCGTGCGCGACGCGCTCCGCCGGTTGTGGGTCGAGTGGGCGGACCAGACGTGGGACGTGAACATCCTGTCGCGCGTGTCCGCGGTGGTGCTCGCGTCGGGCGCGAACCACGGCGTCGTGTCGTTCGCGAAGGAGTGCGGCGCGAACCTGACGATGCGCGGCACCGTCACCTGCGAGATGGGCCAGCGCAACCAGTACACCGAGACCGCGTTCCACCGCGCGCTCAACGGTCCGCCGATGCAGACCTCGGGCGAGTTCGGCGGCTGGTGGGAGACGCCCTGCGCCGACGGTGACTACGCGTTCGGCAAGCGCGGCGCGTGCGGCGGCAACACCGTCGCGTACACGTCGATCACGATGCACGACCTCGAGAACGGCAGCCAGCAGGACGAGTTCGTCTCCGAGCACTCGTCGCGCTTGTATCCGACCGACTGCGCGAACAACGTCGTCGACAGCGTCAATGACTTCGACACCAGCGGCTACTTCTACAACGGCCTGTTCCGCAACCACTACGGCTCGATCCGCAGCGAGGCCGGCCTCGCGAAGGTGATCGCGGCGCTGGGCGGGCACTGATGCGCGTCTGGTTGTGCATCGCAGCAATCACGTGCGCGTCGCGTGTTGCAGCGCAACCAGCAGAGACGCCGCCGCCCGCGGCCGCACGGAAGATCGAACCGGTCGTGATGATCGCGGGCGGCTTCCGGCTCGAGAGCCTGAAGCAGAAGCCGGGCGAGACCGCGCAGGCGCGCCACCCGACGGTCGCGGTCTCGCGCTTCGGCGTGCGCGGATCGATCGGCGCGCACGTCACCTTCGCGAGCATCTTGGAGGCGTCGCTCGGCGGCGGGTTGGGCTACGGCGCCAGCGTGTGGGAAGGGCAGGCGGAGCTCGCGGTGCGCGAGCAGTGGGTGAGGTACGCGCGCGGCGACGCGGCGATCGCGGTCGGCCGCGTCCTCGACGACGCGACCTTCGACTTCGTGTCGGTGCACACCGGCGATCTCTTCTACACGGACACGTACACGCGCGATCCGCTGCTGTTCTCGGGCGCCGATTTCGGCACCGGCATCCGGGGCACGCTCGAGATCGCGCCGCACCTGACCGCGGGGCTCACGTTCCACTCGACCAACCCGACCGGGCTCACCGGCACCTTGATCATCGGCGGCAAGCTCGCGCCATTCGATCGCCCGTTCGATCTCGCCTCGGCGCAGGTCGGTCGCTCGCAGCAGAGCCTCCCCGATCAGAACCTGCACATCTATTTCGGCACGCCGTCGCTCGTCTACTCGGACGACGTGATCGACGCGAAGGCCGCGATCCAGATGTACGTGCTCGACACGCAGATGTCGATCGGGAACGACGACGCGATCCGCGGCTACAACGTGCGCGGCGACGTGCGGCTCAAGCTCGACGGCGGGCGCCTGCGTCCGTTCGCGAACGTGTCGCGCAACCAGAACGAGATCCTCGATCCGGCCGACGCGACGATGCGCCTCACCGAGACGTTCCGCAGCTACGAGCTGTCGGGCGGCGTCGACTACGACTACGAGGACAAGAACGGCGTCGGCGTGCAGTACGCGCTGGTCGACTCGCGCGAGCCCGGCCAGCACACGCGCGAGCACTACGCGAGCGTCGCGACCTCGTACTGGCTCGAGCCCGAGCTCGCGATCGGCGTGCGAGCATCGGTGTACGTGCGGCAGGTCTCGGGCGACGCCGAGGCGACCGGGCACCGATCGCTGTTCTTCACGATGAGGTTGGTGCTGTGAAGCGCGGCGCCTTGTGCATCGCAGCACTGGGCGCCTGCGCCTGGTCGCGCGGCGGCGGCGCGATCGACATCGACGCGCACGGCGACGCCGCGGGGATGGCCGATGCATCGATCGCGGATGCGCCGATCGCGGATGCGCGAGTGATGATCGACGCGCGAGAGATCGACGCGCCCCCGCCGCCCGACGCCGCGCAGTACGCGCCGGTCGCGTGGGGCCCGCTCACCGGCAGCTTCGACGGGCTCGACGCGTTCGTGCACGTCCCCGCGGGCATGGAGCAGGGCGTGCCGCGCCCGCTGATCGTCGTCTTGCACGGCTGCTGGGAGGACGCGAAGACGCACGAGACCAACGCGCAGTGGGACGCGTTCGCCGACGTGCATCACCTCTACGTGCTGCACGCGCAGGACGCCCAGCAGGTGCAGCAGTGCTTCGACTGGTGGTCTCTTGCATCGCAACAAGGCGACGGCGACGCCGCGGGCGTGCTCGCGATGGTCGACGCGATCGAGGCGCAGTACTCGATCGACACGTCGCACGTCTACCTCGACGGCTTCTCGTCGGGCGGCGCGCTCGCGGTGATCCTGTGCGCGATCGCGCCGCAGCGCTTCGCCGGCGCGATCGTCCACGCGGGCCTGCCGTACAAGGGCTATACGGGCACCGACGTCGGCACGCTCGGCTACATCTTCACCGAGCACGATCAGACGCCGCAGCAGCGCGCCGCGGTCATGCCCGGCTCGGGTCCGTACCCGACGATCCTCGCGTTCGTCGGCGCGAGCGACACGACGGTGCACCCGACCTTCACGCGCGAGCTCGTCGATCAATGGACGCGGGCGCAGGGCGCCGATCAGATCGCCGATCTCACCGGCACGCTCAAGCCCGGCAACACGCACCACACGTATCGCGAGTACCGCGACGCGAGCTCGCGCCTGATCATCGCGACCGTCACGATCGACGGCATGGATCACGGCTACGCCGTCGATCCCAACGGCACCGGCGCCGACAAGGGCGGCGCGACCAGCGGCGCGTTCAACGGCCACCCGTCGTACGGCAAGGACGTCGCCCTGTGGAGCACGTACTGGGGCGCCGCGGCGCTAGGCATCCCGTAGCGTCACGGCCTCGATCGTCGCGAGGAAGTCGGGCTTGATCGGGCGGCGGCGCGCCGCGAGCTCCGCCCACGACGCGACCAGGTGCGCGATGTCGACGTAGTAGCGATCGTCGTCGACGCGCGTGAACCCGATCAGCACCGGGCGCTGGTACCCGGTCGCCTTCTTGGGCGCGGTGAGGAGCGTCCACGACACCTTCGGCGCGGTGGCGATGATCCGCTCGCCGAGCCAGAGCGCGACGTCGGCGATCACGCCCGACCACCGCGGGTCGGCGGCGGCGTCGGGGGCAACGCCGCCGAGCCACGCGCCGATCGCCGCCGGCTCGAGCTCGACGCCGTGGCGCGCCGCCAGCGCCTCGAGCGCCGCGACGCGCGTCGCGCGCGCGGCCATCAAGCGATCGAAATGCTGCTCTGCAACATCGCGTGCTGCGTCGCGCAACGGTCCGGTCACGCCGGCGTCGAACGGCTCGTAGCCGGTGAAGTCCACCCCGGCACTGTGGCACGCACGCCGGCGGCACTGAAGCGGCGCCGCCGCGACGGGTGGCTCGGCGACCTCTGATACAGTCGGCGCGTGGCAGGGCGGAGCAGCCGCTTCGAGACGCTCGTCCTCACGCGCGCGCTGTGGTCCGACGCGACCACCGCCGCGCCCGCCGCCGCCACCACCGCGATCGCGTTCGGCGACGACGAAGACGCCGTCGAAGAGGTGCGCGTCTTCCTCGGCGAGGCGCTGCGCGAGGCGCGGCCGCCGCAGCTCTTCCGACATCTCCTGCCGGCGGGAACAAAGCTCGTCACCGCGAACGTCTCGCTGACGCGCGCCGACGTCCCGCCCAAGCTCGCGACCCCGATCACGGTCGCGATCACCGCGATCGTCGTCCCCGACACGACCGACGAGGGCACCGCCGCGCGTGGGCACTGGGTCTTCATCCCGGTGCTCGGCCACACCTTCTATGCCGAGCGCGGCGAAGACATCGAGCCGCGCCTGATCAGCGAGTGCGCGCGCGTCGTCGACGCCGCCGCGCTCGAGCCGCCGGCGTGGAAGCGCCTCTTGCCCGCCGCCGCCCACGAGCTCGTCCCGATCGAGGTCGACGTCGCGGCGACGCCCGCCGACGCGGCGACCTCCAAGCGCGCGCTCGTCGACGCGGAGAGGCGCCGCAAGGCGACCGAGACGCTCGACGCGATCGGCACGCGCGTCGAGCCGAGCCCCGAGGGGCCGAGGCCGCTCGTCGGTCGCGCGAAGGAGATCGCGTCGCTCGCCTCGTTGCTCGACGGGCGCGAGCGCCTCTCGGTCCTGCTGGTCGGCGACGAGGGCGTCGGCAAGACCGCGCTCCTCCACGCGTGGGCGGATCGCGCGGCGCGCCGGCCGTTGTGGATGACGTCGACCGCGCAGCTGGTCGCGGGCGCGAGCGGGCTCGGCGAGTGGCAGGAGCGCGTCGCGAGCGTGCTCGACGCCGCCGAGCTCCTCGACGCGGTCCTCTACCTCGATGACTTCGGCGCGCTGTTCGCGGATCGTCCGGAGGAGGGCGGGTTCCACGTCGCGTCGCTCCTGCGCCGTTGGGTCACCGGCAACCGCGCGCGCGTGATCGGCGAGCTCACCGCGGCGCAGCTCGATCGCGGCGAGCGCCGCGAGGTCGCGCTGTGCGGCGCGATGACGCGCGTGCGCGTCGAGCCGCTCGACGTCGCCACCACGATCACGGTCTGCAGGGATCTCGCGCGCGCGTGGGCGCGCACCGAGCGCACGCGGCCGATCATCGACGACGCCGCGGTGCCGATGGTGATCGAGCTCGCGCGCCGGTACCTCCCGTACCGCGCGTTCCCCGGCAAGGCGGTGCGCTTCCTCGACGAGCTGCGCGCGGTGCACGACGGCGAGCGCGCCGTCGACGGCACGCCGCGCCGCCTCGGCGTCGAGGAGGTCTACGAGGGCTTCTCGCTCGTCACCGGCATCCCCGCGTTCCTCTTGCGCGACGATCGCGCGCTGCTCGTCGAGCAGGTCGTCGCGCGCTTCCGCCGCCGCTTGATCGGCCAGGAAGAGGCGGTGCGTCGCGTCGCCGAGACGATCTGCGTCGTCAAGGCGCAGCTCCAGCCCGCCGACAAGCCGCTCGCGACGTTCTTGTTCGTCGGGCCGACCGGCGTCGGCAAGACCGAGCTCGCGAAGAGCCTCGCGCACCTCTTGTTCGGCGCGGAGGACCGGCTCGTGCGCTTCGACATGAGCGAGTACACGGATCCGTGGGCGGCGGAGCGGTTGATCCGCGGCACTCGATCGGGCGACGGCTTGTTGACCGCGAAGGTCCGAGAGCAGCCGTTCTGCGTCCTGCTCCTCGACGAGATCGAGAAGGCGCACCCGTCGGTGTTCGATCTGCTCCTGCAGGTGACCGGCGAGGGCCGCCTCACCGACGCGCGCGGCCGCACGACCTACTTTCACAACGCGATCATCATCATGACGTCGAACCTCGGCACGCGCGGCGGTCGCGCGGCGCTCGGGATCGCCGCCGGAGATCCGATCGATCGCGATCGCGCGGCGGAGCTCGATCGCTATCGCGACGCGGTGACGTCCGCGTTCCGCCCCGAATTCGTCGGCCGCATCGATCGCGTGATCGCGTTCCATCGCCTGCGCGCCGCCGAGGTCGCCGAGGTCGCGCGGCTCGCGATCGCGAAGCTCGGCGAGCGGCGCGGGCTCGCGCAGGCGGGCGTCGCGCTCGACGTGTCTGCTTCCGCCGCGGCCCGGATCGCCGAAGGTGGACACTCGCCCGCGTACGGCGTGCGCGCGCTGCGCCGCCACATCGAGCAGTTCGTGATCGCGCCGGCGTCGCGCCTGCTCGCGGCGGTCGGCGCCGAGGGCCACGGCGGGATGCTGATCGTCCGAGCGCCGGACGAAGCGGACCACTTGCCGGCGGGCATCACGAGCGGCAGCCGGCTCGGCACCGCCGACGGCGCCGAGCTCGCGATCCGCTTGTATCGCCGCAGCGCGGCCGGCGGCAAGCGCGCGCTGCGCGGCGCGCTCGCGGTCGGCGAGCTCCGCCGCGCCACCGATCGCGATCTCGTCCACGCCCTCGCGACCGCCGTGCGCGATCAGATCACGTGGATCAACGGTCAGCTGGCCACCGCGATCGCGCCGGCCGGCAAGGCCGGCAAGCAGGACAAGAAGAAGCGCGAGGCGCTCTCCGCGCAGCAGATCCAAGCGATGCACGTCGAGCTCGCGCGGCTCGGCGATGCGTGGATGACGTGCACCGGCTATCGCGACGAGCTGCGCGCCACCGAGGAGCTCGTGCTGCACGCGCTCGCCGCCGGCGAGGACGCCGATGACATCGCCGAGACCGCGGGCGACACGCGCGCGCGGTTCCGCCGCGCGTACTTCTGGCTGCTGGTCTCGCGGCTCGAGAAGCGCGACGCGATCGCGCTGGTCGCGCACGGCCCCGATCACGCGGCGGGCCTCGTCGCGTGGACGCGCGCGATCCTCGACGCGTGCGAGCAGCGCGGTTGGAACGTCACCGCGCACCTGCGGCCGAGCGAAGGCGGCGGCGATCCGATCCGGACCGGCGCGAGCTGGGGCGGCTCGCGCACGCCCGCGCAGCTCCGCGATCGCTTCGAGGCGCGCGCGGATGACACGCGATCGATCCTCTTGCGCGTGCGCGGCAACGGCTGCGCGCTCTTGCTCGGGCTCGAGGCGGGGCTCCATCGCTTCCACGGGATCGCGCGCGTAGATCCGTGCCACGTGATCGTCGAGGCGGCGGCGTCGTTCGTCGACTTCTCCGACGTCGTGTGGGCGAGCCCGCTCCTGCAATCGAATCGGCCGACGTCGACGCCGAAGCAGACGCCCGCGCGCACGCACACGCCGCGCGGCGACTCGACGATGATCGACGACGTCCGCGAGGTCGAGATCCCGTTCGCGCAGTACGCGGCGCGGCTCGAGGAGATCGCGGTCGAGCAGATCCTCCATGATCTCGCGCGCGATCCCGACGCCGATCTCGCCGATCAGTGGACCTTCACCAGCGATGGAGCGGGCGCCGGATGAAGACGAGCTTCACCGTCGGCGTGTACATCACGCGCGCGGGCGCGGACGAGTTCTGGACCGCGCTCCTGCCGCCGCCGTACGCCGCGTACGCGCGCGGGCCGAGCGAGGCGCGCCTGCGCACCGATCTCGTCGATCGCCTGCGCAAGCTGCTCGATCGCGCCGATCCCGCCGACCACGAGCTCTTCCACCTGCACGCGGGCACCCGGCTCCTGCGCGTGCACGTCGACGTCGGCGCCCGCGGACCCGACGGCGAGCCGCGGCGGATCAGCGGCACCTTCCCGTTCGTGCTCGAGCCACGCTGGCTCGACGCCGAGCGGCAGGCCCTCTTCTGCTGGCACCCGCTGCACCGCGACGACTGGTTCGTCGCCGACGACGCCGCGCAGGTCGTCGAGCTCGCCGGTCACTTCGCGCGGAAGGCGTGGGAGTCGCTCGAGCGCGCGACGATCGACCACATGAAGTCGACCGGCAAGGAGCGGCTCGGCACGGTGTCGTTCCGCGCGCAGGGCAAGACGCTCCTCGACAAGCTGCCCAAGAAGGAGACCGCGCGGCAACGCGCCGCGATCGGGCGCCGCCGCACGGACGAGCGCGTGCTCGAGTCGCTCGGCGTCGATCAGACCGCGCGCGCGGTCGACGGCACGCTGCGCACCGGCGTGCCGCGCGAGCCGTACCGCACCAAGCTGCAACATCTCTTGGGCGGACGCGCGATGCGCTCGACGGTCGTGGTCGGCCGCCCGGGCGCCGGCAAGACGACGATCGTCAATCGCTGGATCGCGGATCGCCTCGACGAGGACGGCTTCGTGTTGCACCGCAACATGGACGAGGTGCACCACGTCTGGAAGCTCAGCGGCAAGCGGCTGATCGCCGGCATGTCGTACATGGGCGATTGGGAAGAGCGGTGCCTCTCGCTGATCGCGGACGCGCGCAAGCACCGGGGCATCCTCTGGATCGAGGATCTGCACCTGTTCGGTCGGCTCGGCCAGTCGCGCCAGTCCGAGCGCGCGCTGGCGGATCTGTTCCGCGGCCCGATCCAGCGCGGGCACCTCACGATCGTCGCGACGCTCACGCCCGAGCAGATGCAACGGCTCGAGGACGACGCGCCCGCGCTGGCGAGCCTGCTGGTGCGCGTGCACGTCGCGCCGGCGTCGATCGCGGAGACGCAGCTCTTGCTCTTGCACGAGACGCGCGCGCTCGAGGAGCGGCGACCGGTCGAGATCCATCCGTTCACCGCGCGCGCCGCGATCGAGCTCGGCGGCGCGCTGTATCCGTGGGCGGCGTTGCCCGGCGCGGCGATCGATCTGCTGCGCAAGGTCGTCGACGACGTCGATCCGAAGGAGAGCGAGGGCGCGGTCAACCCGCAGCACGTGATCGAGCACCTCGCGCGCGCGACCGGGTTGCCGCCGCACCTGATCACGCTCGACGCCGCGTTGCCTCCCGACGACGTCCGCGCGCACTTCGCGCGCCGTGTGCACGGCCAAGCCGAGGCGATCGACGCCGCGACCGACGTCGTCCTGCGCGTGCGCGCCGGGCTCGCCGACGCCGGCCGCCCGCTCGCGGTCCACCTCTACACGGGGCCGACCGGCACCGGCAAGACCGAGCTCGCGACCGCGCTCGCCGAATATCTCTACGGCGACAAGCGGCGGCTCCTGCGCTTCGACATGAGCGAGCTCAGCGGCGCCGACGCGGTCGCGCGGTTGATCGGCGATCGCTGGAGCCCGCGCGGGCTCTTGACCGAGCGCGTGCGCGAGCAGCCGTTCTCGGTCGTGCTGCTCGACGAGATCGAGAAGGCGCACCCCGGCGTCTTGCACCTCTTGCTCCAGCTCTTCGACGAGGGCCGCCTCACCGACGCCGCCGGCGACACCGCGAGCTTCGCGCACTGCGTGATCGTGATGACGTCGAACCTCGGCGCGAAGGTGACGCAGCCGATCGGGTTCGGCGACAGCGCGGCGGCGATCATGGCGGAGGTCGCGCGCGCGGTGCGCGACTTCTTCCCGCCGGAGCTGTTCAACCGCATCGATCGGGTCGTGCGCTTCTCGCCGCTGACGGCCGAGGTCGCGGAGAAGATCGTCGAGAAGGAGCTCGCGAAGCTGCTCGCGCGCCGCGGCCTGCGCGAGCGCAACGTGTTCGTCTACGCGGGCGCGGCGGTCAAGTCGCGCGCGGTCGCCGAGGCGTTCGACGCGCGCTGGGGCGCGCGCACGGTGAAGCGCTGGCTCGAGGACACGATCGGATCGCTGCTCGCCGAGGACATCGGCACCGCGGGGCCGGCGCGCATGCGGATCGTGCGGCTGTTCGAGGATCGCGGATCGATCGCGCTCCACTCCGAGCCGATGACCGAGGCCGCGCCGCCGACCGGCGCACGCTTCCGCCTCGAACCGCTCGTCGAGCTGCCCGCGCTCCGCCTCGCCGACGCCGCGCGCGACACCGCGCACCGCGCGCGCGATCTGCTCGACGATGCTGCGCTGCAACATGCGATCGCGCGCGCGCGCGAGCAGAAGGGTGACCTCCTCTACTACGCCGAGGCGCTGGTCGAGCGGCTGCGCGCGATCGGCGGCGGCGTGCGCGACGAGCCCAGCCAAGACCCCGACGTCGATCACGATCTCGCCAACCGCCGGCGCGAGCAGCACCTCGTCAAGCCGATCGGCCTGCGCGAAGGGCAGGTCGTCACGATGCACAACTTCCAGCCGCGCTCGATCGCCGGCGGGATGCGCGCGCGCCGCGTGATCGATCGCGATCAGGTCTTGAGCGACACCGCGCAGGTCGCGCTCTGGGAGCGCCACGTCGGCGAGCTCGGCGATCCCGACGCGCACGCGATCACGATCGAGCTGACCTCGGTCGGGCAGGGCGCGCGCGGCGTGCCGCGGCTCGGCGTGTGGTGGTTCCTCGCGCTGTACGCGCGCGTCGAGTGGTTCGACGAGGCGGCGATCCGATGCAGCGACGGATCGATCGTGACGATCAAGGGCGCAGATCGCGCGAAGCTGACCGAGCTGATCCCACGCGTGCCGGTGCACGCGGTCCTCGTCGTGCGCGACCTGTTCGTGCGCGCGAAGCTCGCGCCCGAGCACGGCAGCCACGTCGAGCAATCGCTCGCCGGCGAGCCGGAGATCGTCCGCGTCGCGGTGACGCCGGGCGCGAAGCATCCGCGCGAGACGCTCGAGGCGCACGTCGCCGCGGCGCGCGCGTTCGAGCGGGCGCTCGACGAGGGCGGAGACATCCCGCCGAACCCCGAGGCGCTCTTGCCCGTCGCGCGCGCGCTCGCGTACGAAGAGCCGCGCCGGCCCGGCGAGCCGTACCGGATCGAGCTCGAGGACTTCACGACCGGATGGTCGACCCAGCTCGAGGCGCCGTCGCTGGTCGACGCCGTGCTCGCGTGCTGGCGGCTGCGCTGGAGCCGCGAATCATGAGCAAGCCGAGCTTCCGCATCTACTGGGTGACGTGCGCGGGCAAGCGCGCGGGCACGCTGATGCGCAAGGTCGAGTACCTGTTCGATACGCCGCCGCCCGCCGCGACCGGCGACGACGACGACGAGGTCCTCACCTCGCTCGCGCGCCAGGTCGCGGCGATGCGCGCCGACGAAGAAGATCTCACCCGCTACCTGTGGACCGACGACTTCGAGGTCCGCAAGGTCGACGTCGACATCCATCCGCAGACCGCGGCGGGCGGCGCCTACGCGATCGGCGCGAGCGAGATCCCGCTGCGCGTCGCGTACGCCGCGACCGAGACCCCGGGCGGCGCGTGGCGCGTGCTGGTGCCGCGCTTCGGCTGGTCGCTCGTGCTCGAGACCCTCGAGGTCGCCGCCGAAACGCTGCGCGCGATGATCTTCGCGGCGATGCTCGGCGAGAAGGCGGCGTGGATCTACGACTTCCGCCGCATGAGCGACGAGACGGTCGCCGCGTGGGAGCCGTCGGAGCTCGACGCGTGGACGCGGACCTCGCGCGATCCCGAAGACGCCGAGCCGGTGCCGGTGCTCGACGCGGTCGCCGAGGACTGGGTGTTCCGCGCCGAGAAGAAGCGGCTGCCGCCGAGCGTGGGCGTCGATCCGATCTTCGATCAGCACGCGCCGCTCTTCGATCGCGACAAGCCGCCGTCGGTCCTGCTCGTCGGTCCGAGCGGCACCGGCAAGACCGCGTTCGTGCGCCGCATCGCGCGCCAGCTGCTCGATCGCAAGCGCGACAAGCAGGACGCGCGCCGCCTGTGGGCGACGTCGGCGGATCGCATCCTCGCCGGGATGGTCTATCTCGGCATGTGGCAGGAGCGCTGCATCGAGATCGCGCGCGAGCTCACCGCGCGCGGCGACTGGCTCTACGTCGATCGGCTCGTCGATCTGTGCGCGCCGCAGTCCGACGGCGCGTCGATCGCCGATCTGTTCGCGCCCGGCATCGTCGACGGCGAGCTGCGCGTGATCGCCGAGTGCGACGAGACCGAGCTCCTGCGCTGCCGCCAGCGCAACGCGGCCTTGGTCGACGCCTTCCACGTGATCCGCATCGACGAGCCGGCCGCGGGGCACGTGCTGCCGCTGCTCGCGATCTATCAAGAGAAGAAGGACGCGAAGACCGCGTTCCATCCCGAGGCGGCGCGCCGGCTCGTGCGCTTGCTCGGCGCGTTCCGCCGCGACGTGAAGTTCCCGGGCAAGGTCTTCTCGTTCCTCGACTGGTACAACGCGGAGCGGAGCGCCGCGTCGCCCTCCGACGGCGCGCTGATCCTCCCGCGCGACGTCGTCGCCGCGTACTCGCGCTGGTCGGGGCTGCCGGTCGAGCTGATCAGCGACGATCATCCCGCGGGCGCCGAGACGATCGCCGATCGGTTGAAGCGCGCCGTCGTCGGACAAGATCAAGCGTGCGCGATCGCGGCGCGCGTGCTCGCGCGCCTGAAGGCCGGCCTCGACGATCCCGAGCGCCCGGTCGGCACGCTCTTCTTCGCGGGCCCGACCGGCGTCGGCAAGACCGAGCTCGCGAAGCAGCTCGCGACGTATCTGTTCGGCGCGCCCGAGCGGATGGTGCGCGTCGACATGAGCGAGTACATGAACCCGGGCGCGGCGGCGCGCTTGCTCGAGGTCGGCGCCGGCGCGCACTCGCTCGCCGAGCGCGTTCGCCGAGAGCCGCTGTGCGTCGTCTTGCTCGACGAGATCGAGAAGGCGCACCCCGAGGTCTTCGATCTGCTGCTCGGCGTGCTCGGCGAGGGACGCCTGACCGATTCCCTCGGTCGCCTCGTCGACTTCCGCATGGCGGTGATCTGCATGACGTCGAACCTCGGCGCGCGCGAGTCGCGCTCGGGCTTCCACGCGGCGTCGCAACACGATCACGTCGGCGCGGTGCGCGCGCACTTCCGGCCCGAGCTGCTCGGTCGCCTCGACGCGATCGTCAGCTTCCGCCCGCTCGGTCAGGCGGAGGTCGAGCGGATCGTCACGCTCGAGATCGAGAAGGTGCGGCGCCGCCCCGGCCTGGTCGCGCGCCACCTCGAGCTCCAGCTGTCGCCGAAAGCGCGCGCGCGGCTCGCCGAGCGCGGCTTCGACGCCCGCCTCGGCGCGCGCCCCCTGCGCCGCTTGATCGAGGACGCCGTGATCGCGCCGCTCGCGGTCCGGATGTCCGCCGAGCCGAGCTTCCGCGATCGCGCGATCGAGATCACGACCGCCGACGAGAGCCCGGGCCCCGACGCGATCGTCGTGTAGGATCCGCGCATGAAGATCGCCCTCACGCTCGCCGTGTTGTCGTGCACTGCAACGGCGTCCTTCGCCGACAAGTCGATCCTCGACAACAAGAAGACCGTGAAGGTCGACTGCGTGAAGGATCCGAACGTGATGGTGAACGGCAACGGCAACAACGTGAAGACCAAGGGCACGTGCGCGGCGGTGACGGTCACCGGCAACGGCAACCACGTCACCGTCGAAGCGGCGACCACGGTCTCGGTCGGCGGCAACGAGAACGCGCTGACGATCGACGCGGTCGACACGCTGAGCGTCACCGGCAACAAGAACGCGGTCACCTACAAGCGCGCGGTCACGAAGGACGCGCAGCCGGTGGTCTCGACGACGGGCAAGGACGACAAGGTCGTCCAGGCCAAGTAGCGCTAGAAGATCGTCTTCGCGAGGCGCAGGACGCCTTGCTTCCACGGCACGCGGTGCGAGACGCCGCCGGCGGCGGCGAGGCGTGACTTGTTCGCGCGGTACCAGTCGAAGTTGCGCAAGAGCGCGTCCTGGTTCGAGAAGCGCGGGGCGTAGCCGAGCCGCGCGCGCGCGTGATCGATCGAGACGAACGAGTCCTTCGCCACCGTCTCGTAGACCCACTGGTAGAGCGGCGACAGCTTCAAGCGCTCGAGCACGCGCAGCGCGAGCACCGCGGGCGCCGCGGGCAGCGGGATGATCCGCTTGCCGTGCCCGGCGGCGTCCATGACCGCTTGGAAGTCTTCGCGCAAGGTCCGGAACTCGGACGCGCCGATGTTGAACGTGTCGTTCGCGATCGGATCGGGCGCGGAAGCCGCCAGCCCGATCGCGTCGCACAGATCCTCGACGTCGAGCAGCTGATAGCGATTGTCGCCGCGCCCGAGGATCGGGAAGTGATGGCCCTCGTCGGCCCACTCGTAGAGCATCGCGAACACGCCGAGCCGCTCGGGCCCGATGAACGACTTCGGCCGCAGGATCGGCACGCACATCCCGCGCGCGCGCGCCTCGAGGCACACGCGCTCCGCCTCGACCTTCGCGATGCCGTACGGCCCGACGCCGTGCATGCGATCGCGCTCGACGAGCGGATGATGATCGGGCACGCCGTAGACCGCGGTCGACGAGATGTGCACGACGCGCTTCACGCCCGCGTGCCACGCGGCGTCGAGCACCGAGCGCGTGCCGTCGACGTCGGTCGAGTGGATGTCCTCCGGCGAATACAAGGGCAGCGCCGCCGCCGCGTGCACCACGACCGCGACGCCCTCGAGCGCGCGCACGACGTCACCGTGGACGCGGATGTCGCCGCGCACCTCGCGCACGCGCGACGCCTCCGGGTAGTCGAACGGCGCGAGATCGAGCGACGTCACGTCGTGGCCGCGCGCGAGCAGCCACCGCACCAGGTTGATCCCGAGGAAGCCGGCGCCGCCGGTGACGAGGAAACGCATCGTTACGCGCAGTCTGTATCAGATCGATGCGCGTCGCCGCGCGTAGAAATGCGCATGAAGCTCCGATCGCTCGCCGCCGCGCTCGCCCTCGCGGTGGCCGCGCCCGCCTCGGCGCGGCCCGACGCCAACTACGAAGAGATCGTCTCGAGCGTCTCCAACATGGTCGGCGACGGCGAAGCGTCGCGCATGGTCCAGGCGAAGGGCCTCGATCTGATCAACGTCCTCTGGGAGGACACCGGTCGCTGGGAGGGCAGCTCGGTCGGCCCCAACATCTCCGACGTCACGATCGAGGTCGAGGGCGCGAACGAGCGCGGCGAGCGCCGCACGTACCTGATGCCGGTGATCCGCTACAACGACTACACCGACAAGACCGCCGACGTCGCGATCGATCGCATCTACATCCCGGTCGGCAATCAGTACGGCGGCAAGCTCCGCACGATCACGCTGAAGGACTTCCTCGCCGATCCGCTGAAGTACCTGAGCCTGCCGAAAGTCGGCGGCATCAAGGGCGGCTCGCTCCTCGCGAAGCGCGACACCCACGCGCTCGTCAGCGCGCAGCACGCGTTCCTCCCCATCCCGAAAGACGGCAAGGCGACCTTCTGGCCGGTGATCTTCAACTACGTCTCGTCGCAGAAGAACCCGGGCGTCCTCACGCTGCTCGTCACCCGCCAGGGCACGAGCGCGACGATCATCGACAACACCCGCGACACCGTCGGCGGCGGCGCGAGCTGGGGCCAGCGCCTCTACTTCAACAAGGACGGCAAGCGCGCGCCGCTGATCGCCGAGCGCATGAAGGACGTGAAGGCGAAGGGTACGACCGCGAACGGCGAGGACGCCGCGTCGCTCGGCGAGGACGCGAACCTCCTCATGCTGATCCAGATCCCGCTCGAGCAGAAGCAGGTCGCGCGCCCGATGTACCTCGCGGGTGAGGCCGAGGGCGACGCCGCCGGCTACGACGACGTCGCGAAGGCTCCGGCCGCCGCGGGCGCCGGCGGCGCGCCCATGCAAGTGACGCGCGATCGCCGCAGCGACGTCGACACCGCGGTGCTCGGCCAGGGCCCGACCGAAGGTCCGTACACCGAGCTCGACGGCCTCGAGATCGAGCGCGATCCGCGCTTCCCGGTGCGCGTCACCGTGCAGTTCTATCAAGCGACGTCGAACGGCGTGGTGTCGCAAGACGACATCGACCGCATGTCTGCGCAGATCGAGAAGGTGTACGCGAAGGGCGACTACGTCGGCTCGCTCGTCGTGCCGAGCCCGACCGACAAGCTGCGCCCGACCCGCTGGGACGGCGCGGGTCCGATGCCTCCCGAGGTCGCGTGGTCGTACTTCGCGGGCTTGGTCGAGCGATTCGACACCTACGGATGGATCGGCATCCCGTTCTCGAACGCGACGACCGGCACGAAGTAGGGTGATACCCTGGCGGGGTAATGGCCTCCGCCGCACAGGAGCGGATCGGCGCGATCGTCGACGATCGCTACCGGATCCTCGAGCGCATGGCGGAGGGCTCGATGGGCGTCGTCTATCGCGCCGAGCGCGTGCCGGTCGGCAAGGCGGTCGCGATCAAGTTCCTCCACCCCGCGGTCGCCGCGTATCCCGAGTTCCAGGAGCGCTTCGATCGCGAGACGCACGTGATGTCGAAGCTCGCGCACCCGCACTGCGCGAGCGTGCTCGACTTCGGCGTCGAGGACGGCGCGCCGTACATCGTGATGGAGTACGTCGGCGGCACGACGCTCCGCGATCTGCTCGACGACGGTCCGCTGCCGCCCTTGCGCGCGCTCGCGCTCGCGCGCCAGCTCGCCGCCGGCCTCGCGCACGCGCACGCGCAGGACATCGTGCACCGCGACATCAAGCCGGCGAACTTGATGATCACCGAGGAGACCGGCACCGGCTCGCACCTGCGCATCCTCGATTTCGGGCTCGCGCGCCTGTGCAGCGCGGTCGGCTCGAACGCGACCGCGTCGCACATCGCGATCGGCACGCCGAGCTACATGGCGCCCGAGCAGACCCTCGGCGGCACCGTCGACGCGCGCGCCGACGTCTATGCCGCGGGCGTCGTCTTGTTCGAGATGCTCACCGGCGAGAAGCCGTTCGAGGCCGACGAGACGCTCGATCTGTTGGCGATGCATCGCGGCGCGAAGGTGCCGCGGCTCGCGGACGTGACGTCCGCGCCGATCCCCGAGGGCGTGCAGGAGATCGTCGACAAGGCGATGGCGAAGATGCCGGCGGATCGATATCAGAGCGCGATCGAGCTCGCGCACGCGATCGATGCGGTCGCGGGACGGCCGCCGACGATCACCGAGATCGCCGACGAAGAGGAAGACGAAGCCGAGGACGCGGCGGAGGAAGACGAGGAAGCGGCACCGCCCGCGCGCGATTCGAGCGCGCGCTGGTTCGGGCTGGTCATCTTGCTGCTCTGGGTCGCCGGCGCCGCGGTCTACTGGATCGAGACGCGGTCGTCGTCGGGAACGCCGGCGACGCCCGCCGCCGCGACGACGGCGGCGACGACCAACCCGCCGACGGTCGCGTCGAAGCGCGCCGCGCCGCCGCCCGCGCCGCCATCGCCGTCGCCGAAGGTCGATCCACCGCCGGCGCCGGCGCCCGACGTGCCCGCGACGAGCGTCGCCGACGCGATCCAGCTGATCAAGGACGGCAAGCGCGAGCTCGCGATGACGAGCCTGCGCGCGCTCGCCAAGAAGCAGCCGAAGAACGCGCAGATCCCGTTCTTGATCGGCAACCTCGACTTCGATCAGAGCGCGGGCACCGCCGCGATCGATCAATATCGCGCGGCGATCGCGCTCGATCGCGCGTACAAGGGCAACGCCGTGCTCGCGCGCAACACGATCCAGCTGCTCGCGAGCGCGAAGACGCGGAGCCGCGCGACCGCGCTCTTGCGCGCCGCGGGGCGGCCGGCGCTGCCGTACCTGCGCGACGCCGCGAAGAACGACTCGAGCGCCGCGGTCCGCAAGGCCGCGGGCGCGATCGCGCGATCGATCAGGTAGACGACAGCGCGTGGAGGAACGCCTTCACGTGCTCCCACGCGTCGGCGGCCGAGGTCTCGTCGTACGCCGGATTCGACGGGTTCGCGAACGCGTGCGGCGCGTCGTAGCGATGGATCTCCGCCTTCACGTGCGCCGACGCGAGGCCGCGCTCGAACGCGTCGACGTCGCCGGGCGTGATGTGGCCGTCCTTGTTGCCGAAGATGCCGAGCACGCGCCCGTGGATCGCGGCGAGGTGCGCGGGATCCGGATCGAGCATGCCGTAATAGATGATGGCGCCGTCGAGGTCGGGGTGCGCGAGCGCGGTCTGCAGCGACCAGCCGCCGCCGAAGCACCAGCCGATCACCGCGCGCTTGCGCGCGTGCACGCGCGGATCGTTGGCGAGGAAGTCGTACGCGCGATCGATCACCTTCGCGGCCGCGGCGTCGTCGACGGTCTTCATGTCGGCCATCGCTTCGTCGGAGGTCTTCGCGACCTTGCCGCCGTAGAGATCGACCGCGAGCGCGGCCCAGCCCTCGGCCGCGATGCGATCGCTCCACAGCTCGATGTTGCGGTTGAGGCCCCACCACTCGTGGATGACGACGATCGCGGGCAGCGGCGCCTTCGCGCCTTCGGGCAACGCGAGGTACGCGCG
This sequence comes from Kofleriaceae bacterium, assembly GCA_035493675.1. Lineage (GTDB taxonomy): Bacteria > Myxococcota_A > Polyangia > Haliangiales > Haliangiaceae > JAIOQA01. The sequence goes on along the minus strand of DATJIA010000432.1, from coordinate 2,494 downwards.
CGTCCCACCCAGATCGATCCACTGACCCTTGCCCGGTGACGGCGCTTCCTTCAGTTGATGCTCGGCCTTGAACGCGGCTTCGTCGCTCGAGCCGATCGACGACGGGCTCACGGTCGTCGCTTTGTCCGGTGCACCGGACGAAGACGAGCCGCAGGCGGCAACGATCGTGAGAATCGCGGCAGTCAGGATGCGCATGAGGCGAAGCCTACTACTCGTGGTACCGTGGGCACGTGGAGCCTGTCCTGGTGGCGATCGCCGAGGAAGGCGCGCCCTTGCACGTCGGGCCGCGCCAGGATCTCGCCGCGCGCGCCGACGCCGCGGTGATGATCGGCGAAGCGCCGGACGGCTTGCCGCTCGTGCTCGAGGTCGAGCGCGCGCGTCGCGTGGGTGATGCGGTGCGCGCGGTGCTCGGCGGCGCGCCCGACAAGCAGGTCGCCGAAGCGCTCGAGGCGCTCGAGGGCGCGATCGCCGCGGCCGCGCGCCGCGCGGGCCTGTTCGATCTCGGCGGCACGCCGGTCTATCGCACCGGCGCGCCGGTCGGCGCGCTGTTCGGCGAGACGATGCTCGCGCGGATCCTCGGCGGCCACTCGCCGCTCCTCATGGACACGCAACCGACGGTCGGCGCGGCGGCGTCGTCATCGCTGCCGCTCGCGCGCCGCGATCTCGGACGCTCGCCGGTGACCCGCATGCGCATCGGCGTCGCGGCGCAGCGCCACGTCGCGGTGCCGCTCGCGAACGGACCGGTCTTGCTCGTCGAAGACGGCGAAGCGATCGAGCCCGAGACGATCGAGCCCTTGCGCTTGGAAGATCTGCGGCCGCTGCCGACCGCGCGCTTCGTCGGACGCGGCGGGCTCGACAGCGACGGACCGCTCGCCGACGGCGACGCCTATCGCGCCGCGCTCGCCGGCAGCGCGCAGGTCGGCTGGGGCGTCGGCGCCGCCGACGTCGCGCACCTGATCGCCGAGATCGCGCGCTCGCTCACGCCGCTCCACGAAGAAGGACGCGTGCACGGCGATCTCAAGCCGGCCAACGCGCTGGTGACCGGGCAGGGCGCGGTCGCGATCGATCCGCTCGGCGTCGCGATCGGCGACGTCGCGCCGGGCATCACGCCGGGCTGGGCCGCGCCCGAGCAGCTGCTCGCGCGCGCGCTCGTGCCGTCGACCGATGTCTACCCGCTCGGCCTCATGCTCGCGCGCCTGTTCGGCGCGGTCGTGTGCGGCGAGGAGCGCAGCTTCGTCGTGCCCGCGGGGCCCGGCCAAGGACGCCGCGTGCGGCTGCTCGCCGATCACGACGTCTACCTGGATCCGGATCGCGCCGCGGATCTCCCGATGCCGCTCGCCGCCGCGTGGCAAGACTTCATCCGCCAGTGCCTCGAGTTCGATCCCGACGATCGCCCGGCCAGCGCGACGCACTTCGCCGATCGCATCGACGAGCTGCTCGACGCCGCGCCGCTCGCGTACGAGATGCCGTGCCCCGCCGGGCCGGGCGTCTTGCGCCGCGACGTGCACGTCGCGGGCGATCCGGCGCCCGGCTGGGTCGTGCGCGACACGCGCTGATCGCTACGGCGACATCTTCGCGCGCGGCGCGATCGCGGCGGCGAGGACCGCGCTGACGAGCACGACGCCGCCGTGCACGATCCCCAAGTGCACGCCGTCGGCGATCGGGCAGTGCAGGTGCAAGACGAGGCCGCCGAGGCTGCCGCCGGCGGCGCCGAGCGCGGCCGCGGCCCAGCGCGAGCCGACGGGCAAGACGCCGCGCAGGACGATCGCGCCGAGCGTCGCGGGCACGATCGCGGTCGCGAGCCCGATCTCGAGGCACCAGTGCCCGCGATGGAACTTGTCCCATCCGTAGTAGACGCTGTTGGGCGCCTCTTGATGGAGGAGGATGCCGCCGGCGATGAAGAGGATCGACGCGATGACCGCGCCGATGCCGGCGGCGCGCCAGCGCGGCATCATCTGTCCGCGCGGCGGCACGATCGCGAGCCACGCGAGCGACGCGAAGCCCGCGAACCACGCGGCCGCGTACGCGGCGAGCCAGCCCATCGGCAGCCCGTCGAGATCGCGGCGCAGGCGGAGGATCGCGAGGAACGCGCCGGCGTACGCGAGCGACGCGCCGATCACGAGCGCGAGATCGCGGCGCGGGTTGCGCGCGCGCACAGGCGCGAGCGCGCCGAGCTCGCGCTCGAGCTCGTCGCACATCGGCGGCGCGGCGGGCAACGCGACGCCCGCGAGCACGGCGTCGAGCTCGTCGCTCACGACTCGCCTCCTTCGTCCGCCGATGCCGTCGAGGCTTCGGGAGAGCCGAGCGCCTTGCGCAGCGCCACGTAGCCGCGATGCGCGCGCACCTTCATCGCGCCCGGCGTCGTGCCCGCGATCGCGGCGGCCTCGGCGATGCTCTTGCCGTCGAGCTTGGTCAGGACGACCGCCTCGCGCTGCTGCGGCGGCAGCGCTTCGAGCGCGGCGAGCGCGGCCTTCGTCAATTCGGGATCCGGCGC
>DATJIA010000431.1:0-11215 GCA_035493675.1 Kofleriaceae bacterium | reverse complement strand
AGCAAGACGTTGCGCGAGGCGAGCGAGCGAGCGAGGCGTTCCATCACCCCTCCTGGGGGATGACGCTATCACCCGAGTGGGGTGGCCGGCATGGTTTCGTCGCCGGCCGCCATCGTCTCGCGGACTCCCGGGATGGTGTTCGCGCGCTCGCGTAGCGCGTCGAGCCGCGGATACGCGCCCTTCGGCATGACCTCCGGCGTCGACGCACGGACGTGATCGATCAAGCAGGCGACGATCGCGTCGGGCTGCATCGGGCGATCGGCGACGTACCAACCCGCGCCCGGCGTGATCGCCTCGAGCGCCTCGAACGCGCTCGTCGCCTGCACGAGGCAGCGCTCGAGCCACGGCGCGTGCTGCTTGTCGGGCGGGCGCAGCGCGCGCTCGTACTTGATCGCGCCGGTCTTGTCGATCGCGCCGCACGCGAGCGCGACGATCCGCAACGCGCGACGGCGCGCCTCGCCGTCTCTAGGCAAGAGAGCGCGCGCGGGCCCGACCTGCTCGTCGAGGTGATCGAGGATCGCCGCGCTGTCGATCAAGACCTCGCCGTCGTCGAGCACGAGCGACGGGATGCGGCCGAGCGGGTTGATCGTGCGCATCGCGTCGGCGTCGGCGAACACGCTGCGCGTGTCGCGGGTGAACGGGAGGCCGAAGACGTGGAGCGCGATCGCGACGCGTCGCACGTACGGCGAGTCGTACTGGCCGACGAGGATCACGCCGCGAGCTTACGCCGCGAGCTTGGCCCAGTCGACGAGATCGACGCTCGCGCTCGCGAGCTTGAACTCGAAGCTCGTGCGCGTCGCCTGCAGATCGCCGCCGATCTGGAACGGCACCGGGCGATCGAAGTCCATGCGCCCGTGGGTCAGGAAGAAGTCGTGCATCTTCGGGACGCGCGCGCCGCGCCAGAGCTTGAACATGTTGCGCGTCGCCTCGAGCACCGGCGCGCCGTAGACGCGCACGCTGACGCGGCCGGGCGCGGCGTGCGCGTGCGGGAAGGCGCGGAAGCCGAAGCCCCACTCTTGCGTCGTCGCGGCGGCCGCGACCGAGGCGGGGCCGCGATAGAGGACCGCGCCGCGCTCGCCGCCGGGGATCTTCACGACCGCGCCGGTCGCGGGATCGATCGTCGTCGCGTGCTCGCCGAGGTTGGTGAGCACGACGTTGGCCGGCCCCGCGCCGAACACGTGGCGCGGGATCGTCTTCATCATCACGGCGCCGAGGTAGCCGGTGAGCCCGTTGCGGCCGGCCTTCACCTGCGCCTGGAAGTCGCTGACGATCTCCGCGTCCCAGCCGGTGCCGAGGAACGGCGCGATGCGTCCGTCGCACTCGACCAGCGCGAAGCGGCGCGTCGGCGGCGCATCGGCGAGGCGCGCGATCGTCTCGATCGCGCGATCCGCGCGCGGCGCGCCGGTGACGTTCGCCCAGCCGTTGCCGGTGCCGAGGCGCAAGACGCCGAGGCTGGCGAGCGGCACGTCGTGGTCGCGGAGCTCGTTCAGGAGCGCGGTCGCGGTGCCGTCGCCGCCGCCCGAGAGGATCAGCTCCGGCGGGCTCGGCGCGAGATCGCGCTCGATCCATCGCCTGACGTCGTCGAGGGTGCGCGTCACCGAGACGCGCGCCTTCGGCAGGCGGGCCCGCACCATCCGTCCGATTTCCTCCGAGCCACGGCGAGCACGGAGGTTCACGACGACTGCGACATCCATGTACGCGACATCGTGGGGCGAGCCGGCCGGTTTGACTGTCAGGGCTTGGTCATAACTGCGACAGCGGAGGCATCGCGGCGAGCGCGCGCCAACGCACCGCGACGAAGCCGACGACGACGGTCGCGATCGCGCCGCCCGCGACGATCGCCGGCACGGTGCCGATCAGCCATGCCACGGCGCCGCTCTCCGCCGCGCCGAGCTCGTTCGACATGCCGATGAAGACGTAGTGCACCGCGGCGACGCGCCCGCGGATCTCGTCGGGCACGACCATCTGCTCGAGCGTCAAACGGATCACGACCGAGATGTTGTCGAGCGCGCCGCACACGACGAGCAGCGCGACCGACAGCGGCAACGATCGCGAGAAGCCGAAGCCGATCGTCGCGAGCCCGAACAGCGCGACGACGATCAACAAGACGCGCCCGGGCCGCTGCCACGGCCGCAGCCGCCCGCCGACGATCGCCATGATCACCGCGCCGGCGGACTGTGCGGAGCGGAGCAAGCCGTAACCGAACGCGTCGGTGTGGAGGACGTGCTCCGCGAACGCGGGCAGGAGCGCGTTCACGCCCGCGAACAGGACCGCGAACATGTCGAGCGTGAGCGCGGGCAGGAGCAGCGGCGATCGGACGATGAAGCGCAGGCCGGTGCGCCAGTCCTTGCGCGCGTTCGGCGTGGTGGTCGGCGTCGCGCGCGGCGCCGGCAGCGCGCGGTACATGATCGCCGACGCGACGCCGGTGATCGCGACGAACGCGTAGACGTACGCGGGCGCGACCGCGATCAGCGCGAGGCCGGCGAGCGCGGGCCCGAGGATCGCGGCGAGCTCCTGCAGGCTCGAGCCGATCCGGTTGGTCCGCTCGAGATCTTCGCGCGCGATGATCAGCGGGATCAAGGACGAGCTCGCGGGCGCGTGCACCGACGTCACGCAGCCCTGCACGAGCATGATCGCGAGGTAGACCGCGGGCGGCGCGTCGAACCACGACGCGAGCGCGAGCGAGACGCCGATCGCGCCGGTCGCCGACGCGGCGATCGTCGAGAGCGTGCGGCGATCGCTGCGATCGACGAGCGAGCCCGCCCACACGAACAAGAGCACGACCGGGATCACCTGCGCGAGCCCGAGCCCGGCGACGATCAGGTTGTCGCGGGTGCGGTGATAGATCTCCCAGTAGACGGTCGTGCCGATCAGCTGGCGGCCGAACGTGTTGAGCGAGCGCGCGCCGATCAAGCGCGCGATCGGGCTCCGCATCGCCCTACGCATCGCGCGCGAGGACGACCGTCGGTGAACCCTTGTACGTCGTCTTCGCGAGCTCGCGGAACCCGCACTTCGCCGCGACGTGGAACGACGCGGTGTGCCCCTCTTCGATGATGCAGGTCGTGCGCGGCCCCAGGTGCGCGTCGCTCCACGCGAGCACGCGGCGGACCGCTTCGGTCGCGAAGCCTCGCCCGTGCGCCCACGGCGCGAGCACCCAGCCGGCCTCGGGCGCGTCGAGTCCTGGCTCGATGATCCGATGCAGATCGGCGAGGCCGACCTCGCCGACGAAGCGCCCGGTCGCGCGTTCGCGCGCGACCCAGTAGCCGAACCCGAGCAGCGCCCAGTGCCCGACGTGGCGCAGCAGGCGGAACCAGACGATCTCTTCGTCGAACGGCTCGCCGCCGATGAAGCGCACGACCTCCGGATCGCCCCACAAGCGCGCGCTGTCGTCGAAGTCGGCGCGCGTGTGCGCGCGGAGGACGAGCCGCTCGGTCTCGAGGACCGGCGCCGTCACGCCGTTCACTTCAGCCACTCGTCGAGATCGAAGTCCTGCTCTTCCTCGCGCTCCTCCATGCCGGGCTTGTTGCGCCACGATCGCGCGTCGCCGCACTCGAAGCAGAGCTTGATCGTGCGACCGCCGATCTTGCCGGCGATGATGTAGCTCGCGACGCTCTGCGCCTCGCACTTCTCGCACTTGGCGAGCAGCGGGTCATCGATCTTGAACCCGCGCTTGGCGAGCTTCCGTTGGACGTCGGCGAGGTTCGCGAAGGGCATTTCCGTTACGGTACCACCGTGGCCTCGCGGATCGTGCATCACGGCGACGGCGTCGCGTTCCTGCGCGACCGGCTGCCGGACGATCACGCGATCGTGACGTCGTTGCCCGACGTCAGCGAGGTCGCGCAGCCCCTCGACGACTGGCGCGCGTGGTTCGTCGACACCGTCGCGCTCGCGTGCCGCGCGGTCGCCGACGCGTCGGTCGCGATCTTCTTCCAGACCGACATCAAGCAGGGCGGCGTGTGGATCGACAAGGCGCACCTCGTCCACACCGGCGCGGATCGCGCGGGCAGCGCGCTCCTCTGGCACAAGATCGTGTGCCGCGCGCCCGCGGGCACGACGACCTTCGGCCGCCCCGCGTACGCGCACATGCTGTGCTTCTCGCGCGCGCTGCGCCTGCCGCCGGGGCGCTCGTCGCCCGATGTCTTGCCCGCGCTCGGCGACATGCCGTGGGTGCGCGCGATGGGCACCGCCGCGTGCGACGCCGCGGCGCGCTTCCTCCTCGCCGAGACGTCGTGTCGAGTCGTCGTCGATCCGTTCTGCGGCGTCGGCACGATGCTCGCCGTCGCCAACGCGCACGACCTGGACGCGATCGGCGTCGAGCTCTCGCGCCGCCGCGCCGCGCGCGCCCGCGCCCTCGTGATCGCGATCTGATTGCGGTCGGACCAAATTCGGTCCATATTCGGACCATGCGGAGCGTTCGGGTCTCCAAAGACATCGTGCCGGTCAGCGAGCTCAAGGCCCGGGCGCCGGACTGGCTGCGCCGCATCGCGGAAACGGGCGCGCCCGTGGTGGTTACACAGAATGGCAAGGCCGCCGGGGTCTTGCTGTCGCCCGAGGCGTACGACGAGCTCGTCGAACGTGCGCGCTTCGTCGCCGCCGTCGAAGAAGGTCTCGCAGATGCCGACGCCGGTCGTGTTCACTCGCACGATGACGTGATACGCGAGATGCAATCGCGATTCGGAAAGCCACGGTGAAACGTTCGCGCACCGTAGGTCGGCGCACCCGTACGCTCGTCTGGTCCGAACGTGCGAAGCGGGACTTGGTCGAGATCGGCGACTTCATCGCGCGCGATGATCGGAACGCCGCGGCGCGATGGATCGCACGGCTGATGACGACCGCCGCACGCACTGCAGTGACGCCTGGGGCAGGCCGCCGCGTGCCCGAGCTCGCGCGTGACGAGGTGCGAGAGCTACTGCTGCGCACGTATCGAATCGTCTATCGGGTGTCGCGCACGAAGATCGAGGTGCTCACCGTCTTCGAAGGCCACCGTCTCTTCCCGCCGGACGTCGACACGTGATCCGTCACGCTTTGCGATCGAGGTCGCGATAGAACGTGATCGTGTTGCCGAAGCCGTCGGTGACGCTCATCTCGCGCGCCCCCCACTCCTGATCCTGGAGGCCGGGACGGTAGTACTTGTACTGCTTCGCGGTGAGCTCGGCGTGGAAGGCCTCGAGCTCGTCGCACATCACGCGGATGTGCGTGCCGGGCGTGCCGTCGCCGTGGTGCTCGCTCAAGTGGATGCGGCAGTCGCCGCGCTTGATGCCCATGTAGAGCGGCGTGCCCGGCTCGAAGCGGTGCTCGAACTCGATCTCGAAGCCGAGCCACTCGAGGTAGAACTCGCGCGCCTTCGCCTCGTCGAACATGCGCAGGATCGGCGTGACGGGATGGAAGCTCATTGCGCCCTCGGGTGCGCGTCGAGCCACGCCCACAGGTCGGGCTCGATCGCGTCGCCGAAATTGGGCAGGTGCACGCCGCCCTCGATCGTCCACAGATCGGCGGCGAGGTTCGGCGGGCAGCCGGCGGTCGCGTTCTCCTGCGTCTCGTCGCCGGCGAGGTTCGACTCGATGTCGACCTTCGCGCCCGGCGTGAGCGCGCCGCTGCATTGATCGTGCGCGGCCCACACCGCGACGCTCTCGACCGCGCCCGGCACGTGCAACCCGCCGGCGTCGGCGCCCGCGTACGGGACCTCCTGATCGGCGGTGCCGTGCATGTGGAGGACCGAGACCGGCTTGACCGGGTTGCAGCTCGACGGCATCGACGACGCGGCCCCCGCGAGCGCGACGATGTCGGTGACGACGTCGGCGCGATCGCACGCGAGCCGATACGCCATCCACGCGCCGTTCGAGTGGCCGATCACGAACACGCGCGAGCGATCGATCGGATGCTCCGCGATCACGCGATCGAGCAGGCCGCCCAGGTACGCGACGTCGTCGTTGCCCGTATGATCGAGATCGCAGCAGGCCGCGTCGGCGTTCCAGTACGAGTGCCCGGTCGAATCGACCAAGCCGTCGGGCGCCATCACGAACGCGCCGCGCGTCTTCGGCTCGTCGGCCATGTGGAAGACGCGCTGCTGCACGAAGCCGTTCGCGCCGTAGCCGTGCAGGATCAGGATCAGCGGATAGGTCTTGCCCGACTCGATGCTCGGCGGCGCTTGCAGCCCGACCGGCCGATCACCGCCGAGCGGCGCCGCATCCGGCAGGGCCGCGCTCGAGCCGCACGCCGCCACGACGATCAACATCAACGCGCACTTCATGCGCGCGACGGTCGCACGCGCGCGCGTCAGTTGTCGAGGAGCGCGCGGAGCCGCGGCGTGATCTCGCCGACCGCGGCCGTGCCCTTGACCGAGCCCTCGATGTGACGACCTGTCGCGCGGCCGTCGGCGGCGGGCACGACGAACAGCGGGATCAGCTGCGACTCGTAGCCGGCGCGCGCGAGCGCCTCGTGATCGCGATCGTCGTCGAAGACCAGCAGGCGCAGCGTCGGGAAGGTCGCGTCGAGCTCGCCCTTGGCCGCGGCCTCGTGGAAGTGCGTGCACGGCTCGCACCACGACGCGCCGACGTAGACGAGCAGCTGTTTGTGATCCGCGTTCGCGCGCGCGAGCTCGCGCGCGACGTAGGGCGCGACGTCCGCCGTCTTCGGCGCGTCGACCAGCTCGAGCTTGCCGCCGGCGGGCGCGTTCGCGCTCTGGCACGCGGCGAAGAGGATGAAGAGCCACGGGGCCCGCACGTCGAGAGGATCACAGACGTGCGGGCCCGCGGGCAAGTCGCTACATCTCCGCGACGATCGTGCAGCACCGCTGGCCGACCCGCGTGACGGTCTGACACTTGTTACCGTCACTCTTGTTGCCGCCGCCGGCGACGTGACCGAGATCGATCGCGTCGTCGAGACGCTTGATCGTCTCGCGCTGCACGGTGAGTCGTTTGCTCGTGAGCTTCTTCATGGACACCTCCTTTCGGCGGAGGTCCGGAGCAAGCACGAGGCCACGCGCGCGCACCGCGATCTCGCGCGGATCGCGCGCGTTCCTCGACGGAGAACAGGCGCGTGTCGTCACGACACGCGGCGACACGGCAATCAGCGGAAGCCGCGCGGCGGGGTCGCGCGACGCAGCCAGTTGGTCGCGGGATACTCGTCGCGCGCGCTGATCACGTGCAGCGTGTACGCGTGGCGCGAGCACGGCGAGCGATTCGCGAACGACATGTGCGGGACGAGGCCGTCGAGGACGATCACGCTGCCCTTCGCGACCTCGAGCGGCACCAGCGCGTCTTGATCGAACGGCGTCGGATCGATCGTCTCCATGCGCGTCGTGCGACCGTCGCGGATGAAGCGAGCCTTGAGGCCAGAGCGATGGCCGCCGGGGATCGCCCACAAGCAGCCGTTGTCGACGCGCGCGTCCTCGAGCGCGAACCAGAGGCCGATCACGCGATCGCCCGACGTGTGCAGGAACGTCGAGTCCTGGTGGCAGCGCACCTCGCCGCCGACGCGCGGCGACTTCAGGATGTACATCGACTGGATCAGGCGCGGCTCGTCGAGCCCGAGCTCGTCGACCAGCGACGCGATCGCGGGCGTGCGCGAGAACGCGTCGAAGACCGGATCGAGATCGTGCATCGCGTGGCCGAGCTTGTTGATCGTGGTCGGATCTTCCTCCTCGAAGAAGAACGCGATGCGATCGCCCGAGTCGAGGAAGTAGTCGTCGGTCTTCGTCGCTTGATCCTTGGTCGTGAAGATCGAGACGTCCTCGCGCGCGTGGCCGCGCATCAGCTCGCCGGCGCGCGCGCGCAGCGCGTCGCACGCGGCGGGATCGACGAAGTCGGGGAGGATGGCGTAGCCGTCGCGCTCGAAGCGCGCGCGCAGATCGGAGCTCACGCCTCCTTATAGATCATCGGCAGCAGGCGATCGCGCGCGCGGTGCCGCACTGTCCCGCGCTCGCGCCTTGCGCGGCGGCCGTGGTGCCGTACGCGGGCACGTTGCCGCTCAACGTCTGGGTCCAACCGATGCAGTTGCCGCTGTCGTTGCCGCCGGTGTAGCGGTGCGAATGGATCGACGCGACCTCGGTCTCGCGCTGCGAATCGCCCCACGATCGCAGGTAGCCGCTCGAGTCCATCCACGCGCCGTTCGCCGGCGGCGAGACGTTCGGCTGCGCGCGGTAGTACTCGGACGCGTGGCACATGTGGCTGCCCGCGAACTGCGCCGCGCACCTCGCGTGCATCGCGGCGCGTCCGCCGGCGGCGCCGGTCGTCGTCGCGCTGGTGAAGCCCGCGAACTGCTCGCGATACGGCGACGAGCAGCACGCGAGCACGTGCGACGACGTGCACGCCGCGTAGCCGATGCCCGCGGCGACGACGGTGTCGCCATCGACGTTCGCGGTGGAGCTCGTCCATCCGTCGCAGTTGATGCTGTCGGAGACGCCCACGTAGCGGCCGAGATCGGGACCCGCGAGCTCGCTGGTCTCCGCCGGATCGCCGTTGAACGTGCCGATGTCGCCGCTCGCGTCGATCCACGCGCCGAGCGCGGGCGGCGCGGTCGCCGACGCCGCGCTCTCGTACTCGGAGCTGTGGCACAAGTGCGCGCCGGTGAACGCCGCCGCGCAGCGCGCGTTCATCTGCTCGCGACCGCCGCCGTTGCCCGTGATCGCGGTCGACGTGAAGCCGGCGAAGATCGGCGCCTCTTCGCCGTAGCGCGAGCCCGGCGGACCCGCGGGGCCGGCGGGACCTTGCGCGCCGTTCGCGCCGTTCGCGCCGTTCGCGCCCGCGGGACCTTGCGCGCCCGCGGGGCCTTGCGCGCCCGGCGTGCCCATCGGGCCCATCGGACCCATCGAGCCGGTCGGCCCTTGCGGCCCCGTCGGGCCTTGCGGTCCCGTCGCGCCGTTCGCGCCTTGCGGCCCGGCGGGACCTTGCGGCCCTGCCGGACCTTGCGGCCCGGTCTCCCCGCGATCACCCGCCGGGCCTTGCGGGCCTTCCGGCCCTTGCGTGCCGCTGCCGTCGCGCGACGCGTCTCCGCACGCGGCGACGAGCACCATCATCACGATCCCGATCCATCGTCGACTGATCACGCGCGCGCGTTCAGCAAGCGTCGCGCCAGATCAGCGCGCGTCATCTCGCGCGGATCGCGGCGCGCGCGTGGACCGCGAGTGGACCGCCGGTACAGCTACGGGACGATCGGCGCGAGCGTCGTCACGCCGGCGCCCCACCAGTTGACCGGCCCCTTGGTGATCGTCGTCGCCGTGCCGGTCTGCACGTCGAGCTGCACGAGCTCGTTGGTCGCCTCGAAGCCGTAGACCTTGCCGCCCCAGAAGCCGAGGCCCCAGATGTCGTACGTGCCCGTCGGGCCGATGATCGTCGCGGCGCCCCCGTTCATCAGATCGATGCGCGCGAGGTAGTCGGGCGCGTCCGGATCGTTCAGGTTCACCGTCGCGACGGTGCCGAAGCCCTTCACCGACACGATGTCGCCGCTCGAGATCCAGCCGTTCCCGTACTGGCCGATCATCGTCGACGCGCCGGTCATCGGATCGACGCGCCAGATCGATCCGTCGGTGAGCGCGGTGCCGATCAGGACGTCGTCGCCGGTCTCGCCCAGCTCGCTCGCCGGCACGTAGCTCATGCCGTTGAACTCGCGCGACAGCGGCGCGAGGTAGGTCGCCTTCGCGTTCGCCGGATCGACCGCGTACACGTTGCCGAACGACACGCCGGTGAGCTTGCCGTTCTGATCGACCGCGAGGTCGGTCATGAACTCCTGCTCCATGCCGGTCGGCCACTGGAACGGGCCGACGTCGATCACGGCGAGCGTGCGCGGATCGACGCGGTACAGCTCGGTGTTCGAGTGCGCGTAGATCCAACCGATGAACGGCACGAACGCGTCGACCGGCGTCGCGTCGATCGCGGTCGAGGAATCGGCGGGGCCGCCGGGCGCATCTGGGGTCGACGCGCTCCCTCCACACGCGACCGCGCTCGCGACGAGCAAGAGCAAGGCGCACTTCGCCATGGCACTCCTCCTGCGCCGAAACGTAGCACCGCTTCGTGTGCGACAATCGATCCGTGCGCATCCTCGCGGCTCTCCTGGTCTCGGCGGCGTGTGGCAAGGAGCACGTCCTCACCGACGCATGCGTGACCAAGGAGGTCACGCTGCAGGTGACGACGCCGATCATGTACTTCTGCCACACGCCGTTCACCGCGAAGCTCGACGTGACCAACGGCTCGTGCGCGCAGATCCAGGTGCAGTCGATCGCGGTGACCGGCGTCGTCACGGCGGGCACCTGCGGCGCGCCCGGGCCGGGCAACTACCCTCCGCTCGTGCAGTTCATCGATCCCGGCGCGACCGTGACCGTGCTCGATCTCCACGGCGGCGAGTACTGCTGCGGCGCGCCCGGATGCCCGGCCCAGTTCGAGTGCGACGAGCGCTACACGTTCGAGGTCTCGACGTCCGCGGGATCGCTGATGCAGTCGCAGGACGTGCACCTCGATCTGGGCGGCTGCTCGAGCGTCTGTCCTTAGCCTCGGAGCGCGATCAGGCGCAAGAGCTCGGCGGCGATCGTCACCGCCAGCACGACCGTGCCGAACACGCGCTCGCTCGTCGGTCGCGGCGGCGGGTGCGCGATCGTCGACTGCGCGAGCACCTGCTCGAGCTCGCGCTTGTCGAACCAGAGCCCGTGCTCGCCGCATCGATCGAGCGGAATGCCGTAGAGGCTCACCGCGGTCATCGTCGTCGCGCACCGCGGGCAGGTCAGGTCTTCGCCGCCGCTGCGCGGCTCGAGCGCGAGCGGCTCGGGCATCGCGACCTTGCCGGACCAGCCGTTGGCGGAGACCTGATCGCCGAGCATGTCGGCGATCATCTGGCTGACCGCCGCTTCGGTGATCAGGAGGCCGCCGCAACCGCCGCAGACCCAGCGCTCGTTGCGCTCGTCGAGCCCGGCCTTGCAGCGCGGGCAGGTCGCGAACCGATCGCGCAGGCTCATCGCGCCGCTCGCTTCTCCCACCGCGCGCGCGCCTTCGCGGCCTCGCCCTCGCGCGTGCGCGGCTCGCCGCGCGGGACCAGCTCCTCGAGCAGCTCGGCGGTGATCGCCGCGATCTGCTCGACCGCGCGATCGAACGCCTCCTGGTTCACCTGCGCCGGCTTGGTCGAGCCGCTGACCTTGCGCACGTACTGGAGCGCGGCCGCCTGGATCTCGTCCGGCGTCGTCGGCGGATCGAAGTGGAACAGCACGCGGATGTTGCGGCACATGCGC
>DATJIA010000430.1:0-34742 GCA_035493675.1 Kofleriaceae bacterium | reverse complement strand
GCGGCTGCCTCGCGAGCGGTCCCCTTCGGACCCGCTCCTCGGCGCGGGCCCCCGGGCTACTCTGCTTCGCAGTTGTCACCGGCGAGAACACCGGCGTTGGTGGTCCCACCACCGGTGAGCCCCGCGCGCGGTCCGCGCTTCGCGCGGCCGCGCGCTGGGGGACCCCCCCCCGCCGCGGTCGCTCTCCGAAGGGGACGCGCTCGCGGGCGCGCCGCGCGCTGACGAGACCCCCGACGCCCCGCTCATCCCGAGCGGAGGGCGAGCGAAGCGAGCCCGGAGTCGAAGGATGCGTATGATGCGCGCGTGGCGATCATCGTGTGTGCGGGCTGTGGGGCGAAGAATCGCGTGCCGCAGCCGGCGCCGGTGGGGGTCGCGAAGTGCGGGCGGTGCAAGGCAGCATTGCCGACGCTGGTGATGAACATCGTCGACATCGGCGCGATCCGGTATTTCGACGGGCGCGGGATCCCGCGCGAGGCGTGGATCGGTGGCGCGCCGTTCGAGCAGGCGATCGCGGGAGACGATACGCGTGAGCGGCCGAACGCGTACGTCTGGGTGCTGGCGGGAGAGATGGGCGCGTTCCTCGACGAGATCGGCGAGGAGGCCGCGGTCGTGTTCTTCGGGTGGTTCCGCGGACGATTGTTGGGACCGAGGCTCGAAGGGACGGTGCTCGTGTGCGTCGATCGCGAGGGCTGGGCGCCACGGAAGGCGATCGAGGCGATCGCGCAGGCGGTCGGCGTGCAGATCGCCTTGGGGCTGCCGGTGTTGGTCGAGCCCGGTACGACGCGGACGACCAGAGAGCTGCTCGATCAGGCGGGAATGCGGAGGTGAGCGCGGTGGTTGCGGGCCGCATGCGAAGCGCGCTTGCGTTGGTGATCGTCGCCGCGTGTGGTGGCAAGCAACGTACGCCGACGAGCACGTACGCGGCGGTGCACATCGATGTGTTGGCAAAGGACAAGGTCGAGCAGTTCGTCGGCGCGCGGAAGGCGTGGGTCGCGGCGATGGATGCGAGCGGCGCGAACGATGGAAGAGGCGTGTTCCTCTTCGTCGGAGATCACGTGATGATCAACGTGCGGCGCTTCTCGACGTGGGCGAGCTTCGACACGCGCGGCGACGCGATCGACGCGTCGCTCGCGCGGGTCCCGAAAGCCGCGAGCGAGGCGTACGACAAAGGCAGCGATGACTCGCTCGTGTGGCCGCACGCGAGCGAGGTGTGGGAGCTCGACAAGGATCTGAGTATCGGCACGCTCGACGAAGCGAGCGCCGACGCCGGGACGATCGTGTGGGACGACGTGAAGCCGGATCCGGCGGATGAAGATCGCTATTGGAAGGCGGTGGGCGAGGAGAACGCGGCGCTCGCGAAGGCGGGCTATCCGCTGACGCGGCTCGGCTTCCGCACGCGCTTCGGCGCGGGGCACGTGATCACGCTGTGGCTGGCCGCGAGCGAAGCGGCGCGCGACGGCGCGCCGAGCGTGGAGGCGGCGGTCGCGAGCGTGGTCGGGGAGGCGAGGGCGAAGGCGCTCGAGGCCGACATCGCCGCATCGATCGTTCACCGCGACGCGCAGCCGTTCGCCGTGCGCCACGACCTCACCAGGCTGCGTACAATCGGCGAGTGACGAGGTTCGAACGGTACGTCCTGCGCACGACCGACCTCGCGGCGGCGCGCGCCTTCTATGCCGAGCTGATCGGCGCGGCGGAGATCGAGCCGCTGCCGGCCGACGCGATCGCGCGCGGCGCGCGGCCGCACTGGCTCGGCACGCTCGGCGTCGACGACGTCGATCTAGCGGCGCGCGAGCTGGTCGCGCGCGGCGCGACGCGCGTGGGCCCGCCGCACGCCGGCGTCCTGCGCGATCCAGGCGGCGCGGTCGTCGCCGTCGCGAAGGCGCCGCGGCCGACGGCGCTCGCGGTCGTGTGGCACCACCTGAGCACGCTCGACGTGCAGCGCGCGACCGACGCGTACGTCGCGCTGTTCGGTTGGCAGGTCACCGAGCGGGCGCAGGTCGGTCCGTACGTGATCGATCAGTTCGCGTGGGAGGCGGGCGGTCCGCACGCCGGATCGATCGAGAACATCACCGGCAAGGACGGCCGGCACCCCCACTGGCTGTTCCACTTCCCGACGGCGGATCTCGATCGCGCGGTCGCGTACGTGCGCGCGCGCGGCGGGCTCGCGCTCGAGCCCATGCGCGCGCCCGACGGCGATCGTGTCGCGGTCTGCGACGATCCGCAGGGCGCCGCGTTCGCGTTGCGCGAACCGGCGTGACGCCGCGGCCGCCCTGCGCGTCGTCGGCGTCGCGTTCGGCGTCGCCGTGATCGTCGGCAGGGCCCAAAGCCCAATACCCAAATCTCAAGCGTTCGTGGGGCCGGTCCAGTCGCCCGGGTTCGGCGAGCGCTGCACGCTCTTCAGCGCGTTGATCCGGAAGACGCGCAGCTCCTCGGCCTTGCCCTTCACGCGGACCGGCGGCAGCGCGGTCGCGTCGACGCGGCCCTGCACGAGGCGCATCGTCGATTCGGACACGATCACCTCGCCGGGCGAGGCGATGTTGACCAGGCGCGAGGCGACGTTCATCGCGTCGCCGATCGCGGTGTACTGGAGCGCGCGGGTCGAGCCGATCGATCCCGTGATCACGTTGCCGGTGTTGATGCCGATGCCGATGCGGATCGGCGCCTGCTTCTCGGCGGCGCGCGTGCGGTTGAACTCCTCGAGCGCCTGCAGCATCGCGAGCGCGCACGCGACCGCCTTGAACGGCGCGTCGTCGAGGGCGATCGGCGCGCCGAACAGGCCGATGATCTCGTCGCCGACGAACTTGTCGAGCGTGCCCGTGTACTGGAACAGGATGTCGACCATCACCTCGAAGTACTCGTTCAAGGTGTTGACGACCTCCTCGGGCGGGCGGCCGTCGGACATCGTCGTGAAGCCGCGGATGTCCGAGAAGAGCATCGTGATCTCGTTCAGGCGTCCGCCCTTCTCGATCGACAGCTCGCCCTTAACGACCTGCTCGACGACGCTCGGCGGAATCAGGCGCGAGATCTGCGCGCGCGTCTGCGCCTCGCGCTCGATGCGCGACGCCAAGCGCGCGTTCTGGATCGCGACCGCGGCCTGCGCCGCCATGCCGGTGCAGATCTGCAGATCCTTCTCGGTGAACGCGTTCGACGTGAACAGCGAGTCGAGGTGCATGATGCCGAGCAGCTCGTTCGAGTGCAGGAGCGGCACGGTCATCGTCGACCGGATGCCCTGCATGATGATCGAGTGCGCGCCCGAGAAGCGCGAGTCCATCGTCGCGTCCGACGACAAGACCGCGGCGCGGTTGTTCATGACCTCGGCGAGCACGGTGCGCGACAGGACGATGTTCGAGTCGCCGCGCGGGCTGCGCGTCTTGACGTAGCGGGCGACCATCTCGCCGTTCTTGTCGTCCTTGAGCAGGATCGCGCCGCGGTCGGCGCCGACCAGCTCGAAGGCCTTGTCGAGGATCTTGGGGAGCAGCTTCTCGAGATCGAGCTCGCTGCCGACCGCGCGCGCCAGCTCGTGGCCGATGCGGAGGCGCTCGTAGTCGCGGCGGAGCTGCTTGTCGTCGGTGATCTGGCGCTCGGGCGAGAAGTCGCCGGTCGACGCCTGGATGCGCTGGCGGATGTGGCTCTCGGTCAGCCCCGGCGCGATCGTCACGCGGTGCTGCGGCTCCTCGACCGCCGGCTTGTCGACGAACAGGAGCCGGGTCGACCCCATCGTCACTTCGTCGCCGTCGGACAGGATGTGATCGCCGATGCGCTCGCCGCGGATGAACGAGCCGTTGAGCGAGCGGAGATCGCGCAGCAGGTAGCGGCCGTCGGCGCCCCGCTGAATCTGCGCATGCTCCTTGGAGATGATGCGATCCAGGATCTGGATCGTGTTGTCCGGATGCCGCCCGATCGTGTTGAAGGCGGCGAGCTCGAACTCCTGCCGCTCGTCCCCGCTGATGACGATGAGCTTGGCCATGCGCGTCGGTCAGTCCGGTGGCGAAAACCCCCGGCCCATCGATGGTATGCCAGCCGACCTCACGGAGTCCAGGCCCCGGTCACGTCGTCGTTTCGGTCGGCGTTTCAGGTGCGGGTTCGACCTCCCACCGGAGCGCGATCATCCCGATCAGCGCCATCAAAATCGTGGTGAGGGTCTGGAATCCGATGCTGGCCGCGACGACGGTGCCGGTCGCGTCCGGGCCGTGGACGTAGCGCGCGAGCAAGAGCGACGCGGTCGCCTGCGGCGCGCCGTAGCCGGCGACCGAGATCGGCAGCGCGCCCGCGAGGAAGATCACCGGGAGCACGACCAGGCACGCGCGGAACGGGATGTCGATCCCGAACTGGCGGTAGGCGAGCGCGTGGGCCGCGATCAAGACGGCGAGGTGCAGCGCGCGCGTGACGGTGGCGAGGATCGTTCCGGTGATGCCGGCGGCGAAGAGCGGCTCGAGCAAGGAGGACTTGGTCAGGAACGCCGGCCGCGCCGCGATGATGCCCAGGTAGACCGGGAAGCCGATCGCGACCAGCCACAAGAGCCAGGCCGGGACGTTCGCCTCGGGCACCGCCTGGAGCGCGAGCCCGCCGGCGACCGCGCCGACGACCGCGAGCAGGAAGCCGCCGGTCGCGAGCAGCACCGCGCCGGTCGCGCGCGCGATCGGCACGCCGTGGCGACGGTGTAAGAACCACACGATCC
Source organism: Kofleriaceae bacterium (assembly GCA_035493675.1). Classification (GTDB taxonomy): domain Bacteria; phylum Myxococcota_A; class Polyangia; order Haliangiales; family Haliangiaceae; genus JAIOQA01. Next base: position 30,064 of record DATJIA010000430.1, on the reverse strand, counting down.
CGCCCTGGCCTGCGCCGTAGTTGACCAGCGCGAGCAGCCAGCTCGCGCCGCGGACCAGCAGCACGTCGACGAAGCGGAGCGGCACGCGCAAGGAGACGCGCACCGTCACCCACAACGCGATCGCGTCGGCGACCAACAGGCCGAGCAGGTACGGCACCGCGATCGCGAGCAGCTTCCACCACGACACGCGGGCCCACGCGTCCTCGACCTTCGAGAAGTTCGTCGTGACGCCGACCCAGATCAGCGCGGCCGCCGCGACGGCGTACGGGATCGCCTTCTTGGCGTGGCGGACCGGGGACACCGGCCGGGGAGTGTGCGTAGGCGATGTGCGGCTGTCGAGAGGTTCGCGCGGCATTTGCGGCGTGGTGTGTCGAGCGGGGCACGGTGTTGCGGCGCCGCGACGTGCGGGGGTGCCGCGCCGCTATGGATCCCGCGCGGTTGCGGATGTGGCACGCTGGGTGCGAGGGTTCCCTCGTACTCGGAGGATTCCATGATCCACATCACCAAGCGCCTGTCGTTCGCCTTCCTGCTCGCCGCTGGTCTCGGGGCGGGCGGCTGCTACGGCACCGTCGGCTACCACGTCCGCGTCCCGGCCCCGACGGTCGGCGTCTACGTCGAGTCGGCCCCACCGGCGCCTCGCGTCGAGTACTACGAGCCGCGCCCCGGCTACCTCTGGATCAACGGTCGCTGGAACTGGTCCGGCGGCCAATGGGTCTGGATGGGCGGCCACTGGGAGCGCGAGCGCGTCGGCTACTACTGGGAGCCGGGCCGCTGGGACAACCGCGGCGGTCACTACTACTGGGTCGAGGGCAACTGGGCCGCGGGGCAGGGGCGCGATCATCGCGGGCCCGAGTGGCGTGAAGAGCGTCGCGAGGAGCGGCAAGAGCGCCGCGACGACGCGCGCGATCACCGCGAAGAGCGCCGCGAGGAGCGCCGCGAAGACCGCCGCGACGATCATCGCGGCGATCGCGACCACCGGCACTGAGCTTCACGCTTCGGCGCGCGTCGCCGGAGCAAGCGTTCGACGTCGTCGTGGTCGTAGGCGTCGACGAACGCCGTCTGCGCGTGCCCAATCGGCGGGCGTCGGCCTCACGGCCGTGCCAGCAAGCTTCTGATTGCGGGTGTAAGCGCGTGTGCCATCAATCGATCGATGCAGCCGGCCGTGCTGATCGTCGATGATGATGCGGATATCCGCGAGGCCCTCGAAGAAGTCCTGAGCGAGAGCGGCTACGCGGTCGCGATCGCGGCCGACGGCGCCGACGCGCTCGACGAGATGAAGGCGCACGCGCCCGCGCTCGTGCTCCTCGATCTGATGATGCCGAACGTCGACGGTTGGCGCGTGATGGACGAGATGCACCGCGATCCGTCGCTGTGCGGCATCCCGGTCTGCGTGCTGTCGGCGTTCGCAGAGCTCGCGCCTGCGGCGGCCGACACCGTGCTCGCGAAGCCGATCAAGGTGCTCCCCCTGCTCGAGACCGTCGAGCGATTCTGCGGCCGTCCGACGTCGTGACCGTGCGCGCGTGCCACGGGTGCGCGTGATCGCCCTAGGGACGCCGCAAGCTCACGCCCGCGACGGCCTGATCGTGCGGGTCAGCGCAGCAGGCCGAAGCTGAGCGCGCGTCGCAGGTACGCGGTGTCCTCGCGGTGCACGACCCCGGTCAAGCGCCCGACGATCACGAAGGCGATCGCGTACGCCACGACGCCGACCGCGAGGCGCGGGCCCGCCGGCAGCTCGATGTACGGGCGCACGAGCCAGAGGATCGCGCCGAGCCCGGCCGCGACCGCGACGGTCCGCGCGTAGAACCGCCACGGCAGCGCGGTCCGGATCCCGCCGCCGAGCGCGTGGCCGATCCGTTGCAGCGTGAAGAGCCACGACGGCACCACCGACAGCGCGGTCGCGAGCGCGGGCCCGGTGAACCCGAACAGCTTCGTCAGCGGGAACTGCAAGAGCACGTTGGTCCCGACGATCAGCAGGCTGGTCGTGAACAAGAGCTGGGTCTGGTTGGTCGCCTGCAACATCGGCCCGTACGCGGCGACGCGATGGAGCAGCACGACCGTGAGGATCTGGAAGGGCAGGGTCGCGCGCGCGTACGCGGGCTCGAACAGCATCGCGATCAGATCCGGCGCGGTCGCGATCACGACGATCGCGAGCGGCACCACCAGCACCATCGTCTTCGACGTCGTCTGGTACCAGAGCTGCTTCAGGCCCTCGGTGTCGCCGCTCGCGTAGAGGCGCACGTAGCGCACCTGCATGACCGCGCCGATCGCGTACGGGATCAGCGTGACCAGCGGCAGCTCGAACGCCGCGACGTTGTAGATGCCGAAGACGATCGGCCCGAGCAGCCACAGGGCCGAGTACTTGTCGATCTGCGGCATGAGCTTGCCGACGGTGGCGGCGAGGCCCGCGGGCAGCGCGAACAGGAAGATCTCGCGCATCTCGCTGCGCACCCACCAGCGCTGGCCCGGCGCGAGCGGGTAGACGCGCCGGATGATCACGAAGTGCGCGGCCAGGCGCGTGAGCCCGAACAGCGCCATCATCATCGGGATCGTCGCGAGCGACCAGCCGGTGAGCGCGGGCAGGAGCACCGGCGCGGTGCGCAGGATCGCGAACGTCACGTAGAGGCCCGACGCGACGCCGGCGTGACCGTGCGCGATGAGCTGGTTGATCGCGGGCAAGGTCGGCAGCTCGATCACGATCACGAGCGCGAGCCACGGCATCGCGGGCAGGAGATCGAGCGTGCCGTGGAAGAAGCCGAGCACGACGCCGCACATCGCGAGCACGACCGGGATCGAGGCCAGCAGGAGCAGCGCGGAGGTCTGCCGCACGATCGCGGCGGCGCGCTCGGGGTGGCGGCCGAAGAAGTAGAAGACGGCGTCGTGCAGGCCGAGCGAGCCGAGCGCGTTCGCGGTCTCGCACACGATGATCACCGCGCTGACGTACGCGAAGCCGAGCTGATCGTAGAGGTGGTTGGCGAGGACGCTGGCGACGACGACCAGCGCCATGCCGACCGAGCGGCCGATCAGGTAGATGCCGGCGGCGCCCGCGTCCTTGCGGTTCTGCGCGCGCTGCTCCTCGCTCACGGGCCCCGCTTGCGCAGCACGAGCCCGGTCGCGGCGAAGCGGCGATGGAGATAGCCCCACCGCCGCATCGACTCCTTCCACTTGGGGAAGTTCCGGAACGGCGTGAACAGCCGCGGGAACTCGTCGAAGAAGCGGCCGAAGCTGAGCGTCATGTAGCGCAGGAACGTGTGGTCCTTGATCACGCTGCCCGCGATCACCTGCGCGTCGGGGAAGCGGATCGCGAGCTCGTCGGGCGTGGGGCGGAAGCCGTTGTCGATCGGATCGTCGTGGCGCGGATAGCGATGCGGGCCCGACAGGATCAGCGTGCCGCCCGGCGGGACGATCGACCACAGGGTCGCGCAGGTCGCGTCGATGTCGCGCACGTGCTCGAGCATGTTGGTGCACAGGACGCCGCGGCAGCCTTCGCGCGCGAGCATCTCGCCGGCGCCGCGACCCTCGAGATCGGCGACGACGTCGACGCCGTCGGCGTGCTTGAGATCGACGTGGGTGACCTTGTGGCCGGCGGCGCGCGCCCGCGCGAACAGGTGTCGATCGATCCACGGTTGCCGCTCGGTGCGGAACGCGTGCGTCGAGCTGCCGATGTTGAGCAGCGGGTAGACCTCGCGCGGATCGAGCGCCTGCAGCTGCTCGCCGAGCCAGCGCGCTTCGCGGATCAACACGCGGTCGGTTGTATCACCTCGCCGCGCCGCGGCAGCAGGTCTTGATCTTCTTGCCGATCGCGGCGGCCTGTTGCTGGACGTCGACGTCCTTCACGGCCTTCGCCTGCAGCAGCTGGACGACCTCGAGCGCGCTCTGGTACGCCGCCAGCGCGCCGGGCTTGTCGCCCTTCGCGGCGAGCGCGTCGCCGAGCTTGTCGCGACTGTCCGCCAGGTACTCCTGCCAGTCGGTGTGGGTCGGGTCCTCTTTCACCAGCGCCTCGGCGGTCGTGCGGTAGCGCGTGAACATGTCGAGCGCGCCGGCGGCGTCGCCCTGCGAGAGCAGGGTCTGGCCCACGCGCTCGAGGCTGACCGCGAGGTCGGCTTGCCATTCGGCGCTGGTCGGATCGGTGCGGACGAGCTCCTCGTCGATCGCCAGCCCGGCGCGATATTCGATCATCGCGCCCGCCAGGTCGCCGCGCGTCACCAGCAGATCGCCGATGTTCTGCTGGCTGATCGTGAGGTCGCGCTTGCGGCCCGCGTTGGTCGGATCCTTCAGCGCGAGCGCCTCGAAGATCGTGCGCTCCGCGCGATACTCCGCGATCGCGCCGGCGTCGTCGCCCTTCGCGAGCAACATGTCGCCGATCTTGCTGTGGGCCACCGCGATGTCGCGCTGCCGATCGGCGTTGGTCGCGTCGCGCTCGGGCACCGACTGCAGGATCGCGAGCGCCGCGCGATATTCGGCCAGCGCGCCCGCGACGTCGCGCTTCGACACCAAGACGTCGCCGACCTTGTAGTGGCTGATCGATCGGAGGCGCTGCCAGTCGGCGTTGGTCGGATCCTTGGCGGCCAGCGCCTCCATGACCTGCTGCGCGACCCGGTACTCGTCCATCGCCTTGCCGGCGTCGCCCTGCGCGAACAGCATCTCGCCGACGCGGTTGTGGCTCACCCATCGATCGCGCTGGCGGTTCGCGTTGGTCGGATCCTTGGCCGCGAGCGTGTCCGCGATCTCCATGTACGCGCGGAACGCGCCGATCGCGCCGGCCGCGTCGCCCCGCGCGCGGAGCACGTCGCCGACGCGGTTGTTCGCGATCGCGAGATCACCCATCCACATCGTGTTGGTCGGGTCCTTCGCCGCGAGCGTCTCGTCGATCGTCTTCGCGGCCTGGTACTCGGCGAGCGCGCCGGCGCCGTCGCCCTGCGCGACCATCACCTCGCCGAGCCGCATGTGCGCGTGGGCGACCGCGCGTCGTCGCTCGACGTCGCCCGCCGCGCGCGTCGCCGCGGTCTCGCGGACCGCGAGCGAGGTGCGCGCTTCGGCGAGCGCGCCGGCGGCGTCGCCTCGGGCGAGGAGCGCCTGGCCGAGCTTCTCGTGACTCGCGGCGAGGTCCTCGAGCCGGTTCGGATCGGCGGGCGCGCGGTCGGACAGCGCCTGCGTGATCGCCAGCGCCGCGCGATACTCGGCGAGCGCGCCGGCGGCGTCCTGTTGATCGAGCAGGACGTTGCCGATCTTGGTGTGGCTCTGCGCGAGGCCCCACTGCGCGTCCTTGTCGTCCGGATCGGTGGCCGCGACCGTCTCGTCGATCGTCTTCGCGCCGCGGTACTCGGTGAGCGCGGCGTCGGCGTGCCCTTGGGCCTCGAGCACGTCGCCGAGGTTGCGCCGCGCGATCGCGCGGCCGCGGAGCTCCGCGGCCGACAGGTCGCCGGTCTTGCCCGCGTAGTAGCCGACCGCCTTCTTCGCGACGTCGTCGAGGAGATCGAGCCGTCCGAGCGGCTGCAGCTTGTCGCGGAGATCGCCGAGCATGAACGACATCAGGCCCTCGGCGTCGCCGCGGCTCTGCTGCGCGAGCGAGCGCTGCTCCTCCGCGATCGCCTGCTGCTCCTCGGCGCGGTGCTGGGCGCGGACGATGCGCTGGAGCGCGACGGCGCCGACGATCACCAGCACGACCAGCGCGCCGATCGCGACGCTGACCGCGGTGCGATGACGGCGCAACCAGCGGCGCAGCAGCTGCCCGAGCGAGTAGTGATGGCTGCCGACCAGCTGGCCGGTCTGGAACTTCTTGAGGTCCTCGCTGAGCTCCTTCGCGGACGGGTAGCGATCGCCGGCCTCGTGCGCCATCGCCTTCTCGACGATCGTGACGAGATCGGGCGGGACGCCGGCGACGCGATCCGCGAGCGGCGGCGGCGAGCCGGTGATCACGCGCTCGAGGATCTCGTCGGTGGTCTTGCCGGTGTACGGCGGCGCGCCCGCGAGGACGTGATAGAGGATCGCGCCGAGCGCGTAGACGTCGGCGCGTTGGTCGACGGTCTCGCCGGTCGCCTGCTCGATCGGCATGTACGCGGGCGTGCCCATGATCGCGCCGGCGACGGTCTCGCCGGCGGCGGGCGGGGCGCCGCGGTACGGGCCGACCGCGAGCTCGGGGCTGCCGCTGGTGTCGGCGAGATCCTTGGCGAGGCCCCAATCGATCACGACGGTCTCGCCGAACTCGCCGACCAGCACGTTGCCGGGCTTGAGGTCGCGGTGGATCACGCGCATCGAGTGCGCGTAGGCGAGGGCGTCGGAGACGGCGATCACGTTGGGCAGGAGCGCGAGCCGCTCGCCGAGCGTCGCGCGCGCGGCGATCACCTTGTCGAGCGACTCGCCGGCGACGAGCTTCATCGCGTAGAACGGCTCGCCGCTCGGCCACGAGCCGGCCTCGTGGATGTTCACGATCGCCGGGTGCTGCAGCCTCGCGGTGATCCGCGCTTCGCGCTCGAACCGCATGCGGGCGTCGCCCGAGCCGGTCAAGAGCTCCTTGATCGCGACCGGCCGGCCGAGGCGCCGATCGCGCGCGGTGAAGATCCGCCCCATCCCGCCGCGCGCGATCTCGGGGCCGACGACGTAATAGCGAGGATCGACCGGCACCAGCTCGTCGAGATCCTCTTGTCGTCCGGCGCGGACGACCACCGGCGTCGCGCGGTCGGCGCTCGGCGGAAGCGTCGGGTCGGTCGCCGCGGGCAAGGTCGCGTCGTCTCGATCGTTGGCCATCGATCCCCCTCGGGCGAGTATCGCCGCGCGGGGCGCTCTTCATCGACCGCGGCGGCGCAGATCGTTTGAGCTCATACTTCTTCGGAGCGGCCGAGAGTGGCGTAAGCTCGCCGCATGACACCGGTGAGGTGCGCGGCGGTCGCCGCGGCGTCGGCGTTGGGCGCGTGCGGCGGCGCGCGACCGCCGGAGCGTGCGCCGCTCGTGCTGCCGGTCGGGATCGTGCGCGTCGGCGCGTTCGACGCGCAGTTCTTCGCCACCGGCGCGCGCCCCGCGATCGTCGACGATCGCCTGATCGTGCTCGATCACGACTACCTGCACGTGTCGGCGTACGGGCTCGACGACGGCGCGCTGCGCTGGCGCGCGCAGGTCCAGGACGCCGCGTTCGGCTTGCAGGAGCTGTTCGCGCGCCCCGGGCGCGTGCTCGTCCACACCGGCGACGCGATGATCGTCCTCGACGCCGCGCAGGGTGCGCCGGTCAGCCGCTCGTCGGTGACCGCGCAGCGCGAGGGCAAGGCCTGCGAGCTGTGGGAGCGGCGCGAGGCGTGCGCGCTCGTCTGCGACTGCCGGATGCAGCCGGTCGCGTGCGACGACGGCCACCCGCTCGGCCCCGCGCGCGACGCGCGGATCACGCACACCGACTACGTCGGCCTCGATCCGCCGTTCACCGACGACTGCCTCCGCGATCAACCGGCGCTGATCGGCCGCGCCGGCGAGCTCGTGCTGTACGCGATCGACCGCGAGGTCTTCGCGCTCGACGCGACGACCGGCGCGGAGCGATGGAAGCGCGAGGTCGGCGACGCCGATGCGCGCGGGATGAGCGCGGATCGATCGGTCTTCTGGCTCGGCGATTGGCCCGACGAGGACCGCGACGCCGTGCGCGTCTTCGCGTCGGCGACCGGCGCGCCGCTGTGGTCGGAGCGCGCGCCGCGCTCGGTCGGCGTCACGGTGTCCGCGACCGACCTGGGCCTCGTGGTCACGACGCTCGATCGCGAGAGCCGCGCCGCCCTGGCCTCGCTCCACGACGAGGCCACCGGCGCCCTGCGCTGGCGCGTCACGCTGCCGCGCAGCACCTACGCGCTCGCGGTGCCGGCGCGGCTCGGCGACCACCAGATCATCGGCGGCACCGACGCCTCGATCGCCGTGCTCGACGCGCGCGACGGCGCGCAGCTCTACCTCGCGCGCGCGGCGTCCGCGTTCGGCGATCCCGACGGCGGGGTCGAGGTCGGCGCCGGCGATCGCTGGGTGTCGCTCGACCCGCGCGGACAGCCGCGACCGTCGCCCGACGGCGCCGGCGATCAGGTCGCGGTGGCCGGCGGCCGCACGCGCATCACCGCCCCCGGCGGCGCGCTGCTCGCCGAGCTCGACGGCGAGTACCGGCTCGAGGCGCGCGCGACGGTCGCCGGCGGCGAGCGCCTCGTCCTCGGGCGCTACGACGACCACGGCCTGCGCGCGATCGTCTTCTTGCGGCCGGTCGCGGCGATGATTCGCTAGGCGCGCGTTCTGCGGCGGAAGCTCGCCGGCGTGGCGTCGTGCCAGCGCTTGAAGGCGCGCTGGAACGTCGATTGGTCGGTGAATCCGAGGAGCGCGGCGACCTCCTTGAGCGGGCGCCGCGTCTCGCCGACGTAGTGGGTCGCGAGATCGCGACGGACGCCGTCGACGACGTCGCGAAAGCTGGTGCCCTCGTCCTCGAGGCGGCGGCGCAGCGTGCGCGCGCTGACGTGGAGCTCGCGCGCGACGCGATCCAGCGAGACCGCGCCGTGCGGGAGGCGATCGCGCACGACGCGACGGATCTGCGCGGTCGTGCCCGACTCGGGTAGGACGCTGACCAGGTGCGCGACGTGCGATTCGAGCACCGCGCCCAGCGCGGAGTCGACCGACGTGATCCGTTCGTCGAGCAGCGCCGAGGGCACGTCGAGCTCGTAGTGCTCGGCGTCGAAGACGGGCGGCGCGCCGAACGCGGCGACGTAGCGCGCGTGCGGCGGCACCGCGGCGTGGGCGAAGCGCACGACGGGGGGCGCGCGGTCGGGGAACGCGCGCCGGATCACGCCGACCAGGACGGCGAAGAGACACTCGAGATCGTGATGGGTCCAGGGCACACCCTGCGCGCTCCAGAACCGGAACGACGCGCGCCCGCCGCGCTCGATCAGCGCGATGCGCGCGTGATCGTCGACCAGCCGCAGGAACCGGTCGGCGCGATCGATCGTCGTGCGCAAGGTCGGCGTGTTGCGGATCAAGTAGTCGAACGCGCCGAGCGCGCCGGGCGGGATCCGGGTCGCGACCGCGAGCCCGACGTGACGATCCGCGGTCGCGCGCTCGGCGGCGTGCCACAAGCGCTCGAGCACGTGCGAGCTGACGCGCGACGATGGATCCGCGAGCATCGCCGCGTCGAGGCCGGCCGCGTCGATCACCGCGCCGCGATCCGCGTCGAGCGAGGCGAGCGCGTCGAGCACGGCGTGCACGACGACCGCGGAGATCGTGTCGGGGGCGTCGCGCACGGCTCTACGGTAGCGCGAACCCCGACGCGCGCACCGGCGGGGTGGCCGGTGAGGCACAACCTGTGGCCCCGCGGGTCAATGGCTCGTGCGCTGCCCGTCCTTACGCTCTCCGCGAAGGAGGTCCCGTGAACGCTGCCGCCTCGCCGCCTCGCCGGCGCCCGCTCGACGAGCTGGTCCCGATCCTCAACCGCGCCTCGATCGAGAAGTCGTACGTGCCGCTGCGCGACATCGCGTGGGACGCGCCCGAGATGGCGCTCGTGCCCGGCGATCCGCGGCTCGCGCTGCCGCCGCACGCCGCGCTCGCGCAGACCGCGTGGTACCGCGCGCTCGACGCGGCGACGCAGTCGGCGCTCGGGCTCCGCGTGCTGGTGCAGACCCTCGCGTACGGCGTGTCGTTCGAGTCGGTGCTGTCGCGCGGGTTGCTCGAGCTGGCCGCGGCGCTACCGCAAGGCTCGCCGCTCTTCCGCTACGCGCTGCACGAGGTGTGCGAGGAGGCGCACCACTCGATGATGTTCCGCGAGCTGATCGATCGCGCCGGCGTGCCCGTCGATCCGCTGCCGCGCCTCGACGCGATGCTCGATCCGTACGTCATCCGATCGGGCCGCACGTTCCCCACGCTGTTCTTCTTCGCGGTGTGGGGCGGCGAGCTGTTCGTCGACGCCGACAACCGCGCGATGCTGCGCCACCGCGACCGCTTGCATCCGCTGGTCGCCGAGATCTTGCGCATCCACGTCACCGAGGAGGCGCGTCACCTCTCGTTCGCGGCGAGCTACCTCGACGAGCACCTGCCGCGGCTGGGACGCGCGCGGCGCGCCGCGCTCGGCTACGCCGTGCCGCTCACGCTCGCCGGGCCGCTGCGGCTGATGCTGCAGCCGTCGCGCGGCGTCGTCGCGGACTTCGCGATCCCCGACGCGGTGCTCGCCGAGGCGTTCGGCCCGGACAGCGAGCACCGCCGCCGCGTGATCGCGATCGCCGAGCCGGTGCGCCGCACGTGCGAGGCGCACGGGCTCTACGAGCGGCGGCACGTCGCGGCGTGGCGCTGGTTCGGGCTCGCCTGATCGTGATCGTGACCGCGCCGCGCGAAGTCGGTCACCTTGCCGCGCGCGTCGAGCGCGATGTCGCAGCACTGCTCGAACAGCGCGCGCAGCTGGGCGCGGCCGCGCTGCACGCGTGACTTCATGCCCGACACCGAGACGCCGGCGAGCGCGGCGGCCTCGCGCACGGTCTGGCCCTCGAGCTCGACGAGGGTGACCGCTTCGCGATACGGCGACGGCAGCCGCGCGACGAACATCGCGACGCAGCCCGACAGGTGCCGGAACGCCTCGCGATCGTCGTCGTCGCCGGCCGACGTCTCCTCCGGCGGCTCCGCCGCGGCGAGCGGATGCCTCGCCCGCGCGCGTCCTTGATCGGCGATCGCGCTGCGCGCGACCTGGAACAGCCACGCGCTGAACCGCTCGTCGTCGCGCACGCCCGCGAGCCCGCGCTGCATCCGCACGAAGACGTCCTGGATCACGTCGTCGACGTCGGCGCTCGCGACGTGGCGCGCGACGAACGGCCGCAGCCGATCCTCGATCTCGCGCCACGGCGCGGGCGCGCACGTCACGCGCAGCACTCCGGTCCGCAGCACGTCTTCGCGCCGCCGGGCCGGCGCGCCTCGATCGTCGCCGACGCGAGGAACGCGCTGATGCCGGGCAGCCACGACTCGACGACCGCCGCGCTCTGCGGCGCGATCTTCACCTCGATGTCGACGAACCCCGCCTCGGCGAGCATCGCGCGGACCTCGTCGATCGGCGCGGCGCCCGAGATGCAGCCGCTGAGCGCGGCGGCGTGCGTGCGGAGCTGCTCGGGGATCGGACCGGTCGCGACGACGTCGCTGATCGCGATGCGCCCGCCCGGCTTCAGCACGCGGAACGCCTCCGCGTACACGGCCGACTTCTCCGGCGACAGGTTGATCACGCAGTTGGAGAGGATCACGTCGACGGTCGCGTCGCGCACGGGCAGGTGCTCGATCTCGCCCAGCCGGAACTCGACGTTGTCCGCCTTCACCTTGCGCGCGTTGGCGCGCGCCTTCGCGATCATGTCCGCGGTCATGTCGACGCCGATCACCTTGCCGGCGGGGCCGACCTGGCGCGCGGCGAGGAAGCAGTCGAAGCCGGCGCCCGAGCCGAGATCGAGCACGGTCTCGCCGGCGCGGAGCGCGGCGATCGCCGTCGGGTTGCCGCAGCCCAGCCCCAGGTCGGCGCCCTCGGGCACCGCGCGCGAGTCGTCGGGCGAGTAGCCGAGCGTCTGCGCGTAGCCGGCGGCGGTCGTGCCGCAACAACCGGGCGCGCAGGTGCCACCGGTCTTCGCCACTTCACCGTAGTGCTCGCGGACGATGGTCCGCATCTCGTCAGCCTTCGTGTCGTTCATCGGAACCTCCGATCTGGAAGACGGACACCGCGCCGAAAGGACGCAGGCTATTTACACGCGTCGGGGCCGCACGACTTGCGCAGCTTGACGAGATCGGAGCGCAGCTTGCGCTCGGCGCCGAACGCGCGCGTGATCTCGGCGAGCACGCTCTGCACCGCCGGATCCGCTTGATCGATCAAGCGGTAGTAGACCCAGCTGCCGTCGCGGCGGGTGTCGACCAGCCCGGTCGCGCGCAGGATCGCGAGCTGCCGCGAGGCGTTCGACTGCGTGAGCGCGAGCGCCTCTTCGAGGTGACAGACGCACAGCTCGCCGTGCGTGAGGAGCGCGACCATGCGGAGGCGGGTCTCGTCGGCGAGCGCCCGGAAGAGCCGCGACAGCGGCCGGATCGCGAGATCGGCGGTAGACGAGAGCACGACATGAGCATATCGTCATGTCCGCATGACGGCAAGCACCGCATCGTCCCCGGTCGACGAGCTCGGCCCGCACCCCGCGGCCCTGCCGAAGCGCCTGGTCGCCGAGGCGATCGGGACCGCGTTCCTGCTCGCGGTCGTGGTCGGCTCCGGGATCATGGCGAAGGAGCTCTTCCGCGACAGCGACGGCCTCGCGCTCCTCGCCAACGCGATCGCGACCGGCGGCGGGCTGGTCGCGCTGATCCTCACGTTCGGATCGATCTCGGGCGCGCACTTCAACCCGGTGGTGACGATCATCGACGCGACCTCGGGCGGCCTGCGCTGGACCGACGTGCCGGCGTACATCGGCGCGCAGCTCGCCGGCGCGATCGCCGGCGTGTTCGCCGCGCACGCGATGTTCGAGCGCGCCGTGCTCGAGACGTCGCATCACGCGCGCGCGGGCGGCGCGCTCCTCTTCAGCGAATTCGTCGCGACCTTCGGGTTGATCGCGGTGATCTCGAGCGTCGCGCGGCGCCGCCCCGAGGGCGTGCCGTACGCGGTCGGCGCGTACATCACCGCCGCGTACTGGTTCACCCCGTCGACGTCGTTCGCGAACCCCGCGGTGACGATCGCGCGCACGATGACCGACACCTTCGCCGGCATCCGCCCCGCCGACGCGCCGGGCTTCATCGGCGCGCAGGTGGTCGGCGCGTTCGCCGCCGCCGGCCTCATGCGCTGGTTGCTCTCGGGAGGCACGCGATGACGCGGCTCTTGTTCCTGTGCGTCGCGAACTCGGCGCGCAGCCAGATGGCCGAGGGGCTCGCGCGCGCGTCGTTCGGCGCGCGCGCGACGGTCGCGAGCGCCGGCAGCCGGCCGTCGCGCGTGAACCCGTACGCGATCGAGGTCATGCGCGAGGTGGGCATCGATCTGACGTCGCATCGCTCGAAGTCGGTCGACGAGATCGATCCCGCCGAGGTCGACACCGTGATCACGCTGTGCGCCGAGGAGGTCTGCCCGGTCTTCCTCGGCCGCGCGCGACGCCTGCACTGGCCGATCCCGGATCCGGCGAGCGACGAGCCGGCGCTCGGCCGCGACCGGATGCTCGCGCGGTTCCGCGGCGCGCGCGACGCGATCCGCGCGCGGCTCGCGGTGTTCGAGACCGAGCTCGTGCCGTCGGCCGTGGAGGTCACGCCCGCGACCGCCGGCGATCGCGCGGCGATCGAGGGCCTGCTCGTCGAGGCGGGGCTTCCGATCGACGGGCTCGGCGATCACTTCCCGACCGGCTACGCGGTCGTGCGCGGCGGCCGCGGCGACGGCGGCCTCCTCGGCGTCGCCGGCCTCGAGACCTTCGGCCGCACCGGGCTCCTGCGCTCGGTCGCGATCGCGCCGGGCGCGCGCGAGACCGGCGTCGGCCACGCGCTCGTCGCCGATCGCCTCGCGGCGGCGCGGCGGGCGGAGCTGGACGGCGTCTATCTCCTCACCACGACCGCGGCCGACTACTTCGCGCGGTTCGGCTTCGTGCGGATCGATCGTGCCGCGCTGCCGTCCGAGCTGTCGTCATCGGCCGAGCTGGGCGCGGGCGTGTGCGCGTCCGCGATCGCGATGTCGCTCACGTGGTCGCCGCGATCGAGTCGATGACGCCGGCGAGCGCGCCGCGGATCGCCGTGAGCATCACGTCGAGCGTGAAGGGCTTCGCCACGATCTGGACCGCGGGCAGCCCGGCGAGCCGGCGCGCCCAGTCGATCTGCGTGGTCATCACGATGAAGGGTGTGGTGTCGCCGCGCGCGCGGCAGTGACGCAGGACCTCGTCGCCTCGCCGCCGCGGCATCAACAGATCGGTGATCACGAGATCGACGCCGCCGCGCTCGATCCACCGCCACAGCTCGATCCCGTCGGCGGCTTCCTTCACGTCGTAGCCGCGCACCAGCAGGATCTCGGAGAGGATGATCCGGAACTCGGGATCGTCCTCCGCGAGGGCGACGCATGGGCCGACACGGTGCGCGCTCATGCTCCTGGACGTAGCAGGGCGCGTGCCCGACTCGCCGGGCGGGACTTCGCTGATGGCGCGCGCGGTGCAGGGTCCGAACGATCGTGACGCAGCGACCCGCGGCATCGGATCGGCAAACCAGCGTCGGCGCGTTCATGCGCGAGTGCCGCGACGAGATCCTCGCGGAGTGGAAGAACGTCGCGCGAGATCTCCCTGCGGCGAAGGATCTCACGGTGGCTGCCCTGACCGATCACGTGCCCGCCGTGCTCGACGACATCGTGTCGCTCGCCGAGTCGATCGTCGCGGGCGCGCCGCTCCGCGAGACCTGCGAGGCCGCGCGGCGCCACGCGCTCGATCGGCTCGCCGCCGGCTTCGACATCGACGCGGTCGTGTCGGAGCTGTCGATGCTGCGGGCGTGCCTCCAGAGCGTGTGGGCTCGACGCTGTCCGGGCGAGAGCGTCGCCGGGCTGCACGCGTTGAACCTCGCGATCGACCGCGCGATCGAGGCCTCGGTCGCGCGCTACGCCCGCGCGCGCGAGCGCACCTTGACCGGCATCGACCGCATCTCGACCGCCTCGCTCGAATCGCGCGACCTCGACGACCTGCTGCAGCGGCTCTTGCGCGTGTTCGTCGAGACCACGCCGTCGGTCGACACCGCCGCGATCCTGCTCGTCGAAGGCGAGCGCCTGCGCGTGCGCGCCGCCGTCGGGCTCGAAGACGAGGTCGAGCAGGGGGTCTCGTTCGCGATCGGCGAAGGGTTCGCCGGAACCATCGCCGCCGAGCGCCGGCCGATCGCGGTGCGCGCCGCGTACGAGGATCCGCTGGTCCGCAGCGACGTGGTCCGGACCAAGCGCGTGCACGCGCTCTACGGCGCGCCGATGATCCAGCGCGATCGCGTGATCGGCGTCGCGCACATGGGATCGCTGACCGCGAACGAGTTCGCCCAAGAGGATCGCGACTTCTTCGGCTCGATGCTCGCGCGCGCGACGATCGGCATCCATCACCACATGCTCCGCCAGCAGCTCGCGGAGTCCGAGCGGCGCTACCGCGAGCTCGCGGCCGACCGCGAGCGGGCCCTGGCGAAGCTCGAGTCGCTGCTCACGGCGTCGCCGGTGGGCATCGCGTTCGTCGATCGACAGCTGCGGTATCTGCGCATCAACGACGCGCTCGCCTCGCTGAACGGGAGGCCGGCCGCCGAGCACGTCGGCCGCACGATCGCCGACGTGCTCCCCGACCTCGCGCCGTCGATCGAGCCGATGCTGCTCGGGATCCTCGAGACCGGCGCACCGGTGACCAACGTCCCCGTGACGCTCCCCGACGGGCGCTCGCTGCTCGCCAACTACTTCGCGGTGCGCAGCGCGTCGGGCCAGATCAGCGGCGTCGGCGGCATCGTCCTCGACGTCAGCAAGGAGCGGCGCGCGCAGGAGGAGCTGCTGGTCGAGCGGGCGCGCGTGCAGTCGATCCTCGATCACGCGCCGGCCGCGATCTGGGTGAAGGATCCCGACGGCGTGATCGTGCTCGCGAACCGGCGCCTCGCGGAGGCGATCGGCGCGCCGTTGGAGGAGGTCGTCGGTCACCGATCCGAGGACGTCTTCCCGCCCGACGTCGCCGCGCAGCACAACGCGCACGATCAGATCGTGATGCGCGAGCACCGGGCGATCGAGGTCGAGGAGCTGGTGCCGAGCCCGCACGGGCCGCGCACGTTCCTCTCGATCAAGTTCCCCATCCCGAGCAACCCGCCGCTGGTCGGCGGCATCGCGACCGAGATCAGCGAGCGCAAGGTGATGGAGGAGGAGCTGCGCGCCGCGGTGCGCGCGCGCGACGACGTGCTCGCGATCGTCTCGCACGATCTCCGGACCCCGCTCGGCGCCGTGCAGCTCGCCGTCCACATGCTGCAGGCGCTCTCGGCGACCGATCACCGCGCGCGGCGACACGTCGAGGTGATCCACCGCGCGTCGCAGCGGATGGAGGCGCTGATCGAAGATCTGCTCGACAGCGAGAACATCCGCGCCGGCCGGCTCCGCCTGCACACGCAACCCGAGCGCGCGCTCGCCGTCGTGAGCGAGGCCGTCGATCTGCAGCAGCCGTCGGCGGCGGAGAAGGGGATCGCGCTGACCCTCCGATCGGAGCTCGGCGGCGACCTCGTGTCGTGCGATCGCGATCGCATGCTCCAGGTGTTCGGGAACCTGATCGGCAACGCGATCAAGTTCTGCCGCGCGGGCGACACGATCACGGTGACCGCGGAACCCGATGACCGCGAGATCCGGTTCTCGGTGATCGACACCGGGCCCGGGATCACGGCCGAGGTCTTGCCGCACGTGTTCGACGCGTATTGGTCGGGTGACGAGCACGTCAAGGGAGGCTCGGGGCTGGGCCTCTTCATCTCGCGCGGGATCGTCGAGCGTCACGGCGGGCGCATCTGGGTCGAGAGCACACCGGGCGACGGCGCCCGCTTCTTCCTCACGCTGCCGCGCGCCGGCGATCCGGTTTTCTGATGTGCAGCCCGGTCTCGCTGTGGCAGCGGATCACGGCGCCGCGCGCGAACCTAGGAAAGGCTCGTGCCGATGGGGCGGCACCTCGGTTGCAACAACCTCGGGTCGCGATGACGAGCGACGAGATTCGATGGCGCGCCGTGAGCGACTGCGAAGGCGCGTGCCGGCGTTGGTGCGCGGAATGTCTACGCGTCACGGCGCTCGGCAACGGTGCGGCGCCTTGGTACGCCTCGGCGCTCGACGCGAGCTATGTCGCCGCGACCGCCGCCCGCGTGCTCGCGCGCCGCGACGATCACGACTGGGGCAGCGTGATGATGCTGGTCAGCGCGTGCCAGCAGATCGCGACGGGCTCCGCCGCGCGGTGGCGCCGCATCGACGCGCCGCGGCTGGGCGATTGCGCCGCCTCGGCGGAGGCCTGCGCGGCCGCGTGCGCCGCGCTGCTCCGCGCCTTGATGCCCGCGAGCCGTCGCACCGAAGAGCACCCGATCGTCGACGTCGAACGCGCGTGCACGTCCGCGGGAGCAGCCGCATGACGTCGCCGCGGCACCGTCTGGCCCAAGGGACGGTCCGCAGCATGGACGCGATCCGGCGCGATCAGATCCGCGTCGCGGTCGCCGAGGACGACCACGGGATGCGCCGCGCGGTGGCCGACACGCTGCGCGAGCAAGGGCTCGAGGTGGTCGAGGCCGTCGACGGCGCCACGCTGCTCAGCGCGATCCGCCGCGGCGGGATCACGCTCGCGATCACCGATCTGCTCATGCCCGGCCTCGCCGGCTCCGACGTGATCGGGCTCTGCCGCGTCACCGGCGTGCACGTGCCGTTCATCGTCGTCACCGGCGCGCCCGACGTGATCACGACCGCGGTCGTGGGCGCGCCCGGCGTGATCGTGCTCCGCAAGCCGGTCGCGATCGACGCGCTGCTCGCCGCGGTCGCGCAGGCGATCGGCATGGCGTTCACGCCGCCCGACTCGCCTCCGCCGGATTCGATCAGCGAGTGAGCGAGACCAGCGCGCCGTCGATCGTGACGGCGCCGTCGGCGCGAAGCCCGTCGATGATCTTCGCGAGCTGATCGGGCCGGAGCGCCAGCCGCTGCGCGAGGTGATCGATGTGCATGGCCTCGGCGTGCGCGACGAGCTCGTCGAGCACCCGCGCCTCGTCGGGCGAGTGGGGACGCACCCGTCGTCCGAGGCTCGCCGCGATCGTGCGGAGCGGCTGCGTCGGACGCTCGTCCTTCGACATCGCTCACACCTTAGCGCGCGCGTCCGGACTCGCGAGCCCCTAGGAAGACCGGCGAGCTCAGCCGTGCATGCTGCACGTCGGCAGCGCGTCGTGCGCCGGGAGGTGCCGACCTTTCCAGATCGCGAAGATCGCCGGATAGACCAGCAGCTCGAGCAGGAACGACGTGACGAGCCCGCCGACCATCGGCGCCGCGATGCGCTTCATGACGTCGGCGCCGGCGCCCGTGCTCCACAAGACGGGGATCAGGCCGATCATCATCGTGAGCACGGTCATGAGCTTCGGGCGGATGCGGTGCGCGGCGCCCTCGACGATCGCCTCGCGCAGATCCGCGCGCGTGCGCAGCTTGCCCTCGTCGTGCCAGCGCCGGTGCGCGAGCGTCAGATAGAGGAGCATGACGACGCCGGTCTCGGCGTCGAGGCCGGCGAGGGCGATCATGCCGACCCAGACCGCGACGCTGAGGTTGTAGTCGAGCGCGTAGAGCAGCCAGATCGCGCCGACCAGCGAGAACGGGACCGCGAGCAGCACGATGCCCGTCTCGATCAGCGATCGCGTGTTGAGGTAGAGCAGCAGGAAGACGATCAAGAGCGTGATCGGCACGACGATCTTCAACTTCGCCTTCGCGCGCTGCAGGTACTCGAACTGGCCGACCCACGCGAGCCGCACGCCGGCGGGCAGCGCCGCCTTCTGCGCGACGATGCGTTGCGCGTCGGCGACGTAGTCGGCGAGCGGACGATCGGTGTCGATGAAGACGAAGCCGATCAGCCGGCCGCCCTCGGAGCGGATCATCGGCGGGCCGTTGACGAAGCGGACCTCGGCGACCTGCGACAGCGGGATCTGCGCGCCCGACGGCGTCGCGACCAGCACGCGATCGAGCACCGACGGATCGTCGCGGAACTCGCGCGCGTAGCGGATGTTGATCGGATAGCGCTCGCGGCCCTCGACGGTCTCGGACACGTTCATGCCGCCGATCGCGGTCTCGATCACCTCGTCGACGTCGGCGACGGTGAGCCCGTGGCGCGCGGCCTCCTCGCGCTTGACGACGAGATCGATGTAGAAGCCGCCGGTCGAGCGATCGGCGAACGCGCTGCGCGTGCCGGGCACGCCGGCGAGCGCCTGCTCGACCGCGACCGCGGCCTTCTCGATCTGATCCGGGTTGTCGCCGTAGACCTGGACCGCGAGCGGGCTGCGCACGCCGGTCGAGAGCATCTCGGTGCGGGTCTGGATCGGCATCCACACCAGGTTCGGCATCCCCGGATACTTCAGCTTCTGATCGATCTCCGTCTTCAGGTCGTTCCACGTGAGGCCGGGCCGCCACTGATCGGTCGGCTTCAGCACGATCACCGTCTCGATCATCCCGAGCGGCGCCGGATCGGTCGCCGTCTCGGCGCGGCCGTTCTTGCCGAACACGCTCACGACCTCGGGGATCGTCTTCAGCTCGCGGTCCATGAGCCCGGTGATCCGCGACGCCTCGGCGATCGGCATGCCGGGCGGCGCCGTCGGCATGTAGAGCATCGTGCCCTCGTCGAGCGGCGGCATGAACTCGCTGCCGAGCCGGAACATCGCGGGCACGGTGAACGCGATCAGCAGCGCCGCGCCGACCAGCACGCTCTTGCGGTGATCGACGACGAACCGCACGACCGGCGCGTACGCCCTGATCAGCACGCGATTGATGGGGTTGCGATCCTCGCGCAGGATCTTGCCGCGCACGAGGATCGCGGCGAGCGCCGGGGTCAGCGTGACCGCGAGGATCGACGCGAAGCCCATCGAGTACGTCTTGGTGAACGCGAGCGGCTTGAAGAGGCGGCCCTCGGTGCCCTCGAGCGTGAAGACCGGGATGAACGCGACGGTGATCACGAGCAGCGAGAAGAAGATCGACGGGCCGACCTCGGTCATCGCGGCGACGATCGCGTCGCGCCTTTCGCCCGGGCGCCCGCCGCGCTCCCAGTCGTCGAGCTTCTTGTGGACGTTCTCGATCAGGATGATCGACGCGTCGACCATCGCGCCGATCGCGACCGCGATGCCGCCGAGCGACATGATGTTCGCGGTCAGGTGCTGGTGGTCCATCGGGATGAACGCGAGCAGCACGCCGAGCGGCACCGTGATGATCGCGATCAGCGCGCTGCGCGCGTGCAGGAGGAACAAGAAGATGATGACGCTGACGACGATCATCTCCTCGATCAGCGTGCCGCGCAGGGTGTCGACCGACGCGCGGATCAGCTCGGAGCGATCGTAGGTCGGCACGACCTCGACGCCGTCGGGCAGCGTGCGCGCGAGCTCGGCGAGCCGCGCCTTCACGCCGTCGATCACGTCGACCGCGTTCTGGCCGTAGCGCATGATCACGATGCCGCCGACGACCTCGCCCTGGCCGTCGAGCTCCGCGAGCCCGCGGCGGATGTCGGGGCCGATCGCGACCTGCGCGACGTCGGCGACCGTGATCGGCACGCCGTTCGCGCCCGTCACGAGCGGGATGTGCTCGAGGTCCTCCACGCGCTTCACGTAGCCGCGGCCGCGGATCACGTGCTCGTGGCCGGAGATCTCGATCACCTGGCCGCCGACGTCCTCGTTGGAGCGGCGCACCGCCATCATGACGTCGCGCAACGGGATCTTGAACGCGGCGAGCTTCGTGGGGTCGACCGTGATCTGGTACTGCTTCGTGTAGCCGCCGACGGTCGCGACCTCGGCGACGCCGGGGATGCTCTGCAGCGCGTAGCGCAGGTTCCAGTCCTGGAGCGCGCGCAGCTCCTGGAGGTCGTGCTTGCCGGTCCGATCGACGAGCGCGTACTCGAAGACCCACCCGACGCCGGTCGCGTCGGGGCCGAGCGTCGGCGAGACGCCGCCGGGCAGCTTCGACTTGGTCTGGTTCAGGTACTCGAGCACGCGGCTGCGCGCCCAGTAGATGTCGGTGCCGTCGTCGAAGATCACGTAGACGAACGACATGCCGAACATCGAGAGGCCGCGCACCGACTTCACGCCGGGCGCGGCGACCAGCGACGACGAGATCGGGTACGTGAGCTGGTCCTCGATCAGATCGGGGCTGCGCCCCATCCACTCCGTGTAGACGATCACCTGCGCGTCGCTGAGGTCGGGGATCGCGTCGAGCGGCGCCTTGCGCAGCGACATCCAGCCCCACACCGCGAACGCGCCGACGAACAGGATCGTGATCAGCGGGTTCTTCGCGCTGCCCTCGATGATGCGGCGGATCACGGCTTCGCCTCCCAGAACGCGGCCGAGCGGATCCGGCTCTCGGACGCGACCAGGAAGTTGCCCGAGGTGATCACGCGCTCGCCTTCGGCGAGGCCGTCGACGATCTCGATCATGTCGTCGGTCGACGCGCCGATCGTGACGTCGCGCGGCGCGATCCGGCCGCCGCCGAGATCGACGAAGACGATCCGGCGCGGGCCCGTGTAGACGACCGCGGACTTCGGCACCTGCACGCGCTCGCCGAGCTCGATCCGGAACGCGACCGTCGCGTACATGTCCGGCTTGAGCTCGAGGCCCTTGTTGGGGAGCTGCACCCGCACGCGGCCGGTGCGCGACGCCGGATCGAGGTACGGGTAGACGAACGCGACGGTGCCGTCGAAGGTGCGGCCGGGCAGGTACGTGAGCGTGATCGCCGCGTGCTGGCCCTTCGCGATGCGCGCGAGGTCGCCCTCGTAGACGTCGGCCTCGACCCAGATCTGATCGATCGGCGCGATGCGGAAGAGCTTCATGCCCATCTGGATCGCGTCGCCCTCGACGACGTCCTTCTCGGTGACGACGCCGGACGCCGGCGACGCGAACGGCACGTCCTCGAGCGGCTCGCCGCGCGCGTAGAGCGCCGCGAGCTGAGCGCGATCGAAGCCCCACAGCGCGAGCTTCTTCTCCGACGCGCGGAGCAGCGGATCGTCGGCGTCGTCGCCGGCGCGCTTCTTCGCGAACAGGACCTCCTGCTGCGCGGCGAACAGGTCCGGACTGTAGAAGGTGAAGAGCGTGTCGCCCTTCTTCACCGACTGACCGGTCGCGTTGACGCGCAGCTTGGTGATGTAGCCGCTCACGCGCACGACGACGTCGGTGAGCTTGGTCTCGTCGAAGGTCAGGCGGCCGACCGCGCGGATCGCGAGCGTCATCGGCGCGCGCACGGCGGTGCCGGTGCGGATGCCGAGGTACGCGCGCCGGCGCTCGTCGACGGTGATCACGGTGCGCTCGTCGATCGCCGGTGCGGGCTTCGCCGTGCTCGGGCCTTCCCAGCGCGACGCGCCGCCGCAGGTCGGCGACTTCGTGCCCATGTACGGGTTCTCGATGCTCGGGCTCTTCTGGAACCAGCCCTGCCAGCCGGGCGCCATCGGGCACTCGAAGACGTGCCAGCCGCTCGCGAGCCGCGGATCGGCGACCGCCAGCGACTGCAGCGCGCGGCTCAGCTCGCCGAACTGCGAGCGCGCGCGATCGAGATCCTTCGCGGTCGCGAGCGCGTCGGCGGCGATCGCCGCGCCGTGGACGCTGTCGGCGATCGCGGCGGGCGCGCTCGCGAGGGCGCCGTGCATCGCGCCGAGCGCCGCGGCGATCGTGCGCGCGGGCGCCGCGATGTCGGCGAGCCGATCGTGCGCGAGCGCGGCGCGGATCGCCTCGTAAGCGCCGAACGTCTGCTCGAGCGCGCCGAGCGCGGCCGGCGAGAACGCGTACGGGGCCGGCGCGGGCGCGGGCGCGGGCGGCGCCGGCATCGGCATGTTCAGGTCCATCGGCGCGCCGCCGCCGCCGCCCGCGGCCGCGAGCCCGGGCGATCCGACCGTGAGGTCGTACTTCGCGGTCGCGTTGCCCGCGCTCGACTCGACCTCGACCTCGATCAGATAGCTACCGCCGCCCGGCAGATCGACGTCGCTCGCGTAGACGCCGCTCGCCTCGGCGCTCGCGGGCACCGTGCCCTTCATCTCCTGCATCGCGCCCATCGCGGGCATGTCCCACGTGACCGACACCTTCGCGTCGTCGACCGGCGCGCCCTTCGCGTCCTTCACCTCGACGCGGAAGCGGTTGCCGCTCACCTGCGGCGGATCCGGCGTCACCGACGTCGCGATCGCGAGCGCGCCGGTCGTCACGCTCGCCGCCGCCGAGCGCTTGCCGCTGCTCATCGGTCGACCGCTGAACCACGCGACGAGCTGCGTGCGAAAGACGATCGCGAGCACCCCGACGACGACGGTCGCGATCGCCGGGCCGAGGAAGCGACGCACGTGCATGATCCCGGCTACTGCAACGACAGCGCCAGCCGGCGGCGCCGCGAGCGCGCGGACGAGCGCCCCGCGCGCGTCGCGATCCCCGACCGCCGCGCGAAATCGCGCAAGGACTGCATGCGAGGCGCGTCGACGTGCAGCCCTTTCGTCGCGGACGGCGCACCGACGCACCGCCGGTGGGCACGGCCGTTGCTGAACCCAGGGGTGCGATGTTCGCGCTCCTCACGCTCGCCGCGATGGCTTCGTCGACCCCGCTCACGCTGCCTCAGGTGCTCGCGGAGGTCGGCGATCGCGCGCCGCTCGTCGAGGTCGGGCAGGCGAACGTCGAGGCGCGGCGCGCCGCGGTCGGCGCGGCCGGGACCTGGGACGACGCGACGATCAGCGTGATGGGCGCGTCGATCCCGCTGCCCGGCGGCGAGTCGGATCCGTCGAGCCCGCCGATGATCGCGTATCGCATCGGGCAGCCGCTGAACCTGTTCGGCCGCCGCGACCTCGCGCGCGACGCGGCCGGCGCCGAGGTCGCGCAGGCGGAAGCCGCGCTCCGGCGCACGCAGTGGGATGCACGCGCGCAAGCGGTGACGGTCTTCTACGAGCTGTGGATGAACGACGCGATGTCGGCGCTGCTCGACGAGCAGATCGCCACGCTCGAGCGCATGCGCGAGTCCGCGCTCGCCCGCGTGCAGACCGGCATGGAGATGGCGCACCACGACGTCCTGCGCACCGAATCGGAGCTCGCCGTGATGCAGGCCGAGCAGGGCTCGCTCGCCGACGAGCGCGTCGCGATGGCGGCGATGCTCAACACGCTGCGGGGCCATCCGGTCGACGAGCCGATCGGCGCGATCGAGCTGCCCGTCGCCGCGCCCTTGCCCGAAGCGTCGCAGCTCGCGGACGCCGCGGCGCGCACGCCCGAGGTCGCGTCGGCGCGCGCGATGGAGCGCGCGGCGTCGGCGCGCGCGCGGCTCGCCCGCAAGATGTACCTGCCGATGGTGATGGTGATGGGCGAGTACGAGCAGAACTTCGGCGGCATGCCCGACGGCCTCGGCGTCGGCGTCTCGGTCTCGATCCCGCTGTTCAGCCGCGAGCGCCCGCGCAACGAGATCGCGATGCAGGAGGCGATGGCGCGCGCCGCGGACCGCGAGGCCGACGCGATGCGCGCGATGGCCGAGGCCGATCTGCGCATGGCGTGGAGCCGCACGCGCGCCGACCAGCGGCGCATCGACGCGCTCGAGCAGGCCGCGATCCCGAAGCTGCGCGAGACGATCGCGTCGGCGGAGGCGGCCTACGTCTCCGGCTCGGGCTCGTTCCTAGCGCTCCTCGACTCCGTCCGCGAGCTCCAGCAGCTCCAGATCCAACGCATCCAAGCGATCGCGGCGCGCGGCGTCTCGCGCTTCACGATCGATCGCATCGCCGCCGCAGACGTCGCGCCATGACTGGACGGCACGGGGAGCTCCGACGTCCTAGTCGTGATCGACAGGGACGGGCACCGCGGGTATCGAACGGTGCGTCGTCGGATCGATCATCGGCGGCGGCGTGAAGATCCACGCGGCGCAGTCGATGCAGCTCTCGATGTGGCTCCGCACGCCCTCGGGGTCGCCCGCGAGCTGCTCCGCGAGGAAGGGCAGCGCGGCTTCCGGCGTCGTGACCACGCCGATGCCCGCGATGACGACGTTTCCCGTCGAGAGCGTGCAATCGCCGCAATTGTCGATCGCCCCATCGATCGCGGGCGCCAGCAGGTCGGTCAGGTAGACGCCGCGATCGGCGTTTGCCCGCTGCCATGCACGCGGGCCACCCGTGGGCGCCTCGAGCGGCGGCGCCGGCCAATCCTGCGGTCGGACGAAGACCGCGTCATCGCCTTGGGATGGTGAAGGCTCGCCGCCGTCCGCCTGTGACGCGACGGCGGTCGAGCGCTGCATTTCGGCGTTGCGCCTCGCGAGCTCTTCGTCGCGACGTCGTTGCGCCTCGCGTGCCTGTTGCGCCTCCGCTTCGCGACGTCGCTGATCGGCGCGCGCCTGCGCGCGTGCGGCCTCCGCGTCGCGGCGCTGTTCGGCGCGTTCGGCCGCGAGTCGGGCGTCGATGGTGTCGCGGTCTTGTCTTGCGCGATCCGCTCGTTCGCGCGCTTGCCGTTCGCCTTCCGCTCGCAGCTGTGCCTCGCGCGCGGCACGGATCCGCTCCTGTCGTTCGGCGCGAGCGCGTTCCGCGCGCTGGCGAGCTTCTTCGAGCGCACTTGCTCGATCATCGCCGGTGTCGACGTCGGTGACGCCGTCGTGCGGAATGCCGTCGGCGACAGGCCCGAGCCGCGGATCGATCACGGGCCGCGGCCCGTCGACCGCGCCGGGCATCACGTAGCCGGTCAGCGTGCTCGTGCCGATCCGCGGAGCGGCCAGCGCCTGGCGCGTGCAGAGCACGGTCGCGAGGCAGAACATCATCTTCGGTGCGGTGCGAATCATGAGAGCTCCTGTTCAGGAGTCAGACGCGCGACCAGCCGTGAATCTTCTGGCACCGCGCGGCAGCGATCGAACGATCGGGAACGTCATGCTCGAGCAGTCCACGCGAGCACGTCACCGATCACGTCCTTCCTCGCGAACGATGGCCCCATGGGGGCGCGCTTCGAGTAGGAGAAAATCGGACTTCGTCCGATCGCGCGGGCGCCGATCGATCGACGGCGAGCACGCATGATAGAAGTGGGCCCTTCAGGGGGACGGGCCGCTCTGCGCGCTCGGCGTTCCAGGGATGCAGCTTGCTGATGAGCACTTCCGCATTCTCGTCGAGCAGGTCGAGGACTACGCGATCTACTTCCTCGCGGCCGATGGCACGGTCGGATCGTGGAACGCGGGCGCGCAACGCCTGAAGGGCTACGAGAGCCGCGAGATCGTCGGGCAGAGCTTCGCCACGTTCTTCACCGCGGAGGACCGAGCGCACGGGAAGCCGATCCACCTGCTGTCGCGGGCGCTGCGCGACGGACGCGTCGAGGACGTCGGCTGGCGCGTCCGCAAGGACGGCTCGCAGTTCTGGGCGAGCGCGGTGATCACGACCCTGCGCGACGCCTCGGGCGCGCACATCGGCTTCGCGAAGGTCACGCGCGATCTCACCGATCGCACGTATCGCGCGTTCGTCGAGGCCTCGCACGCGATCGTGTGGACGACGGACGCCGGCGGCACGCCGAACGGCGACTCGTCGAGCTGGCGGGACTTCACGGGGCAGTCCGCCGACGAGTGGCGGTCGGGCAACGCGTGGGACGTGATCCATCCCGACGACCTGCCGCCGTTCCGCGACGCATGGGAACGCGCGAAGGCCGCCGCGCAGCCGTTGTCGGCGGAGTATCGCCTGCGCCGGCGAGACGGCGGCTACGTCTGGATGGAGGTGCGCGCGATCCCGTTCTTCGACGGCGACGGCCGCGTGCGCGAGTGGTTCGGCGTCTCGCTCGACATCGCCGCGCGCAAGGAGGCCCAGCTCCGCACCGCGGGCGCGCTCGAGCTGTGGCGCACCACGCTGCGCAGCATCGGCGACGCGGTGATCGCCACCGACGAGCGCGGTCAGGTGCAGTTCATGAATCCGATCGCCGAGCGGGTGACCGGATGGAGCGAGGCCGACGCGTCCGGGCGATCGCTGCGCGAGGTCTTCCCGATCTTCAACGAGGAGAGCGGCGCGCCGGTCGAGAACCCCGTCGAGAAGGTCTTGCGCCACGGCGCGATCGTCGGGCTCGCCAATCACACCGTGCTCCGGCAGCGCGGCGGGATCGACGTACCGATCGACGACAGTGCGGCGCCGATCAAGGACGCCGACGGCAGGATCACGGGCGTCGTGCTGGTGTTCCGCGACGCGAGCGAGGAGAAGCTCGACAACTTGCGGCGTGCCTTCATCGCCAAGGCGACCGCCGAGATCGTCGAGGCCGCGGACTATCGCGACGCGCTGGCGCGCGCGGCGCGGCTCGCGGTCCCGCGCATCGCCGACTGGGTGAGCATCGACGTCGTCGATCCCTCGACCAACCGCATCGAGCAGCTCGCGCTCGCGCACGTCGATCCCGCGAAGATCGAAGCGGCGAAGGAAGCGGCACGAAAGTACCCGCCGGATCCGGACGCGCAGGCGGGCACGCCGAACGTGATCCGCACCGGCCGCGCCGAGCTCTATCGCGAGATCCCGCCGGAGCTCATCGAGGCCGCCGCGGTCGACGACCAGCACCGGCGATTCCTCCGCGAGATGGATCTCCGGTCCGCGTTGGTCGTGCCGCTGCGCGGGCGCGGGCCGGTGTTCGGCGCGATCACGTTCGTGCTCACCAGCACGACCCCGCGCCGGTACGGCGATCGCGACCTCGAGCTCGCCGAGGATCTCGCCGCCCGCGTCGGGCTCATCATCGAGAGACGCCGCCTCGAAGAAGAGGCGGCGCGCGCGAATCGTCTGAAGGACGAGTTCCTCGCGGTCGTGAGCCACGAGCTGCGCACGCCGCTCCAGGCGATCCTCGGTTACGCGGCGATCCTCGAACGTGGTGGCGGCCGCGATCCGGCGAAGGCGATCGCCGCGATCGTGCGCAACGCGACCGCGCAGGCGAGGTTGATCGACGACATCCTCGACGTGTCGCGCATCTCGCGCGGCAAGCTCCAGCTCGAGCTCGCGCCGACCGACGTCACCGGCCCCATTCGGGGCGCGCTCGACACCGTGCGTCCATCCGCGACCGCGAAGCAGGTCCGAATCGTCGAGCAGATCGACGCCGATCTGCCGCTCGTCCACGGCGATCGCGAACGCCTGCAGCAGATCGTGTGGAACCTGCTGTCGAACGCCGTGAAGTTCACCGAGCCGGGCGGCCGGATCGAAGCTCGCGCGCTCCGCATGGGACGCTGGCTCCACATCGAGGTGAGCGACACCGGCAAAGGCATCGCGCGCGAGCACCTCGACGCCGTGTTCGAGCGCTTCCATCAGCTCGATACCGGACCGACCCGTCAGCACGGCGGCATGGGCCTCGGCCTCGCGATCGTTCGTCACCTCGTCGAAGCGCACGGCGGCGCCGTCGAAGCGCACAGCGAAGGCCTCGGGAAGGGCGCGACGTTCGTCGTGTCGCTCCCCGCGATCGTCGATGCGCCGCGGGCGGACACGTCGACCGAGCGCGCGAAGGGCGGCGAGGGCGATGTCGCGCTACGGGGCGTCCGCACGCTCGTCATCGACGACGATCAAGACGCGCGCGATCTGATCACGGAGCTCCTCGGCTCCGCCGGCGCGACCGTCTCGGTCGCAGCGTCTGCCGCCGAGGCCTTCGCGATGCTCCAGGCCGATCCGCCGGACGTCATCGTCTGCGACGTCGGGATGCCGGACGAGGATGGCGTCTCCTTCATGCGCCGCGTGCGGTCGTTGTCTCCGGACCGAGGCGGCGACGTCCCCGCGATCGCGCTCAGCGCCTACGCAGGCGCGGACGATCGGAAAAATGCCGAGGCGGCCGGCTTCCAGCTGCATGTCGCGAAACCCGTGACACCGGATGCGCTGGTCGCTGCGGTGCAAGGTTGCGCGCGACGGCGCTGACGTAGCGCTATCCTCGATCGTATGGGTCACGATCGCACGCTCGTGCTGGTCGTCGATGACGACGAAGACATCTGCGGAGCGCTCGAGGAGGCGCTCACGCTCCTCGGCTTTCGCGTCGCGACCGCGGGCCATGGAGCGGCGGCGCTCGAGTGGCTCGAGCACGCACGCGAGCTACCCGCCGCGATCCTGCTCGACATCATGATGCCGGTGATGGACGGCATCCAGCTCGGTCACGAGCTCCGCGCCGATCCGCGGTTCGCATCGATCCCGGTGATCGTCCTGACCGCACGCGCCGACGCCGACGCGATCGCGGCCGAGCTCCACGCGAAGCGCGTGGTCCGAAAGCCGATCCAGCTCTTGACGCTCAAGAACGTGATCACCGACGTCGTCACGGCTTGAGGCTGCGCGTAGCGGCCGCAGAGCAGATCGTCTGCGTCGCTACTGGACGATCTGCAAGCAGCAGCCCTGCACGCAGGTCGTGCCCGTCGGACACGTTGCACCGTCGGGGTCGTCGACACATTCGGTCACGCCCGGATCGCACAGCGTGCCCGTGCCTGCGCAGAAGGTCGCGCAGGCCTCGCCCGAGTCGCCGCCCTTGTTCTGATCGCCGTCGTGGGCGACGACCTGGATGCGGTAGGAGTGGCCGGAGATCAGGCCGACTTCGAACCGCATCTCGGTGCCGTAGTTCTCTTTGCCCGCGGCCATGACGCTCGCAGGCACCGGATCTGCCTGCGAGGTGAGGTCCCACTTGTTGGCCGCGGGGTCGGCTGGATCGGGCGTTCCGACATGGCTGGCGTCCTCGGTCGCGCTCTTCCACGAGCCGAAGATCGCGACGGGGTCGTAGGCCGGACCGCCCATCTGCATGTCGCCCGCCCTGCAGCTCGGGTCGACCGAGAGATCGGTGATGAACACGACCGGGCGAAGCGGTCGCCCGACCGTGTCGGTGCACGCGGGATCTCCGGTCTGCGGATAATGGACGGCCGCCGGGTCCGGAGACAGCAGGGTGACCGGATTGCTCGACGTCGCGCAGCCGAGCGTGAGCGCGTGCTCGTCGTTGTAGAAGACCTGGATGATGGCGGGCGTCGAACCGCCACCCACGGCGTTGATGCCGACCAGGGTCGTGCTCTCGACGAAGCTCGTCGCCGGATAGCCGCAGTTGTCGTTGGTGCCGGTCGCCGCCGGGATCGTGATGCCCGGGGTGCACGACGGGGCTCCGGTCGGGGCGCTGCAGGTCGCGCCGACGGTCCCACCGACGTTCGTGCAGTCCGAACCGTTGCAGCAGAGAGGTGGCCGCGGCGAGGGCTGCGTCGCGCACGTCAGGCCCGGCTCGCAGCCTCCGGTCGAGTCGCAGAGGCAGCCTTGGGTTCCGACGATGCATGTGGTGGGCGCACCGGAGCCGGCGCCCGCGGCCGCGTCGGGGCTTCCGGGGGTTCCGTTCTTGTTGCCGCCACAGCTCGCGAGCAGGAGCGAGAGCGCGACGGCGGCGATGACTCGAAGACTCGTCGGCATGTTGCCTCCATCTTCGACGGTATCAATGGCGAGACAGCCCGTCGACGTGCGACTCGGAACGACATGTCCATCGCCGCGCAATCACGATGTCT
>DATJIA010000429.1:0-12372 GCA_035493675.1 Kofleriaceae bacterium | reverse complement strand
CGGGCCCGTCTCCGTCGGCTCGGACCTTCAACGCACGCGACGCGCGCCGGCCGCGCACGCCGGTGAGCACACGCAGCGCGACCTGGGCCTCTTCGGAGGCCTTCGCGGTAGGGAGCTTGAGGGCGGGAGACGCCATGCAGGGAAGCTAGCCCTCAATCGAAATAATCGCAACAAGCGAATTAGTCGCAAACGCTCGGCCAGCGGGGCCTGACATCCGCGCGGCAGCGGCAAGCGTCCCGCTTGTTGACTAATCGTTGACTAGAGCCCCCTCTAAATCCAGATTCCCTTGTGATCCCAGCAGGAATCGAACCTGCGGCCTACGGTTTAGGAAACCGTCGCTCTATCCAACTGAGCTATGGGATCGTCCCCGGTGTTCTAGCATCAAGGCGGGGGGACGATCACGACCTGGCCGCGGGTCGTCGGGATGATGCTGCGGCCGGTGGGCATGAGCGCGTCGGCGCGCGCGCGGTAGGTGTCGACGTTCTCGAACGGTAGCGGCGTCAGCGGCGAGGAGAGCGGCTGGAAGAAGTCCTCCCAATGGCCGCTGATCGCGAAGCGAGGCGTGAGCGTCTGCAGGATCTCGGTCGGTTGATCGCGGACCTGATCGTAGTTGCCGACGTTCAAGAGCGCGACGTCGACGGGATGATCGGCGATGACGTCGGCGGGCGGGTTGCCGATCGGCGCGTTGGTCGGCGCGTCTTGGTAGTAGATCCGGAACGCGGGCTGATCGGCGTCGTCCAGGAAGTCGATCAGGAACGCGAGCGTGCGGCCTTCGAGCCAGCCGCCGGCGGACGACGGCAGCGCGCACAGATCGGCGTCGATCGAGCCGGCGCCGAAGTGATAGATGCCGACCTGCGCGGGGTGCTCGCTGCAGATCGCGTAGAGACGGATGTGCGAGCCGGGGACGCGCACCCAGCTGCCGGCGAGCGGTGCGCCCTCGGGGCGAGAGGAAGGGCAGTTGCGGTAGTCGACCGCCGACGCCAGCGGATCGTCGAGCGCGATCACGCGCGCGCGATCGATCTGATCGATCGAAGCGGGCGGCGTGCCGCACGAGTCGGGCGCGAGCGCGGCGAAGATGTGCCGCGCCGACAGGTTCGCGTAGAGGAGCGCGGACGGCGCGTGCGCGGTCATGACCCGCGGCACGTCCATGAGGTGATCGTAGTGCGCGTGGCCGGAGACGATCGCGCGGAGATCGTCGAGCGGCGGCAGGTTGGCGTCGATCGCGGCGGTGTCCGCGGGCGTCGGCGCGTTGACCGAGACGTCGACCAGCGACGCGCGCGTGAAGAGCGGCGCGGTCAAGACCGACTCGCCGCCGTGCGAGAGCAGGTAGCCCTGCACGCCGAGCCACTGCACCGTGAGCGGCGTCGGCGGGGACGCGTCGACGACGGCATCCGGCGGAGAAGACGCCGCCGCGTCCGGCGCGGAAGCGGGCGCCGACATCGGTCCGCTGCACGACGCGACCAGCAGGACCGCGACCACCCTCATGACCGCGGCATAACTCCGACAACTTGCACTGTCAATGCAAAAAGATGCGCGGCGGCGCCCGGCTGTTATCGTCAAGGAGTGCGGGTGGCGCTGGTCCTCGTGTTGGTCGCGGCGGCGGCAAGCGTTGCGCGCGCCGAGAAGGTGTCGCGCGACGAGATCGCGGTCGATCCGCCGGGGCCGCCGCCATCGGACGAGCACACGGGCGAGAACGGCGACCCCGGGCTCGTGCTCGAGCTGCTCCTCCAAGGCGGCGCCGCCACCGACGGCACGGCGCTCCGCGGGCCCGGCCTGATCGTCGCCGGCCAGATGCGCTCGATCATGATCGGCGTCGACGAGCCGCTCGCGATCGCGCCGGAGCTGCAGCTCGGGTTCGGCACCGGCGGCGGCTTCCGCTACGACCTCGCCTTCCCGCTCGGCATGGGCGCGTGGTTCGGCGACGGCCGCTTCGCGATGGCCGCGATGACCGGCGTCGGCGTCGGCGGCATGACCGGCGATCGCCTGCCGATCGCGTTCGAGCTGCCGGCCGAGGGCGTGATGATCCTCTCGCCGATCGATCGGCTCAACCTGGTCGCGAGCGCGCGCGCCGACTTCGTGTTCGGCGCGGCCGAGCGCAAGCACGGCGCGACCACCGCGCCCGTCGACGAGCTGACCTTCCGCCTCGACGTGATCCTCGGCGCGCGCGAGCCGCGCAGCGACTCGAACAGCGACGCGCGCTGGACGATCGGCGCGATGGAGCAAGAGGTGCGCGGCGGGCGCGTGCTCTGGCTCATGTTCGGCGCCGGCTCGCTGTCGGCGCCGATGGGCGAAGGTCGCTAGCGCAGCGACGCTCAGCCGCCGCCGTCGTCGTCATCGTCGTCGCCCATGTAGCCGCCGTCGTCGTCGTCATCGCCGCTGGAGCCGGAGCTCGCGCCGGTGTTGTCCCAGTCGGTGCAGTTGCCCTCGGTGTCCCACTCGATGCAGCTCGAGTCACCGCCGGACGAGTCCGACGGATCGTACGACGACGTCGCCGGCGGATCCGGATCCGGCGGTGGTGACGGCGACGCGACCGGCATCGCCTTCGGTCCGCACGCCGCCAATGCGATCGCAAAGACGAACCCCAGCTTCTTCATCCGATCAGGAGAAGCGATCGCGCACCGGCGCGTCAAGTATCACTCGGGTACCGCCGGCAGGCGCCAACGTCACCGTTCGTCGCACCACGCGCACCGGCCCCGGCTGCGCGAGGCGCAACTTCGCGCGCGCGAACAACAATGACAAGACCACGCGCATCTCGTAGAGCGCGAACGCCATCCCGAGACAGCGACGGATGCCCCCGCCGAACGGGAACCACGCGTACGGATCGGGCTTGACTCCCAGGAAGCGGGTCGGGTCGAAGCGCGACGGCTCGGGATAGATGTCCGGACGCCGATGCGCGAGGTAGATGCACGGCGTGAGCTTCGCGCCCGCGGGCAGATCGTAGCCGGCGAACGTCATCGGGCGCTGCAGCTCGCGCACGACGTCGGGGACGATCGGCCGGAGGCGCAGCGTCTCCTTGATCGTCGCGTCGAGGTAGTCGGGATCGCCGAGGCGATCGCGCACGTCGGGCGCCTGGAGGATCAGCGCGACCGCCCACGACAGCGCGGTCGCGGTCGTCTCGTGGCCCGCCAGCAGCATCGTGATCAGCTCGTCGCGCAGCTCCTCGTCGGAGAGCGGCGCGCCGGTCTCGTCGCGCGCCGCCAAGAGCAGCGACAGGATGTCCTCGCCCAGCGGCGCCGATCGCCGCGCGTCGACGAGCTCCAAGAGCGCGCGATCGACGGCGGCCTTGCGGCGCAGGAACGTGCGATACGGCGAGCCGGGGAAGTCGAGCCACTTCTTCGGCACGAACGTCATCACGGCCGGCGGCGGCTCGAGCAGCTCGACCAGGACCGCGCGGAACCGATCCATGTGCGGCCCGCGCTCGAGCCCGAACACCGCGCGCAGGATCACGTCGAGGGTGATCGCCTGCATGTGCGCGTGGATCGAGAACGGACGGCCGACCGGCATGCGCGCGAGCTCGGCCAGCGTGATCTCCTCGATGATCGACGCGTACGCCTGCATGCGCTCGCCGCGCATCGGCGGCGACAACAAGCGGCGCGCGCGCAGGTGCGGCGCGCCGTCGAGCAGCAGGACCGATCGCGATCCGACCAGCGGCTCGATCACCTGGTTGGCCTTGCCCGCGTGCATGAGGTCCGGATCGCCGTTGAAGACCTCCTTGATGAGAGGCGGCGCGGAGATCATCACGTACGCGCCGAGCGCCGGCATCCGCATCGTGAACGGATCGCCGTACTTCCTCGCGGCCGACTCCATCATCTGCACGGGCCGCGTCGAGAACTCGATCATCTGGACGACGGCGGGGCTGCGTGGGCCGGGCGGCAACATCGATCCGTTCTCCTCGCGAGATCGTAGCATCGGGGCGTGGTCCTTCTCTTGTATGCGTGGGCGGCGGCGGCCGGTCTGCAGCTGAGCTCGTGGCTCGTCAGCCTGCGCACGCGGAACGCCGGCATCGTCGACGTCGGGTGGGCCGCGTCGTTCACGGTCTGTGTCGCGATCTTCTGCGCGGTCTCCGATGCACCGCGCGCGCAGATCGTGCCGCTGACCATCATGGTCTGCGCGTGGAGCCTGCGCCTCACCTTCTATCTGGTCGTCCGCGGCGCCGCCGGCGCCGACGAGGAAGGACGCTACGCCACGCTGCGCCGGCGCTGGGCGCCGCACGCGAACCGCGCCTTCTTCGTCTTCTTCCAGGCCCAGGCGCTGCTCACCGCGATCTTGTGCGTCGCGATCGTCTTACCGTTCCGCGCGCCCGCCCGCGGCGAAGGCTTCCGGCTCGCGAGCATGATCCTCTTCGCGATCGCGCTGGTCGGGGAAGCGACCGCCGACGCGCAGCTCCGCGCGTTCAAGCGCGATCCGTCGAACCAGGGCAAGGTCTGCGACGTCGGCCTGTGGTCGTGGTCGCGCCACCCGAACTACTTCTTCGAGACGTGCATCTGGATCGCGTACGCGATCTACTCGCTGCCTTCCGAGTACGGCGCCCTCGCCTTCCTCGGCCCCGCGATCATCCTGGCGAGCATCCTGCGCGTCACGGGCATCCCGGCGACCGAAGCGCAAGCGATCCGCTCGAAGGGCGATCTCTACCGCGCGTATCAAGCGCGCACGAGCGCGTTCGTTCCATGGCCGCCGCGCAAGGTAAGCTGAGCCCGATGTGGCTCGAGCGCGTCGTCGATTCCGGTCGCGTGCCGGAGCGCGTGCTGCGCGCGGGCATCCGCGCGATCTGCGCGCTCCGCCTGCGCCAGGAGGCGAAGACCGATCGCCGCGGCTTCGTCGAGGAGCTGCGCAACGCGCCGATCGCGATCGACACCGACAAGGCCAACGCGCAGCACTACGAGGTCCCGGCGCGCTTCTTCCAGCTCGTGCTCGGCCCGCAGCTCAAGTACTCGAGCGCGTACTGGCCGCCCGGCGTGATCACGCTCGCCGGCGCCGAGGTCGCGATGCTCGAGCTGACCGCGGCGCGCGCCGGCCTCGCCGACGGCCAGGAGATCCTCGATCTCGGCTGTGGCTGGGGCTCGCTGTCCTTGTGGGCGGCGTCGCGGTACCCGAGCGCGCGCATCACCGCGGTCTCGAGCTCGCGCTCGCAGCGCGAGCACGTCGAGAAGATCGCCGCCGCGCGCGGCCTCGACAACCTGAAGGTGATCACCGCCGACGTGCGCACGATGCTGCTCGCGAAGCGCTTCGATCGCGTCGTCTCCGTCGAGATGTTCGAGCACATGCGCAACTACCGCGATCTGCTCGCGCGCATCCGCGGCTGGCTGCGCCCCGGCGGCGCGCTGTTCGTGCACGTCTTCGCGCATCGCACGTACGCGTATCCGTTCGACGACGCGGGCGGCTCCGACTGGATGGCGCGCGCGTTCTTCACCGGCGGCTTGATGCCGTCGATCGCGCTCCTCCGCAACTTCCAGGACGATCTACGGATCGCGCAGGAGTGGGAGCTCGCCGGCACGCACTACGCGCAGACCGCGGAGGCGTGGCACGACAACCTGCTCGCGCGGAAGGACGAGGTGATCGAGCTGCTCGGCGACGCCAAGCAGTTCCATCGCTGGCGCGTCTTCTTCCTCGCGTGCGCGGAGATGTTCGGCTATCGGCGCGGGCGCGAGTGGCTGGTCGCGCACTACCGGTTCGAGCCCATCGCGTAGTCGATCCCGTCCGCGAGCAGCCCGCGGAAGATCGGATCCGCGTACAGCTCGGCGCGATGACCGAGCCCGATGTACCAGGCGCGTCCGCCGTCCCACGCGTGCTGCCACGCGATCGGATGATCCGCGCCCATCGTGCCGCCGGTGTACGTCGACTCGTCGATCGTCGCGAGCACGTCGGCCGCCTCGCGCACGTTCGCGCGGAAGTTGTAGAGCTCGTCGTTCACCGGCCAGTCGCCGGCGATCGTGGGGCCGCGCACGATCGTGTCGTACGTGCCCGGCGGGTGCGAGAGGAAGTGGGTGCCGACGAGGCCGTCGTACCAGGACCAGTCGTACTCGGTGTCGGCGGCGGAGTGGATGCCGACCCAGCCGTGGCCGGCTCGCACCCACGCTTCGACCGACGTCTGCTGCGCGTCGTCGAGGACGTCGCCGGTCGTCAGCGCGAAGACGAGCGCGCTCGCGCGCGGCAGGTGATCGACGAGCGCCTCCGGATCCTCGGTCACGAACGTCGTGAAGCCACGCTCGACGCCGAGCGCGTTCAGCGTGTCGATCGCGGTCGGGATCGAATCATGACGGAAGCCGGCCGTACGCGTGAACACGATCACCTCGGGCGCGCTCGCATCGCGCCCGCAGGCGGCGCACGCGATCAGTGCCAGCGCGAATCGCTTCACTCCCCCATCTTGACGATAATGCCGCGCATGCGCACCACCCTCGCCTTCATCGTCGCCGCGGCGCTCGCCGCCTGCGGTCACAAGGAACCCGCCAAGGACACCACGCCGCCGGGCATGTCGACCGGCGGCACCGCCGGCACCGACACCGTCGGCGGCCCCGCGACCGGCAGCGGCTCGGGCACGACCACCACGGTCCCCGAGGTGACGATCAAGCCGAAGCGCGCGGTCGCGAAGCTGACCGGCACCAAGGGCCACGAGTCGGTCACCGGCACCGTCGAGTTCGTCGCGCAAGAGGGCGGCGTGCTCGTCACCGCGCACCTCGAGGGCCTCACGCCCGGCGATCACGGCTTCCATATCCATGAAAAGGGCGACTGCTCCGCGCCCGACGGCGCCTCGGCCGGCGGTCACTTCAACCCGAGCTCGCACAAGCACGGCGCGCCCGACGCCGCCGAGCACCACGAGGGCGATCTCGGCAACCTCACCGCCGGCAAGGACGGCAAGGCCGACAAGACGATGACGCTCACCGACGTCACGCTCGGCGACGGCGCCAACAGCGTCGTCGGCAAGGGCTTCATCGTCCACGACAAGAAGGACGATCTGACGACGCAGCCGACCGGCAACGCCGGCGCGCGCGTCGCGTGCGGCGTGATCACTGCGGAGGATTGAGGTTCGCGAGGCAGCGATCGAGCTCGGCGCAGTCCGGCGCTTCCTTGCCGCACACCTCGAGCACGCGCACCTGGCGCGACGACATCTCGCTCGACTCGCACTGCTCGATGAACTTCTTGGTGTTGAGCGGCGCGACCTTGTCGATGTCCTTGAGCGCCTCTTGATCGTTGCGCGCCTTGGCGTCGTCGATCGCGCACTGCGTGAGGCGCGGGCCGAGCGCCTCGCACGCGGCGTCACGGCGCTGGTGGATCGCGGTGTCGGCGGGCGCCGCCGCAGCGTCGGGCGGCGGGGTCGGGTTCGCGGGCGCGGGCTTCGAGCCGCCGCACGCCGCCAGCATCACAACCAAGATCGCGAGCTTCATGGCGTGGTCTCGCCTTCCGTGCCTTCTTCGTCGAGCGGCACCAAGCAATCGCTCTCGAGCTGCGCGACCGACTTCGCCGCCTTCGTGCACACCGCGACGCGCGCGGGATCCTTCGCGCAGTCCTTCACCACCATCGCGACGTTGTCGTCGACGAAGCTCGGGTTCTTCGAGAGCTGATCGGTCGCCTTCGCCTCGGCTTCGTACAAGGCGCGCGCGCTCGCGTCGACGCCCGCGCACGAATCACCGGCCGATCCCATCGGCGGCGGCGGCGGCTTCACGCCACCTCCGCCACAGGCCACCACGAACACGAGCGCGCAGGCGATCCGCATCGCCGCCCTAGCCTACCACCGCGCGTGATCTGCGAGATCCCACGGAGGAGCTTGAACGTGCGAGGCGTGGGTCAGATCCAAGTTGAGCGGCGTCACGCTGATCGCGCCGCGCGCGACCGCCTCGCAGTCGCTGCCGCCGATCTCGTCGTGGCCGCTGACGCCGCCGCCGATCCAGTAATAAGGACGGCCGCGCGGATCCTTCCGCTCGGCGACGTCGTCGTGATAGCGGCGCTTGCCGAGGATCGTCCACGCGACCTCGGTCTCGCCGACGCCGGGCGCGTTGACGTTGAGCACGTTGCCCGGGTGGAGCGGCTCGGCGAGCGCCTTCTTCACCAGCGCGCGCGCGAACCGCACGACGCCCGCGACATCCGTCGCGCGCGGCGCCATCGACACCGCGATCCCGACCGCGCCGCGGAGCGCACCTTCGATCGCGCCCGCGACCGTCCCCGAGTAGAAGACGTCCGAGCCCAAGTTGTAGCCGTCGTTGATCCCGCTGATCACCAGCGACGGCGGACGCGGCGCGAGCTTGAGCATGCCGACGTAGACGCAGTCGACCGGCGTGCCGCTCAGCGCGAAGCGATTGCGATCGATCTCGTGCAGACGCAGCGGCTTGTGCAGCGTGATCGCGTGCGACGCCGCCGAGCGCTGCCGCTCCGGCGCGACGACCAGCACCTCGGCGACGTCCTCGAGCGCGTCGGCGAGGTGGCGAAGGTGCGGCGAGATGATGCCGTCGTCGTTCGTGAGGAGGACTAGCGGTCGCACAAAAAAAGGTGGACGGCCTGGGGGAGAGGCCGTCCGGTCCCGGTCGGGGCGACTGGATTCGAACCAGCGACCCCCAGCCCCCCAGACTGGTGCGCTACCAGACTGCGCTACGCCCCGGGTAGGGAGTGCGGTTCTAGTAGATTCCGCCGGTCACCGCAACGGTCAGGTCGCGGGAAGTCCGTTGAGAACGTTCTTCAAGACTTGGCTGGGCTTGAAGGTGAGCACGCGGCGCGCGGAGATCGTGATCTCCTCGCCGGTCTGCGGGTTTCGGCCGATGCGCGCCTTCTTCTCGCGCACGACGAAGTTCCCGAAACCCGAGATCTTGATCTTCTCACCCTTCTCCAGGGTCTCCTTGATCGTGTTGAAGACGCTCTCCACGATCTCCGCCGCCTCTTTCTTCGAGAAGCCGCCGACCTTCTCGTAGACGGACTCGATGATGTCGGCCTTGGTCATTCGCGCCATCCTCCGTCAGCTCCTTCTTAGGTAACGTCGCGACATTACCACGATATCGGGAGCGGGCGGGGCGGATCTGCGCGAGATCTCAGCGACGCGTCGCGCCAAGCTCGGTCATCAGGCGGGCGACGAGGGCCTCGTGAGCGCTCTCGACCTCGCTGTCGGTTAGGGTTCGGTCGGGAGCGCGGTAGGTGATCGACCAGAGCATCGACTTCTGGCCGGCCGGCAACTTGGCGTCCCGATAGTCCTCGATCAGGCGCACTGACTCGACCAACGGGCCGGTCACCAGGCTCCGGATCCGGGCCGCCGGGGTCGTGTCGCTCAGCAACAGGGACACGTCGCGCGTCGCGCTCGGATACTTCGGGATCGGGCGCATCTGCGCGAGCGCGGGCGGCGGCAGCGCGAGGACGTCGACGTCGAGCATGAAGACCGGGACGTCGACGCCGAGCGCTTCGCGCGTCTCGGGGTGCACCTCGCCGATCTCTCCCCAGATCTGGTCGCCGACGCGGACGCGCGCCGCGAGCCCGGGATGCAGGTACGGGATGTCGCGCGCGGGCTCGAGCTCGATCGCGCGCGTCGCCTCGGCGCCGACCAGGCCGACGAGCAACGCCTCGAGCATCCCCTTCGCGTCGAAGAAGTCCCACGGCTGCGGCGCGCCGAGCCACGTCGGGCGCGCGCCCGCGAGCACGACGCACGCGTGGATCGGCCCGTCGGCGAGCTCGGTGATCTCGCCGGTCGTTGCTTGTCCTTGTTTGCGCAGGAAGACGCTGCCGACCTCGAACAGCGCGACGTCGTGGACGCCGAAGCTGCGATTGCGCGCGATCGCGCCGAGCAGGTTCGGCAGGAGCGACGTCCGCATCACGGCCTGATCGATCGACATCGGGTTGCGCAGCGCGACCGGGTGCGCGCGGCGATCGTGGTCCGGAAGGCGTAGCGCGGCGACGCGCGCGGGCGACTGGAAGCCGAACGTGATCGCCTCGGCGAGGCCGGCCGCGGCGAGCGCACGCCGCGCGCGATCCGGACGCGGATCGACGAGCGGCTTCGGCGCGGCGCTGAGCTTGGGCAAGGTCGTCGGCACGCGATCGAAGCCGACCACGCGGATCACCTCTTCGATCACGTCGATCTCGCGCGCGACGTCGGCGCGCGCCGACGGCGGCGTGACGTTCGCGCCGCGATCCGATCGATCGATCTCGAAGCCGAGCCGCGCGAGCGCGCGCGCGGCGTCGTCGGGCGCGAGGTCGACGCCGGTGACGGCGCGCAGGCGATCCCAGCGCACGCCGATCTTCGAGGGCGTGCGCGGCCGCGGGTGCGCATCGACCGATCCGCGCGCGATCTTCCCGCCGCCGAGCCGCGCGAGCAGCTCCGCCGCGCGGCGCGACGCGAGCTCGCTCGTCTCCGGATCGACGCCGCGCCCGAAGCGCAGGCTCGCTTCGCTGTGGAGCGCGAGCCGCCGCGCGGTGCGCCGCACCGTCGTCGCGTGGAAGCTCGCGCTCTCGAGCAAGACGCGCGTGGTCGTGTCGACGATCTCGCTGTGCAACCCGCCCATCACGCCGGCGAGCGCGGTCGGACCGTTGCCGTCGCAGATCAAGAGATCGTGCGCCTCGAGCGTACGCTCGACGTTGTCGAGCGTGACGAGCTTCTCGCCCGCCTTCGCGCGACGCACCTCGATCTTCGCGCCGGCGACGTTCGCGTAGTCGAACGCGTGCAGCGGCTGCCCGAGCTCGAACATGACGTAGTTGGTCGCGTCGACGAGGTTCGAGATCGGACGCACGCCGACGCCACGCAGCCGCTGGCGGATGCGCCGCGGCGACGGCTTGGTGACCAGGCCGTCGATCACGCGCGCGACGTAGCGCGGGCAGCCCTCGGGGTCTTTGATGTCGATCGCGACCATCTTCGCCGCGTCGAGCGAGTCATCGATCAAGTCGTCGAGGCGCGCGGCCGGCGGCACCAGCCGCCCGCCGAGCAGCGCCGCCAGCTCGCGCGCGATGCCGAGGTGCCCGAGCGCGTCGCCGCGGTTCGCGGGCGCGTTGATCTCGAGCATCCAGTCGTCGACGTAGAGCGCCTTCTGCGCCGGGTCGCCGAGCGGCGTGGCGTCGCTCTCCTCGAGGACGATGATGCCGTCGTCGTCGTCGCCGATCTGCAGCTCGGTCTCCGAGCACAACATGCCCGGCGACTCGATGCCCTTCACCGCCTTCACCGCGAGCTTCATGCCGCCCGGCAGCTCCGCGCCCGGCCGCGCCCACAAGACCTTGCGGCCCGGCGCCGGCACGTTCGGCGCGCCGCACACGACCTGCGTCGCCGCGCCGCCACGCTCGGTGATCACGTCGACGAGCGTCAGCTTCTCCGCGTTCGGATGCGGCCGCTTGCCGACGACCTCCGCCACGACGACGCCGCGAAACGTCGCGCCGAGCTCGACGAACGCCTCGACCTCGAGCCCCGCGCCGGTGAGCGCCTTCGCGCCCTCCTCCGCCGTCGGCATCCGATCGAGATCGACGAG
Organism: Kofleriaceae bacterium; assembly: GCA_035493675.1. Classification (GTDB taxonomy): domain Bacteria; phylum Myxococcota_A; class Polyangia; order Haliangiales; family Haliangiaceae; genus JAIOQA01. The sequence goes on along the minus strand of DATJIA010000429.1, from coordinate 949 downwards.
CTCCAGGAGCCAGCTCCACAAGACCTTCATCGATTGCTCGCTTTCATCGCTCCCGACTCGTTCCGAGCGGGTCCCGCTCCGGCTCGCATTAGAACTGCTCCAAGAACCTGAGGTCACCCTCGTAGTAGAACTTGATGTCGTTCACGCCGTGGCGAAGCATCGCCATGCGCTCGAGGCCCATGCCGAAGGCGAAGCCGGTGTACTTCTCGCTGTCGATGTCGACGTGCGCGAAGACCTCGGGATCGACCATGCCGCTGCCGCCGATCTCGACCCAGCCGGTCTGCTTGCACACGCGGCAGCCGCGTCCCTCGCAGAACGAGCAGCTCATGTCGACCTCGGCGCCGGGCTCGACGAACGGGAAGTAGCTGGGGCGGAACCGGATCTCGAGCGACTTGCCGAAGAAGCGGCGCACGAAGTGGACGAGCGTGCCCTTGAGATCGGCGAACGAGATGCCCTCGTCGACCGCGAGGCCCTCGATCTGCGTGAACATCGGCGAGTGGGTCGGATCGTCGTCGCGGCGATAGACCTGACCCGGCGCGACGATGCGGATCGGCGGACGCTGCGACTGCATCGTGCGGATCTGGACCGGGCTCGTGTGCGTGCGCAGCACGATCTCGTCGGAGACGTAGAAGGTGTCCTGCATGTCGCGCGCGGGATGATCCTTCGGGATCGCGAGCGCCTCGAACGTGTGCCAGTCGGTCTCGACCTGCGGGCCGTCGGCGACCGCGAAGCCGAGCTCGGCGAAGATCTGCTCCGCCTCGACGCGCACCTGCGTGAGCAGGTGGAGGTGCCCCGCGCGGTGCGGGCGCGCCGGCAACGTCACGTCGATCGTGCGCGCGAGATCGGCGGCGCGCGCGGCGCCGGCGAGCTTGGCGAGCGCGGCCTCGACGGACTGCTCGATGCCGCCCTTCACGCGGTTGACGACCTGCCCGACCGCGGGACGATCCGA
>DATJIA010000428.1:0-8981 GCA_035493675.1 Kofleriaceae bacterium | reverse complement strand
GATGATCGCTCGGCGCGTTCACACGAAATGACAGAGACGAAAGTTCAGAGCGGATGCACGCGGAAGACGCTCTTGCCGTCGTAAGAGACGTCGTCGGCAGGCGCCGTGCCCATGCCCATCGTCTCGACTTTGGTTCCCTCGTCGACGTACGGCTTCAGGTTGATCGACTGATCGATCGTGAAGCTCATCGTCTGCACCGCGCCCGGGTGCGAGACCGTCGCGATCTTCACCTTCGGCAGCGTGGTCCCGCTCTTCGTGCTCGACAGGAAGACGTCGACCGAATCGACGAAGCTCCAGTCGTCGGTGTCGCCTTGCGGCCGCGCGGTGTCGGTGATCGTCAGCTCGAGCGACGACATCGTGACGCTGTCGATCGGCCCGGTGTCGTGCGCCTTGATCTGCTGCGAGATGTCGAGCGACAGCGGCAGCGGGAACAGCGACGCGAGCGGGCCGGGCAGCGACGATCCGGCGATCGTCTGCTCGGGCACGGGTTGATCGATGTCGAAGTCGGCGATGCCGCACCCGCTCAACAGGACCGCAAGCAAGAGACCCCTCATGACGGTAGGCGTAGCATCTCCACGTGGTCGATGCCGTCCTCGACGTAGTCGTCGCCGGCGCGCACGAAGCCGAACGACTCGTAGAACCCGAACAGATACTTCTGCGCGCCGATCCTCACGGGGACATCACCGAAGCGCGCGCGCGCGCGGGCGAGCCCTTCGATCACGAGCGCGCGGCCGAGGCCGGTGCCGCGCGCTTCCGGCGCGGTGACGATCCGACCGAGCGAAGGCTCCTCGTACTTCGCGCCGCCGGGCACGACGCGCAGGTACGCGAGCGGCTCCTCTCCGGTCCACAGATGATCGCTCGCGAGATCGACGCCGTCGGTGTCGAGGTACGGACAGGTCTGCTCGACGACGAACACGCGCTGCCTGAGCGCGATGATCCGATACAGCTCGACGACGGACAGGTTCGCGAACGGTTCGTAGCGCCACTTCACCGCTTCAAGAATATCGGATTCGTGACGCCGAACGGGATCCGTCCCGGGTGCACCGGCTCGAGCGGTTGATCGCCGTATGCCGCAACGATCACGTAGCTGCCGCCGCTCGCCACGTCGATGTTCACCGCTTGGTGGTAGCGCACGACGTTCGTCGATTGCGGGATCGTGATCGTCTGCGCGACCGCGCCGTCGACGACGACCTCGATCGTCTTCGCGTCGATCCACGGCGCCGCTTGCACCTGGATGTCGAGCATCGTCGTCGCGCCGACGCCGGTCGCGGTGTCGCCCGGGCCCTTGCCCGCGACGGTCGCGCTCACATACAGCCCGCCCGACACGACCGCGTGCCCGGCCGAGAGCTGATCGCGCACGAGGTTCGGCGTCACCTGCTGCGGATCGTCGGTGCCGAGCTGGATGCACGTGCGCGGATAGCCGACCGGCGACGACGAGATGCCGTGCGAGTCCGACGAGCCGACCGCGAACACGGTGCGTCCGTGCGAGAGCAGGCCGAGCCAGTCCTTCACCGTGCGATCGCGCGACGCGACCCAGTCGCTGTCGTTGAAGACCTCGACGAGCTTGAAGTCGGTGTCCCAATCATCGGGATCGCTCACGCTCCCCGAGACCGGATCGAAGCCGACGTAGTTGAAGTAGTTCGTGTCGCCGCGCGGATGGTTGATGATCACGACCGGCTGCTCGCTGCGCTCGCGCACGGTCTGGAACACGACCTTGGGCGACAACGTCTTCAGCGCGATCTGCGGCGCCGCGGCGGTCGGCCACTCCTGCCAGCGCGGCGCGCCGCCGTTCGGCTTGGTCGCGTCGGGGGTCAACGGGAACACGCCCATGTGGCCCCACAGCTGGAAGCTCGTCATCTCGATCGAGCCGATGCCGTACGCCCACTTCGACAAGCCGAGCTGATCGATCTGCGGTTGGAACGTCGCGACGAACTCGTGATCGCTGCGCACCGGCAGCTCGACGCCGTCGGCGATCGCGGAGGCGACCTTCTGCAGCGGATCGTCGCCGGAGTCGTTCGAGCGCGCGGTGTGGATGTGGAAGTCGCCGCACTGCACGTTGGTGGTGTCGACGACGCGCGTGAGGTTCGCGGTGACGTTCGTCGTCGCGCCGGCGGTGACGGTCACGTTCTGATCGAGCAGATCGTATTCGTAGCCGCGCGACACGACGACGCGCCACGTGCCCGGCGGCACCGGCAGCGTGGTCGATCCGGTGACCGCGTAGTCGACGTGCAAGCGGCCGCCCGCGATCGCGGGCTCGCCGTAGAGATCCGGCACGCTCGGCACCGAGCCGGCGGTCGGCATGATCTGCACGCGCACCGGGAGCCCGTTGGCGTCGACGTGGATCGATCCGGTCGCCGCGAGATCGAAGTCGTGCGTGTCTCCCGACACGTCGGCCTCGAGGTTCAGGTCGCCGCGCTTGAACGTCGTCAGGTGCACGGGCCCCGCGGGGACGTGCAGCGTGAAGCGGCCTTGCTCGTCGGTGGTCGCGCGCGTGAGATACGTCGTTCCGGACGTCGCGTGCACGCGCACGCCCGGCGCCGCGACGCCGTTGCGCGTCACCGTGCCGGTGATCGCGCGCAGCGACGAGCCACCGTCGCGCGCGATCGCCTGCACGAGCCCGTCGAGCCCCGGCCCGCCGATCACGATGTGCGCGTGATGGTGCACGGTCTCGCCGCACGCGGTGATCGTGAACGCCTTCGTGAAGCCCGAGACGAAGCCGGCCGCGCTGACGCCGGCGCCGAGCGGCGCGTCGGGGCTCGAGTACGCCCAGCTCGCGCCGTTGTCGTCGATCTCCGCGAGGTACGCGCTGTCGTTCACCTGATCCGTGAAGCCGGTGCCCGACACGAACGACGGCGTGCGCTTCGTGTACATGAAGCCGTGCATGACCACGCCGCTGAAGGTGTCCTTCGCGCGCGGCGACTCGTAGCGATACGTCACGTCGATCGCTTCGGCGCCGGGCGCGAGCGAGTAGTCGATCGCGGCCGGGATGTCGGTGAACGCGTCGTGCCAGATGCCGCTCGTGATCGAATCGAAGAACGGCAGCGGTCCGAGGTGACCCGACGCGCGCACGACCGCGGCCTTCCCGTCACTGCCGTCGTTGATCACGCTGACGTGGTCGGTGACGATCGTCGAGTGACCGGTGAGCAAGAACAGCTCGCCGAAATTCGCCGGCGACACCATCTTGCCGCCGCTGACGAGCGACATGCCGACCGGCCGGCCGCCCCACGGATCGTAGAGGTCGCTGTCGCCGACGTCTTCGATCACGATCGCGACCTTGTCGTTCGCGAGCACGAAGTCGCCGGGCGCCCACGTGATCAGCGCGCCGGGAACGACGGGCAGATCATTCGCGCCGACGCGACCCGCGCGCGCTTCGTTGGGACCCGCGTGCAGCGGATCGGGATGACCCGTGGTCGATCCGACCGCCGGCTCTCCCGGCGGTGACGCGCAGTTCGGTCCCGCGTCAGGATTGGCCTGACCACCTCCGCAAGCCGACACATAGATGATGACGAGCGCCGCTCCCAGCCTCATGCGACGGGACTGTAACATCGCGTCATGCGGTCAGTGTGCGTCTATCTCGCTTCGGCAACCGGGTTTGATCCTGCGTACTTGGCCGCCGCGAAGGCCGCCGGCGCGGCGATCGCGTTCCGCGGTCTGGAGCTCGTCTACGGTGGCGCGTCGGTCGGATGCATGGGCGCGATGGCCGACGCCGCGATCAGTGCCGGAGGCCGCGTCACCGGCGTGATCCCGACGTCGATGGTCGAGCGCGAGATCGCGCATCGCGGCTTGGCGGAGCTGATCGTCGTACCCGACATGCACGCGCGCAAGGCGATGATGTTCGCGCGCGCCGACGGCTTCCTCGTCTTGCCCGGCGGGTTCGGCACGATGGAAGAGGTCTTCGAGGTGCTGACCGCCGCGTACCTCGGGCTGCACGCGAAGCCGGTGACCTTCGTCGACGTCCAGGGCTACTACGCGCCGCTCGCGTCGTTCCTCGATCACGCGCTGGCGGCGGGCCTGTTGCGATCGGAGTCGCGCGCGCTCGCGCGGTTCGCGCCCGGCGTCGAGAGCGCGCTCGACGATCTCACTCGCCGTGCAGACGCGCCTCGATCCGGCGATCGGGGATGAACCAGACCGCCGCGACCAGCGCGTAGATCATGTCGGAGATCCACGGCTGCACGAACGCGAGCGCGATCGCCGCCGCGTACGAGACCGTCGAGACCATCTCCTTGGTCTTCGCGCCCAGCGCGGCGGCGAGCTTCGAGTGCGCGCCGTCGGTCGCGATGATCGCGCGCTCGAGGAAGAAGTAGCTGATGCCGCTCATGATCATCACGCCGCCGTAGATCGCGGTCGGCAGCGACGCCTCGTGGTGCTCGCCCATCCATCCCGTCACGAACGGGATCAGCGACAACCAGAAGAGCAGGTGCAGGTTGGTCCACAACACGGCGCCGCTCACGCGCGTCACCGTGTGCAGCATGTGGTGGTGGTTGACCCAGTAGATCCCGATGAACACGAACGACAGGACGTAGGCGAGGAAGCTCGGCAAGAGCGGGCGCACCGCGTCCCAGTCGCCGCCGTGCGGCGCGTGCAGCTCGAGCACCATGATCGTGATGATCACGGCGATCACGCCGTCGCTGAACGCTTCGAGCCGCCCCTTACCCATCGAGCGTGATCATCGGCGGACCGTCGGGCGCGTGCAACTCGCCGATCAGGGAGGCGGGGTGATCGGCGGCTCGCAATTCGTCGAGGCAGGCGGCGGCGCGCGCGGCGGGGATGCAGAGCAAGAGGCCGCCGGAGGTCTGTGCGTCGCACGCGAGCGAGACGAGCAGATCGTCGGCGCCGGCGGCGATCGAGAGCATCGGCTCGAGGAACGCGCGGTTCGCGCGCGAGCCGCCGGGGAGCAGCTTGTCCTCGGCGTGCTTTCGCGCGCCGGGCAGGAGCGGCAGCGCGTTCAGATGAACCGCCGCCGACAGGCTCGATCCGCGCAGGATGTTCCGCAGGTGGCCGCACACGCCGAAGCCGGTGACGTCGGTGCACGCGGTCACGCCGTGACGCCGCGCGATCGCGAGCGCGTCCTTGTTGAGGCGCGTCATCGATCGCACCGCCGCGTCGATCTCGTCCGCCGACGCGACGCCTGCCTTGATCGCGCTGCCGACCACGCCGGTGCCGATCGCCTTGGTCAGGATCAACGCATCGCCGGCCTTCGCGCCGCGGTTCGACAAGACCTGATCGAGCGCGATCTCGCCGGTCACGCTGAGCCCGTACTTCACGTCGGCGTCGCGCACGCTGTGGCCGCCGACGATCGCGACGCCCGCGCGCGCGCACGCCCGCGCGCCGCCGCGCAGGATCGCGTGCAGCACGTCGAGCGGCAGCACGTCGTCGGGGAAGAAGACGAGGTTGAGCGCCCAGCGCGGCTCGCCCCCCATCGCGTAGACGTCCGAGATCGCGTTGGTCGCGGCGATCTCACCGAAGGCTTCCGGATCGTCGACCAGCGGCGCGATCACGTCGGCGGTCAAGACCACCCCGGCGCCGGATCCGGTCCTCACGATCGCCGCATCGTCGCTGAATTCCTCGTCGACGACGACGTCGTCGCGCGCGCGCACCTCTCCCGTCGCGTCGACCTGCGAGGTCTTCGCGATCTGATCGAGGACGCGTGCCAGCTCACCGAGCCGGAGCTTGGCGGCTCAACCACCACCCCGCGCGTACGCGGTGAGGCGGAGCGCAGCTCTTGCTTCTGCCGTCATGACCGGAGCCTAGCACTCGGCCGGTGATAGATTCGTCACGTGGATGGTCCAGGGGGCACGCTCGCGGTCCTGACCGCGGCGATCGCGGCATCGCCCGAGCCGGTCGGCATCGGGCTCGACGGCACGCTCGTGTTCGCGAACCGATCGTTCGTCGAGCTGTTCGGCTACGACGACGCGAGCGCGATCGTGGGGCGCCCGATCGTCGCGCTCGCGCCGCCGTCCGCGCGCGAGGTGCTCGCGCGCAACATCGCGCTGCGCGCCTCCGGCCAGTCGCCGCAGACCTATCAATCGCAGGGCCAGCGCCTCGACGGCTCGCTCTTCGACGCGCAGCTCAACGTGATCACCGTGCGCCTCGAGGGCCGCGACTACGCGCTCGCGGTCGTGCACGACATCTCCGCGCAGCGCGCGTCCGAGAACCAGCGGCGCGATCGCGAAGAGTTCTACCGCGCGATGTTCGAGGTCAACACCGCGATCAAGCTGCTGATCGATCCGGTCGACAGCTCGATCATCGACGCCAACCCCGCCGCCGCCGACTTCTACGGCTGGTCGCTCGACGAGCTGCGGCGGATGAAGATCTCCGAGATCAACACGCTCTCGCCCGAGCAGATCGAGATGGAGATGGAGCGCGCGCGCACGCGCAAGCGCATGGCGTTCCGCTTCCGCCATCGCACCGCCGACGGCAGCGTCAAGGACGTCGACGTCTACAGCGGCCCGGTCGTGGTCAAGGGCCGCCAGCTGCTGCTCTCGATCATCCACGACGTCACCGAGCGCAATCAGCTCGAGGAGGAGCTGCGCCGCGCGCACCGCCTCGACGCGATCGGCCGCCTCGCCGCCGGCATCGCGCACGACTTCAACAACCTGCTCACGGTCGTGCTCGCGTCGGCGCAGATCGCCGAGCGCCAGCTCGCGCCCGAGCACCGCGTGCGCGCGTTCCTCGGCGACATCCGCCACGCCGCGCAGCGCGGCGCCGAGCTCACGCGCCAGCTGCTCGCGTTCGCGCGCCAACAAGCGCTCGCGCCGGCGTCGATCGATCTGGTCGCCGCGCTCGCGCGCATCGCCGGCTTGCTCGAGCGCGTGCTCGGCGACGAGATCCAGGTCGTCACCGACGTGCCCGACATCTTGCCGCGCGTGCGCTTCGATCCGGGCCAGCTCGAGCTCGCGGTGATCAACGTCGCGCTCAACGCGCGCGACGCGATGCCGAAGGGCGGCACGCTCACCGTGCGCGCGATCGCCGAGGACGGCTTCATCGACGTCGTCGTCGAGGACACCGGCTTCGGGATGGACGCGGAGACGCGCGCGCGCGCGTTCGAGCCGTTCTTCACGACCAAGCCGGCGGGGCAGGGCACCGGGCTCGGGCTCGCGACCGTGTACGGGATCATCTCGCAGTCGGGCGGGCAGGTCGCGATCGAGAGCGCGCCGGGCGCGGGCACGCTGGTGCACCTGCGCCTGCCGGTCGATCCGCCCGCGGCCGGCCCGACCGTGATCGAGCACGTCGCGCCGTCGCGGTGCGCCGCGCGCTCGGTCCTGCTCGTCGACGATCGCGCCGACGTGCTCGACGCGCTGACGCACGCGCTCGCCGACGTCGGCATCCACGTGCACAAGGCGGGCTCGGCGCGCGCGGCGATCGCGCAGCTCGAGCAGCTCGCGGGAGACATCGACGTCGTCTTGAGCGACGTCGCGATGCCCGAGCAGTCGGGGCTCGAGCTCGCGGTCGACGTGCGCGCGCGCTGGCCGCACGTGCCGGTCGTCTTGATGTCGGGCAACGCGCGGCCCTCGGACGCGCGGCCCGAGGTCGCGGCGTTCCTCGACAAGCCGTTCACGCTGTCCGACGTGCTGTCCGTCCTCGATCGCGTGGTCAGGGCGAGCCCGGGGGCGTGATCTTCTCGTCGAAGATCTCGTGACGGAGCGACTCGGTCGCGTCGAACTTGTCCTTGTCGCCGCCGATCATCACGACCAGGCTCGTCGGTGAGGCGAGGTAGAGGACCGCTTCGAGGCGCCCGTCGGGGAGATCGTAGACCGCGCGCAAGCGGCGATCGCCGTGCAGCGTGATGAAGTCGAACGAGAACAGCGTGCCGTTGATCGTCTTCGCGAAGTTCTGCGCGGCGAGCATCGCGTCGGTGTCGCTCATCGACGTGTCGAGCCCGGGGATCTCGGCGATCGCGACGCCGCCTTCGTTGCCGAAGATCGGATTCTGGAACCAGGTGATCGTGGTGCCGTTGCCGGACTTGTTCTGCGCGGGGCCGAAGCCCGCGGGCAGATCGATCGACCAGCCGGCGGGCGCGCGATAGATGTTGTTGCTCGGTGCGGGCGGCGGCGAAGGAGAAGGCGATGGCGATGGCGATGGCGATGCCCACGGATCGGGCTCTTTCGCCTTCTCCTTCGGTGACGATCCACCTCGCGTCGCGATGATCGCGCCCGCGGCGATGCCCCCCGCCGCGAGCAGCGCGAGGACGATCCACAAGCCCGTGCGCGATTTCTTCACGGGCATGGGTTGTGGTGGCGGAGTTCCGTAGACGATCGGAGGCGGTGGTGTTGGTGTATGCGGTTGGGGGAATGGCGTCGGCTGCGCGTTGGTCTGCGCGGTCGCCATCCCCGGCTGCCACGCACCACCCGAAGGCGCGGGCGCGGTCGGGATCACGAACGGCTGGCTCGCGCTGCCGCCGAGCTGCATCCCGATCTGCGCGAGTCGCTCGCCGACCTGCTCCATCGACGCGATCCGCTGCTCGGGATCCTTCGCGAGCGACGCCATGATCAGCTGATCGAGCGACGCCGGGATCCCGAGATCCGGACGCCGCGCGCTCGGCGGCGGCGGCGTCTCGGTCAGGTGCTTCGACAGGATCGCCATCACCGTCGGGCCCTCGAACGGCAGCCGCCCCGTCACCATCTCGTACATCATCGCGCCGAGCGCGTAGACGTCGGTGCGGCCGTCGACCTTGTCGCCGCGGATCTGCTCGGGCGCCATGTACTGCGGCGTGCCGACGAGATCGCCCGCCTGCGTCATCGCCTGCACGGTCTGCTTGTTCTCGTCGCGCAGCTTCGCGATGCCGAAGTCGAGCACGCGCACGACGTCGCGCTGGCGGCCGCGATCCTGGAGCATCACGTTGTCCGGCTTGAGATCGCGGTGAACGATCGACCGCGCGTGCGCGTCGCTGATCGATGCCGCGATCTGCGCGGCGATGAACAGCGCGCGCTGCGGCGAGAACGGCGCCGCTTCCTCGATCGCCTTTCTCAGCGTGTGGCCCT
>DATJIA010000427.1:0-12522 GCA_035493675.1 Kofleriaceae bacterium | reverse complement strand
CCGGCGATCGCGAGGCCGAGCGCCCCGACGCCGGCCGAGTAGAAGCAGGCGATCACGATGATCGCGCCGACGTCGTCGATCACCGCGAGCCCGAGCAAGAGCACGCGCACGCCCGGCGCGACGCGCGCGCCGAGCAGCGTGAGCACACCGACCGCGAACGCGATGTCGGTCGCCATCGGCACGCCCCACCCCGCCGCGCCCGCCCGCCCCGCGTTGATCGCCGCGTAGATCGCCGCGGGCACGAGCATCCCGCCGAGCGCGGCGAAGAAGGGCAGCGCGGTCGGCCGCTCGCGCCGCAGCTCCATCCCGACGACGAAGAAGAAGATCGTCATCAGCACGTCGTCGATCGCGAACAGCAGGTCGCCGCGCCACAGCGCGCGATAGCTCGACGCCCACGGCGAGTTGGCCCAGGCGACCGCGATCGCGGTCGCGATCACGAGGACGATGCCACCCGCGGCCTCGACCTCGAGGAAGCGTTGGACCGGAGACAAGAGGCGCTTGAACATGACGGCTCCCCGCCGGCGGCCCGACCGGCGGAGACCTGCAGCGACGCGCCGCACCCTTGCGCGTGACTGTACTAGTGGAAGACGCGGATGGGCAGCACGATCATCGGCAAACCTGCGAATTGCAGCCGGCGCTCCACCGCGGTGCCGGTCTCGTTGTGCAAGAGCCGCTGGTACCAACGATCGCGCTGGAAGACGAGCTTGCCGGCGAAGAAGACCGAGCGCGGGAAGCGCAGCGCGACCTCGCGGCACAGATGATCGAGCTCGCTGACCGCCTCGGTGCCGACCGCGTAGTCGCGCTCCGCGGCCCAGCCCATGTGGCCGTGCGCGAACGCGACGTACTTGTCGAGATCGTCCTCGACCTTCGCGCGCTGCGCGTCGAGCTCGTCCTTGCCCTTGAAGCTGCCGGCGTCGACCACGCCGGCCGCGACGAACACGACCTGCTCGAACTGGTTCGGGAACACGCGCGGGATCTGCATCAGCGTGTGGAGGCCGAGGCCGCCGTAGCCGCCGGCGAGCACGACCGCGGTCGGCTTGGTCGGGTCGAGCTCCCTCGGCGGGCCGTCGTGGATCACCGGCACGTCGACGAGCGCGAGCTCCGCCGACAGCTTCTGCACCTTCTGCGCGACCACGCGGTAGTGGTTGCGGATCAGGAGGCACAAGACGACCAGCGCGGTCGTGATCACCGTCGTGATCCAGCCGCCCTGCGTGAACTTCTCGGCGAGCGTGACGACCAGGATCATCCCGCACAAGGACGCCGCCAGGCCGTGCACGAAGATCGCGTTCTTCCAGCCCGGCCGCTTCACGTCGAGCGCGTGGCGGATCATCGCGACGTTCGACAGCGTGAACGTGATGAACACGTTGATCGAGTACATGACGACGAGCAGATCGACCGACCCGTGCGTGTAGAGGAGCACCGCCGCGGCGGCCGCCGCCATCAGGTACACGCCGTTGCGCATCGTGAGCTGCTCGCTGAGCGCCGCCATCCGGCTCGGCAGCCACTGGTCGAGCGCCATGTTCGCCATCACCCGCGGCCCGTCGACGAAGCCGGCCTGCGCCGCGACGAACAGCAGCGCGCCCTCCGAGATCATCGTGATCGCGACGATCAGCGCCGACCATCCGTGCGTGCCGAAGAAGCCCTCCGCGAGCACGGCGTTCATCGTCTTGCCCTCGACCGGGCGGATGCCGAGCAGGAGGTACGCGATCAGGATGCCGCCCGCGGTCAGCGCGAGCGACGTCGCCATCATCAGCATCGTGCGCTTCGCGGTGCGCACGCGCGGCTCGCGCATGATCGCGAGCCCGTTCGAGACCGCCTCGATCCCGGTGAACGTGCCGCCGCCGAGCGAGAACGCGCGCAGGAACAACAGCAGCATCGCGCCGAGCCCGATCGTGTGGAGGTCGTGCGTGAAGCCGTCGGAGACCTGCGACGCGACCTCGCCCGCGTTGCCGACATGGGTCGCGATCGCGCCGATCACGAGGATCGCGTGCGTCAGGACGAAGGTCAGGAAGATCGGGGTCAGCGAGAGCACCGACTCCTTCACGCCGCGCAGGTTCATGACCGTGAGGAGCGCGAGCACGGTCATCACGGTCTCGAACTTCCACGGCTCCCAGCTCGCCGGCAGGAAGCTGAAGACGGCGTCGCCGCCGGCGGCGAGCGAGATCGCGATCGTCAGCACGTAGTCGACGAGCAGCGCCGAGCCGGACACCGCGCCGACGTACGGCCCCAGGTACTTCGACGCGACGATGTAGCCGCCGCCGCCGTACGGGAACTCCTCGATGATGCGCGAGTAGCCCCACGAGATGATGAACACCGTCGCGGCGACCATCACGGCGAGGAAGATCGCCATGTAGCTGTGCTCGCCGAGCTGCTTGAACGCCTCCTCGGGTCCGTACGCGGACGAGCTGAGCCCGTCGGCGCCGAGCCCGACCCACGCGAGGAACGCGACCAGGCTGATGTGATGGAAGATCGAGGGATCGCGAAGGTCGCGCGCGCGCCCGAACAACCGGCGGGAGAAGGCGTTCACGCGCGCCAGGGTGCAGCTGCCCCGATATGGCCGGCGTCAAGGCACGGGGGACGCGCGTAAAGATCGCGTAAAGAGGCTAGACGAAGTCGCGTCGGCGGAAGATCACGCACGCGAACAGCAAGAGGCCCGCGATCCACAAGAGGCCGTGCGCCGACGCGACGCCGACGTAGCTCCACGACACGAAGTCGCCGTTCACGCTGACCGCCTGGCCGTCGATCGTGCGGCCCGAGATGCCGAAGAGGTGCAGGTCCGGAACGATCTGCAAGGCGCCCTCGGCGACGATCTTGATCCACGCGGCGTGCGACTTCTCGACCGCGAACTCGAGATCGGGCGTGACGCTGCCGATCGCGAACAGCGCGAGCGCGAAGATGCCGCTGAGGAACGGCGAGCTGAACGACGAGAAGAAGACCGCGATCGCCGCGACCGTCATCACCTCCATCCACGCGAGCACGACCGCCTTCGCGACCGCGGCGTTGATCGCGACGCCCTGCGACGCGAGCTGCGCCATCATCGCGCCGGTGAAGAGGAGCACGAGGAGCGTGAGCACGAGCGCCATGCCGAGGTACTTGCCGACGACGAACTCCCACCGCTCGATCGGCTTCGACACGATCGCGTGGACCGTGCGCTTCTGCACCTCGGCGTAGAGGAGCAGGACGCCGAGGACGATCGCGGTGAGCGAGCCGAGCAGCGAGATGCCGGCGAGCGAGAAGTCGCGCGCGACCCGATCCTGCTCGTGCACCGAGAGCTCGCCGCAGGTCACGGAGAGCAGGTTCGCGCCGACGACGAGCACGAGGATGCCGTACAGGATGCGGCTGCGCGCCGCCTCGCGGAACGTGTTGAGCGCGAGCGCCCACATGCGGCCGAGGCTCGCGGTCATGGGGCCTTGTCCTCCGCGATGCGCCGCATGAACAGATCCTCGAGCGTCTCGTGGCGCGGCGCGACCGACACGACCTTGGCGCCGAGCTCGCGGCTCTTCGCGAGGACCGCGTCGACGTCGGCGTCGCCGGCGAGCGTGAAGGTCAGATCCTTGCCGGTCTTGCGGATCGGCGCGTCGGTGAGCGACGACGCGTCGAAGCCGTCGGGCGCGGCGAGCGTGACGTCGATGCCGAGCACGCTCTGCCGCAAGAGCTCGTGCGGCGTGCCGAACGCCTGGATCTTGCCGCGCGCGACGATCGCGACGCGATCGCTGATCGCCTCGACGTCGGTGAGGATGTGCGACGAGAAGAAGACGGTCTTGCCGGCGTCGCGCAGCTCGAGGATCAGATCGCGCACCTCCTTGCGCCCGATCGGATCGAGGCCGCTCATCGGCTCGTCGAGGACGACCAGGTCGGGCTCGTTCATCAGCGCCTGCGCGAGGCCCGCGCGCTGCATCATGCCCTTCGAGAACTTCTTCAGGTTCTGCGTGCGCGCGCGGCCGAGGCCGACCCGTTCGATCAGCGCGTCCGCGCGCCGCTTGCGGGTCGCGTGATCGATCCCGAACAAGCGGCCGGCGAGATCGCAGAGCTCGCCGACGGTGAGGTAGTCGTAGAAGTACGGCTGCTCGGGCAGGAAGCCGAGCCGCTGGCGCGCGGCGCGGCTCGGCACGCGCTCGCCGAAGATCGTCGCGCTGCCGCCGGTCGGCGCGATGAGGCCCATGAGCGTGCGGATCGTCGTCGTCTTGCCGGCGCCGTTGGGCCCGAGGAAGCCGAAGATCTCGCCGCGCTCGACGCGGAAGGTGACTCCGCGGAGCGCCTCGACCTTCTTGCGGCGGAACGGCGTGCGGTACGTCTTCGCGAGGTCCTTGACCTCGATGACGGGGACGTCGTCGCTCACCTCGCGGCGAGATTACCAGAGGCGGAACCAGTGCGTCGCGGTCGCGGTCGTCGAGCATTCGGCGCCGCCGGTCGGCTCGAGGGTCGCGAGGTACAGGTGGCCGGTGCGGAGCTCGCCCTTCGCGGTGATCCGCGCGTGCGAGATCATGCAGCCCTCGGGATGGAAGCGTTGGTCGCCGCAGGAGTCGTAGCGACCGTACGCATCGATCTTCGGCTCGTGGCGGATCACGAGCTGCGAGACGCCGCCGTCGTGGCCGGTGGCTTCGACGAGCGCGACGGTGCCTTTGCAGACGAGCTCGGGCCGGACGTCGGGGCCGGCGATCGCCGTGGAGGACAGGAGGAGGATCAGGATCGCGATGCGCATGCTCGATTGGACGCGCGAGCGCGCGACGATCGTGTAAGGCGTGCGTCAGCTCGTGACGTCCCAGAAGCCGTCGAGCGCGTCCTGGATGCGCTCGCGATCGTACGGATCGTCCTGGCGCCAGCGCAGGTACGCGATGATCGCGGTGCGCTCCTCGGGCGAGAAGATCGCGAAGCGATCGTCGGCGTCGGCGCGGCCGAGGCCGTGCGTCAGGTAGAAGACCGGATCGGCCGCGCGCAGGAGCTCGAGGACGTCGGCGATCAGGAACGCGGGCAAGAAGTAGCGATGCGCGGCGTGCGAGAGGAACGCGAGCGCGGCGTCGTGGACGTTGAGGAGCATCGGGCTCGCGTGCTTCCACGCGACGCCGCGGAAGCCGAGCTCGACCTCGTACGGCTCGTCGCCCTGATCGCTGCCGCGCAGATCGTCGTCGGACGGCGCCGGCGTGTCGGCGAAGGATGTCTCGATCAGCTCGATCAAGGTCTCGCGCAGATCGTCGGGCGCGGGCGGGCGCGACCACCAGCGCAGCTCGGCGAGGAACGCGCGCGCGGCCTCGCCGCCGCCCCAGGCCGTCTCGATCGCGGTCGCCGCGCACCAGCGCACGTACGGCGTCGCGTCGGAGCGATCGACCAGGTGCGCGAGGACCTTCGCCGCGACCTCGCGCTGGTGCGGATCGAGCGGCGCGAGGCGCGCGTCGAGGCGATCGTCGCGCAGGCCGGCGGCGACGCGGTGCGCGGCGGGCCCGAGGATCATGATCACGTCGATGTGCGCGCGATGCGCGTCGGGCTCGAGCGCGGCGAGCAGGAACGCGGGCAGGAAGTAGTGCAGCGCGGGGCCGCGGAAGTACGGCCAGTCGGTGCGCGGCGACAGGAACGCGCCGTCGATCGCTCGCCAATCGCGCCCGAGCCAATCGCCGCGCACGCGGGTCGCGATCGCGTGATCGGGATCGTCCTTCGCCTCGAAGTCGACGGCCAGCGGCGGCGGCACGTGCGCCCACGCGCCGCGGATCGCGTCGGCGAGCGCGCGATCGACGATCATCTAGACTTCTTGGCGTCCTGCGCCGGCGCCGGAGGTTTCACCTCGAACGCCCGCCCACAGTTGCGACAGGTGACGCTGCCCTCGAGCTTGCGCGAGCGCGCCATCGCCTGTCCGCAATGCGGACAGACGACGCGCTTCACACCGCGCGCGGCGCCGATGCCGAATCCGATGGGGCCGGCCATGCGATCACCGTGTTCCGAGGCGGGCGCCGCGTCAACACCGTTCTCCCCGTTCGCCCCGAGCTGGCCCGAAGGGCCGGCGGCATCGGCATCGGTGTCGGCATCGGTGTCGGCATCGGCATCGGCATCGGCATCGGCGCTCTCGAGCGAACGCTACGCTCAGGGCGAACGGGGCAGGAGGGCGAGATCCGCGAGCGCGCGATCGATCTGATCGACGGGCGCGCGTGACGGATCGGCCTCGGAGGCGCGCGCCAGCTCACGCAGCGCAGGAGGCCAGGTGCGAGGACGTGGGAGCTGCGAGAGATCTTGGATCTTGATCTCGCTGAAGGCGCGGCCGACGCGCGGGACCTGCGCGCGGAACCACGAGGTCGCGAACGTGCCGTTCAAGTACGCGAGCCAGGCGAACAGATCGACGTCGTCCGAGCGCGGGACCAGCACGAAGGCGTTGTTCGAGACGTAGAGGCCGTCGGGATCACGCGCGGCGACGATGCGATCGCCGGTGCGGCGCACGATCAGCTTGTGCGCGGCGAACCACGCGGGGCGCCCGAGGTTGGCGTAGCCGCCGGCCGCGCGATCGATCGCGCGCGGCGACAGATCGATCCACGCGCCGTCCCAGCGCAGGCGGAACGCGCGCAGCTCGTCGCCGCCGACGATCAGCTTCGCGCCGTGCGCGGGCCGCTCGGCGCGAAAGAGCGCGGCGCGGCGGTTGCCGCTGTGCACGCCCTCGTGGATCTCGAAGTCGTCGGCGAGCTTCGGGAGATCCGCGAGCGCCGCGAGCGCCGCGGCCGAATCCTCGTCGAGCGCGAGGTTGAAGCGATGGCCGGGCAGCTGCGCGAACAGGCGCTGCGGCACGGTGTGCGCGTCGGGCGCGCGCGCGGCCCAGTCGCGCGGGGTCGATCTCCAGATCGTCACGCGATGGTCCGGCGGCGCCGCGCCGCGACGCCCGGCGAGGAACGCGCTGTCGAGGCCGACGCCGCGGAACGCGCGCCCGGCGTGCGCGAGGTGATCGATCGTCGCGCGCTCGAGCAGGAGCACGCGCAGCGGCTCGTGCTGCTTGAGCAGGACGACGTCGGGCAAGACGAACGCGAAGCGACCGCCGGGCTCGAGCAGCTCGAGCGCGCGCTCGACGAAGCACGCGGCGATGTCGGTGCGGCCCGCGGCCGCCGCGTAGCGCGCGCGCAACGCCCGCTTGCGCTCGTCGGTGAACGCGAAGCGCTTCTGCCCCCACGGCGGATTGCCGAGCACGACGTCGAAGGTCGGCAGATCCTCGACGAGGGTGTCGCCGACGCGGATCCCGGCGACCGCCGCTCGCAGATCGATCGATCGGTCCGGATCTCCGTCGAGGATCGCGACCGCCAGCGCCAATTGCGCGAGCGCGACCGCGGTCGGATCGACGTCGAGCCCGACCAACCGCGCCGCCAGCGACGCGCGCTCGCGCGCCGTCCGCCCGCCCATCGCGCGCAGCGCCTCGACGAGGAACACGCCCGCGCCGCACGCCGGATCCAGGACGCGCGCGGGCGTGCGAATCGTCGCGTTCACCGCGAGCGCGACCAGGTGCGGCGGCGTGTAGAAGACCGCGCTCGCGCGCCGCGCCGCGCGATCCATCCCGCGCTCGTGTCCGTCGCCGCCGGCGCGCAGCTGCTCGTCGCTCAGCTCGAGCGACAAGCGATCGCGCAGCTCCGCGAGACTAAGGATATCGGCCCTGGATGCCGATGCCGCCCTCGAGCGTGGCCGACAACCAACGCTTGAACCCGACCTCTTCGCCGAAGAAGACGTACACGCCGTACGACTTCTGGATGTCGAACATGAAGCCGTTCACGTTGCGCAGCATGAAGTCGGTGCCGTCGACGCCGGAGTAGCCGCTGGTGTCGAGCACGATCTGCGCGGTCGAGAAGAACTTCGAGCGCCCGCTCTCCGAGAAGTAGAAGCGCGCGCCCGGCGCGAACTGGTGCACGCGCGGGCCGGTCATGTCGGCCGACGACGCGCCGAAGTCGCGCTCGACCCCGATGCGCACCTCGAGCATCGCCTCGATCGCCGGCTTCACGCCGTAGGTCAGCTCGAAGTCGAGCGTCATCGGCACGCGCGCGAGGCAGTAGGCCTGGTTCGCGTTGCCGTTGTCGCCGACCGCGCCGCAGTACTCGTTGTCGTACGGGTTGATCGCCCGCATCCCGACCGCGAGCTGGAGGCCGAGCCCGAACTGGCCGTCGTGGCCTTGGTGAACCGCCTCCGACGGCGGCTTCTTGGTCGGCGTGATCAGCCCCGGGTTGTCGCCGTCGTCGCCTTGCGCCAGCGCCGCGCTCGGGACGAGCAGCGCAACGAGAACGAGTCCCCGCATCGACGCGAAGCTATCACGACTAGCGCCTGCTATCCTCAGCGCCAGCGACCATGTCGCCTCCTCTCCTCACGCGCCGGCGGTTCCTCGGCGGCGCCGCCGCTCTTTTGATCGCGCGCAATGCGTTCGCGATCGGACCGGCATCGAAGTTCCGCTTCGGCGCGCTCTCGCTCGGCGCGCCGCTGCCGCACGTCAACGGGCTCAAGCGCCTCGCGTGGGAGATCGACAAGCGCACCGCGATCGACGTCGATCTCGACACGCCGATCGTCACGCCCGCGTCGGACAAGCTGCACGAGACGCCCTTCCTCTACCTCGCCGGCGATCGCGAGATCGCGCTGCCCGATCAAGCGGGCCTCGAGTCGCTGCGCCGCTTCCTCACGTTCGGCGGCTTCCTCTTGATCGACAGCGCCGAGGGCTCGACCGACGGCGCGTTCGATCACTCGGTGCGCCGCCTGATCGAAGCCGTCTTCCCGCCGCCGGGCGCGGGCTTCGAGGTCGTGCCGCAGGATCACGTCGTCTACAAGTCGTTCTACCTGCTCGATCAGCCGGTCGGGCGGCTCGCGATCGCGCCGGCGATGGAGGGCGTCACGCGCGACGGCCGCCTGGTCGTCGCGTACGTGCAGAACGATCTCGCGGGCGCGTGGTCACGCGACAACTTCGGCAACTACGACTTCCCGTGCGAGCCCGGCGGCGAGCGCCAGCGCGAGCTCGCGTTCCGCATGGGCATCAACCTCGTGATGTACGCGCTGTGCCTGGACTACAAGACCGACCAGGTGCACGTGCCGTTCATCATGCGGCGGCGGCGCTGGAAGCCCGACGACGGCGCGACGCAGTTGAAGAAGCCATGACGATCGCGCTGCTCGGCTGGCCGCTGCGCATCGGGCTCGGCGTCCTCGCGATCGTGCTCGCGGTCCTCGCCGGCGCGTTCCGGCGCGCGCGGCCGAACGCGTCGTCGATTCTGCTGGTCGCGGCGATGGGCGCCGCGGGGCTGGTCGCGATGGAGGGGCTGATCGCGATCACGGTGCGGCTCGCCGCGCCGCACGAGGCCGAGTTCAACGAGTTCCGCTGGGTCTTCCTCGCGCCGTGGCGACGGACCGGCCTCGTGCTCGGCTTGGTCGCGTTCGTCGCGATCGGCGTGCTCGCGTGGCGCGCGTCGAAGGGCGCCGCGCCGGTGCGCCGCGGCTTGTTGGTCGCGTTCCGCCTGGGCGCGGCCGGGCTCGCGCTCACCGTCTTCCTCGAGCCGGCGATCGAATTGCGCCAGGTCGCGCGCGAGCCGAACCGCATCGCGGTGCTCGTCGACGATTCGCGCTCGATGTCGCTGCGCGAGGATCCCAACGGCCCGACCCGCGAGCAGCGCGTGCGCATGCTGCTCGATCGATCGAAGGACGCGCTCGCGGCGTGGCGCGAAGGCCACCAGATCGACTTCTACACCTTCAGCGACACCGTCGCGGCGTCGAGCGAGCCCAGCGTCGCGCGCACGCCGGCGACCGGGCCCGCGACCAACATCCGCAAGGCGCTCGAGTACGTGCGCGGCCGCTACGACGGCCGCGATCTCGCCGGCGTCGTCTTGATCTCCGACGGCGCGGCGACCGGCGGCTTCGACGACGCGACGACCGGCACCGACCGCGACTTCCTGCGCTCGCTCGAGACCCGCGTGCACACGGTGTGGGCCGCGCGCCCGGGGCTGCGCGACGTGGCGATCGCGCGCGTGAACGCCGACGAGTTCGCGTTCGTGCGCACGGTCGTGAAGTTCGAGGCCGTGATCCGCACGACCGGCTTCGACGCGCGCAAGATCACCGTCACGCTCAGCTCCGACGGCCAGCCGCTCCGCCAGAAAGAGGTCGAGCTGCCCGCCGGCGACGCCGAGGTCACGGTCGCGTTCGAGGTCACGCCGCCGCGCGTCGGCCGCTACGTCTACGAGATCTCGACGCCGGTCGCCGACGGAGAAGCGGTCGCGACCAACAACGCGCGCAGCTTCGTCGTGCGGGTCGGGCGCGACAAGATCCGCGTGCTGCAGGTCGCCGGGCAGCCGTCGTGGGACGTGCGCGCGCTGCGCCAGATGCTCGAGACCAACCCCAACGTCGATCTGATCAGCTTCTTCATCTTGCGCACGCAGGACGACATCTCGCTGGTGCCGCAGGACGAGATGAGCTTGATCCCGTTCCCGACCCGCGAGCTGTTCGAGGAGCAGCTGCCGTCGTTCGATCTGATCGTGCTGCAGAACTTCGAGTACCTGCCCTACGGCATCGGCGACTACCTCGAGAACATCCGCTCGTACGTCGAGGGCGGCGGCGGCCTCGTCATGCTCGGCGGACCGATGTCGTTCTCGTCGGGCGGCTACGACGGCACGCCGGTCGCGGCCGCGCTGCCCGTCGAGCTGGTCTCGCCGGATTCGAGCTCGCTCGTCGATACGCAGAAGTTCCGGCCGCTGTTGACCGAGGCGGGCAAGTCGCATCCCGTGACCGCGCTGCGCTACGCGATCGCGGACAACCTCGCCGCGTGGGCGGGCCTGCCCGAGCTCGAGGGCGTGAACGCGATCGCCGGCGCGAAGGCCGACGCGACCGTGCTCGCGGTGCACCCGCGCCTGCGCACGCCCGACGGCAAGCCGATGCCGGTGATCGCGGTCGGCGACTACGGACAGGGCCGATCGATGGCGGTGATGACCGACACGCTGTGGCAGTGGGGCTTCGTCGCGGCGGCGCGCCCCGGCGACGACGGCCGGCACTACACGAAGTTCTGGGAGAACGCGATCCGCTGGCTGATCCAGGATCCCGAGCTGCAGAACCTCCACGTCGACTCCGATTCGGTCGAGTACGCGCCGGGGCAGCCGGTCCACGTCGCGGTGCGCTTGCTCGGCCGCGACTATCAGCCGCTCGCGAAGGGCAAGGTCTCGCTCTCGGTCAGGCGCGGCGCCAACCCCGACACCGCGCAAGAGGTCGGCACCGCCGAGGTCGTCACCTCCGACGACGGCACCGGCGCGCACGAGCTGTCGGGCCTCACCCCCGGCGTCTATCGCATCGCCGCGTCGTCGGAGGTCGCGGGCAAGAAGGTGACCGCGCAGGACATCTTCCTCGTGCGCGACGCCTCGACCGAGCTCGATCGCCCCGCCGGCGACGCCAAGCTGCTCGCGGCGATCGCGGACGTCACCGGTGGAACCGACGTCGGCGCGGTCGACGTGCTCCCGACCGGCCTCGAGCTCGATCCACCGCGCGTCGTGCGCGTCGATCGCCGAGCAGACGTCGAGCTATGGAGCAAGCCGGGATTGTTGGTGCTTGCGCTGGGCTTGCTCGGGCTCGAGTGGCTCTTGCGCCAGCGAAGCGGCTACCTGTAAAACGCGAGGTGAAATGCCGCTGGCCGTCGACAGCCTCGTCACCGATCTGATGTTCAAGGCCAACGCGCAGATCGAGCAGCAGCAGCTGCTCGACGCGTTCGGCGGCCTCGAGCAGAACCCCGACGTCACGATGCTCGACGTCGACCGCCTCGACCCGCGCATGGAGATGGAGCTGTCGCCGTCGATGCCGTTCCGGCGTCGCGGCGAGCGGCGGCTCCTGATCATCGACGGCTCGAAGGCGCCGATGCGCGAGTCGCCCGAGGATCCGATCGTCCCGGTCGATCTGCGGCCCGCGAAGGAGCAGCTGATCTCGATCGCGGAGAAGCTGCCGATCCGGCTCGGGCGCATCTTCGCGCTCGGCTCGTGGGGCGACGCGGTCCTGGTCGCGCGGACCGCGCGCGATCTGCGCGGCGTGTGCCTGATCCCGTGGGCGCTCGATCCGCAGGTCGATCAAGACGGCAAGCGCCGCGCGTCGCAGCTCTCGCAGCAGGAGTTCGAGGCGAAGCTGATGGCGTTCGAGAAGCGCCTCGACGAGCTCGACGAGAAGGAGATCCTCGCGAGCCTGAAGGGCGTGTCGTTCGAGCGCCGCGGCGAGTTGTTAATCGTGGATGTCCTGGAGCAGGACGGCACGTGGGATCTGCGCCGATCGCTCGCGCTCGAGACGCAGCTCGCGGCGCTCGATCGCTTCTCGATGATCCCGGGCGCGCCGTCGGCGCCGAAGGCGCCGGAGCCGCCGAAGGAGAAGCCGCGGGCGGTGACCCAGCAAGGCCCCGCCCCCGCGCCCGCGCCGGTGCCCGTGAAGGAAGAGCCGAAGGGTCCGCCCTTGCGGTTCGTCGACGTCGACGGCCGCGTCGTCCTCGTCTTCCCGGCGGAGCGCTTCGATCTCGACGTCGCCGCCGCGCTCGGCAAGAAGGACTGGGACGCGGTCGTCCGGCGTTCGGACAAC
>DATJIA010000426.1:0-8382 GCA_035493675.1 Kofleriaceae bacterium | reverse complement strand
AGACCGAGCTCGCGCTCGCGCGTCGGTACGCGAGCTGCGCGCGACTCGCGTCGAACGATCACGCGGTGCGCGCGTACGTCGCGCAGGTGATCGACGTCGAGAACGCGCAGGCGGCGCGGCTGCTCGCCGCGCGCGGCGAGGAGCTCGATCGCGCGCGCGCGTTCCTCGACGGTGGCGAGCGCCTCGATCGCGCGACCTTCCTCGCCGCCGCCGCCGGCCCGCTCGACGAGACCGACGCGCGGCTCGCCCGCGCCTTCGCCGGCACCGGCGCGCTCGACTCCGACGATCACGATCACGCGCTCGCGTGGCAGCTCGCGACCCAGGCGCGCCTGCGCCGGATCGATCCGCACGGCCCCGCCGCCGCGATCCACGTCTTGCTCCGCCGTCGCGCCGAGGCGCGCCGGATCCGCCGCGCGGCGTGGCGCGTAGCGCTCGGAGGCGCGCCGTGAAGGCCGCCATCCGCGCGATCTGCCGTCACGAGGCCGCGCTCGGGCTCGCGCTCGCCGGGCTCGCGCCGATCGAGGCCGCCGACGGCGCCGCGGCCGCGCGCGCGATCGCGGCGCTCGCGCACACGCCGGGCAAGGGCGGCGTGATCCTGATCGAGCGCGCGCTGCACGACGCGCTGCCGCCCGCGATCAAGCGCCAGGTGCAACGCGACGCCGCGCCGATCTTGATGCCGTTCCCCGGGCCGAGCGCCGCCGCGATCGCGGCCGCGCCCGACGAGGAGCTGATGGAGATCCTGCGCCGCGCGATCGGCTACCGCGTGAGGTTGCGATGAGCGTGCTCACCCGCATCACCGGCACGCTCGCGGAGGCGCGACCGCTGCGCGACGCCGCGCTCTACGAGCTCGTGCGCGTCGGCGCGCGCGGGCTGCTCGGCGAGATCATCCGCTTCCGCGGCGACACCGCGACGCTCCAGATCTACGAGGACACCACCGGGCTCACCGTCGGCGCGCCGGTGACGCCGACCGGCGCGTCGCTCGCCGCGACGCTCGGCCCCGGCCTGCTCGGCAGCGTGCTCGACGGCGTCGGCCGCCCGCTCGCGCAGCTGCCGGGCGACTTCATCGCGGCGGGCGCGACCGCGCCGACGCTCGATCCCGATCGCCGCTGGACGTTCACGCCGTCGCGCGCGCGCGGCGATCGCGTGGAGCCCGGCGACGTCGTCGGCACCGTGCGCGAGCACGCGCGCTTCGAGCATCGCGTGCTGGTCCCGCCCGGCGTGCGCGGCACGATCGCCTCGATCGATCCCGGAGACGCGAAGATCGACGATCCGATCGCGATCTTGGAGGACGGCACCGCGATCACGCTCGCGCAGCGCTGGCCGATCCGCACGCCGCGCCCGGTCGCCGCGCGCCTGCGCGCCGATCGCCCGCTCGTCACCGGGCAGCGCATCTTGGACTTCCTGTTCCCGCTCGCCGAGGGCGGCACGATCGCGGTGCCCGGCGGCTTCGGCACCGGCAAGACCGTCGTCGAGCACGCGCTCGCGAAGTTCGCCGACGCCGACGTCGTCGTGTTCGTCGGATGCGGCGAGCGCGGCAACGAGATGGCCGAGGTCCTCGACGAGTTCCCGAAGCTCGTCGATCCGGTGACCGGCCGCTCGGTGATGGAGCGGACCGTGCTCGTCGTCAACACGTCGAACATGCCGGTCGTCGCGCGCGAGGCCTCCGTGTACCTCGGCGTGACGATCGCCGAGTACTACCGCGACATGGGCTATCGCGCGCTCGTGCTGGTCGACTCGCTGTCGCGCTGGGCCGAGGCGCTGCGCGACATCGCCGCGCGCCTGCAGGAGATGCCCGGCGAAGAAGGCTATCCGACCTCGATGGCGTCGCGGCTCGGCGCGTTCTACGAGCGCGCGGGGCGCGCGCGCACCCTCTGCGGTCGCGAAGGCGCGGTCACGCTCGCGTGCGCGATCTCGCCGCCGGGCGGCGACTTCAGCGAGCCGGTCACGCAGGCGTCGTTGCGCGTCGCCGGCGGCGTGTGGGCGCTCGACGCGCAGCTCGCGCGCGCGCGCCAGTTCCCCGCCGTCGATTGGGGCACGAGCTACTCGCTCTACGCCGACGCGCTCGCGCCCGCGCTCGCGGCGGCGACCGACGCGCGCTGGCCGCAGCTGCGCGCGCGCGTGATCGCGCTCTTGCAACGCGACGCCGAGCTGCGCGAGATCGCGAGCCTGCTCGGCGCCGACGAGATGGAGCCGGCCGATCGCCTCGTGCTCGCGATCGCGAGCCTCGTGCGCGAGCACCTGCTCGGGCAGAACGCGTTCGATCCCAACGACGCGACCTCGCCGCTGGCGAAGACCGCGACGATGGCGGCGCTCGCGATCGACGCGCACGACGCCTTCGCGCGCGCGCTGCAAGCGGGCGATCACGAGCTCGAGGAGCTCCCGATCGACCGGTTCCGCGCCGCGTTCGCCGCCGTACGCCGCGCCGCGCCCGCCGACGTCGAGACCCGCGCGCGCGCCGCGAGGGAGATCCTGCCGTGATCCCCGCCCGCACCTACCGCGGCGCCCAGGCCCTCGCCGGCGCGCTCCTATATATAGAGGAGACGCACCGCGTCACGATGGGCGAGGACGTCATCATCCGCGCGCCCGGCGCGCCGCCGCGCCGCGGTCAGGTGATCGACGCCGGCGCCGGCGTCACCGTCGTACAGATCCTCGAGGACACGCTCGGCCTGTCGCCCGCGCGCGCCGAGATCGAGCTGACCGGCGCGACCGCGCACGCGCCGGTCGGACGCGAGCTGCTCGGCCGCACGCTCAGCGGCGTCGGCGCGCCGAAAGACGATCTGCCGCCGCCGATCGGCGAGGCGACGCGCGCGGTGTACGGCGCGCCGATGAACCCGTCGCGCCGCGTGCCGCCGTCGGACTTCATCGAGACCGGCGTGTCCGCGATCGACGGCCTCGCGACGCTGGTGCGCGGCCAGAAGCTGCCGGTGTTCAGCGGCGCCGGGCTGCCGGCGCTCGAGCTCGCCGCGCAGATCGTCGAGCACGCGCGGGTCGCGAGCGGCGAGCCGTTCGCGGTCGTGTTCGCGGCGATCGGGATCACCGCGCGCGAGACCGGCGCGTTCGTCGATCGCATCCGCGGCACGCGCGCGTTCGAGCGCACCGTGATGTACCTGAACGAGACGCGCGATCCGACGATCGAGCAGCTGCTCGCGCCGCGCTACGCGCTCGCCCAAGCGGAGCACCTCGCGTTCGAGCACGGCATGCACGTCTTGGTCGTGATGGCGGACCTCGCGCACTACTGCGAGACGCTGCGCCAGCTCGCCGCCGCGCGCGAGGAGATCCCGGGGCGCCGCGGCTATCCCGGCTACATGTACACCGACCTCGCGTCGATCTTCGAGCGCGCCGGCGTGCTCGCCGGCCGCGGCGGCTCGGTGACGCAGCTGCCGATCGTGACGATGCCCGACGACGACATCACGCACCCGATTCCGGATCTCACCGGCTACATCACGGAAGGGCAGATCGTCTTGTCGCGCGCGCTGCACGGCCAGGGCGTCTCGCCGCCGATCGACGTGCTGCCGTCCTTGTCGCGCTTGATGAACGCCGGCATCGGCGCGGGCAAGACCGCGCGCGAGCACCGGCGCTGGGCGGATCAACTCTACGCGCTCTACGCGAAGGGACGCGACGCGCGCCTGATGGCGTCGATCGTCGGCGAGGCCGGGCTCGGCGACGCCGATCGACGCGCGCGCGACTTCGCGGCCGCGTTCGAGCGCGAGCTGATCGCGCAGGCGGGCGCGCGCCGCACGATCGCGGAGACGATCGCGATCGGCTGGAAGCTGCTCGACGCGATGCCGCGCGCGGAGCTCGAGCGCCTCGACGACGACACGCTCGCGCGCCACCGAGGAGAAACGTCGTGAAGACCCGCGCCGCGCCGACCCGCGCCGAGCTCTTGCGCGCGCGCCGCCTGCTCGATCGCGCGACCCAAGGCGCGGCGCTCCTGCGCCGCAAGCGCGAGGCGCTGGTGCGCGCGCTGGTCCCGCTCGCGCGCCCCGCCGCCGAAGCGCGCCGCGCGATCGCGGACACCGCGGCGGCCGCGTACCGCGCCGAGCTCGACGCGCTCGCGCTGCACGGCGCCGGCGGCGTCGCGGCGACCGGCTGGCCCGCGCGATCGATCGAGGTCGAGCTCGAGACCGCGCGCGTGTGGGGCGTGATCGTGCCGGAGCTCGGAGAGGCGCCGCGGTTCGCGCGCGGCCTCGCGGCGCGCGGCACCGCGCCGGGCCCGACCGGCACGGCGCTGTTCGAGGCGGCCAACCGCTTCGAGGCGCTCGCCGAGCAGCTGATCGACTCGGTCGCGCGCGAGGCCCACGTGCGCGCGCTCGGCGCCGCGCTCGCGCGGACGTCGCGCCAGCTCCACACGCTCGAGCAGCGCGTCGCGCCGGAGCTCGCCGCGCGCGCCGCGTCGATCGCGCGCGCGCTCGACGAGCGCGATCGCGAGGATCACACGCGCCTCAGGCGCCTGCGGAGGACCCCATGATCTCGATCGAACGTCCGCACGACGACGGCCTCGGCTACGACGTCTTCGGCCTGCACCGCCCGTCGGTGGTGCGCGCGGTCGCCGCGGGCAAGGCGCCGTTCGAGCGCTGGTTCCGCGTCGAGTCGCGCGGCCACGAGCACATCCCCGCGCACGGCGCCGCGATCCTGGTCGCCAACCACAGCGGCGCGCTGCCCGTCGACGGCGCGATGCTGTGGCTCGACGTCGTCCGCCACACCGGGCGCATCCCGCGCCCGATCGCCGATCACTTCGTCGCGCACCTGCCGCTCGTGCGGACCGCGTTCGCCCGCGTCGGCGTCGTCGACGGCACGGTCGCGAACGTCGATCGCCTGCTCGCGCGCGGCGAGCTGTGCGCGATCTTCCCCGAGGGCACGCGCGGCATGGTCAAGCGCTTCCGCGATCGCTATCACCTCCAGCGGTGGAACCTCGGCCACGTCGAGCTCGCGATCCGCCACCGCGCGCCGATCGTCCCGGTCGCGATCATCGGCGCCGAGGAGAGCTGGCCGCTGATCGCGCGGCTGCCCGTACATCCGTTCGGCGCGCCGTACGTGCCGGTGCCGCTGACGCCGATCCCGCTGCCGGTCCCGTATCACCTCCGCTACGGCGCGCCGATCGACGTCGGCGCCTCCGACGATCCGGAGACGATCGCGCTCGCCGGCGAGACCGTGCGCGCGGCGGTCGCGGCGCTCGTCGACGAGACGCGGCGCATGCGCGGCGCCTGACGCGTCGCGCGGGCTTTGCGCGGCGGCGCACGTGCGATCGCATCGATCGCCGGGCACACCGCATGCTTGCTCACGCATCATGATCGCGCCGCGGCTGCCGGTGATCGGCGACACGCTCGCGGCGAAATACGTCTTGCGCGACGCGATCGGTGCGGGCGGCATGGGCGTGGTGTTCGTCGCCGAGCAGCCTTCGCTCGAACGACGCGTCGCGATCAAGGTGCTCTCGCCCGCGCTCGCCGGCGATCCGGTCGCGGCGCGCCGCTTCTCCGCCGAGGCCCGCGCCGCGAGCATGATCGCGCACGCGCACGTCGCCGCGATCCTCGACGTCGGTGAGACCGACGAGGGCCTGCCGTTCTTCGTCATGGAGTACGTCCGCGGCCCGAGCCTCGCGCGCGTGCTCGCCGAGGAGGGCGTGCTCGATCCCGCGCGCGCGTGCGCGCTCGTGCGGCAGATCCTCGCCTGCCTCGACGACGTGCACGCCGCCGGCCTCGTCCACGGCGACGTCAAGAGCGACAACGTGCTGGTCGAGACCGCGCGCGATCAGCGCGAGCACGTGAAGCTGATCGACTTCGGCCTCGCGCGCATCGCGCGCTCCCCGGTCGGCGAGCTCGGCGTCGTCGCGGGCACGCCCGAGTACCTCGCGCCCGAGCTCGTGCGCGGCGGCCCGACGACCGCGGCGAGCGACGTCTACGCGACCACCGTGATCCTGTACGAGCTGGTCACCGGCGAGACGCCGTTCTCGGGCGGGACGTCGGCCGAGATCCTCGCGCGCCAGGTCGACGAGCCGGTCGTGCCTCCGTCCTTGCGCCGCGCCGACGGCACGCTGACGCCCGCCTTCGATCTCGTCGTTCTGCGCGGGCTCGCGAAGGATCCGTCCGCGCGCTTCGCGAGCGCGGCGCAGCTGGCGCACGCCCTCGCCGAAACCCACGCGCTGGTCGTGACGCCGCCCGCCGATCCCGCGCGCGACGCCGCGCTGCGCGCCGAGCTCACCGAGCTCCCCACCGAGCGCTGGGACGTGGGCGCGCCGCCGTTCGTGCCGCGCGCGGTCCGATCGAAGCGCAGGACCTGCGCGGAGCGGGCGACCGCGGCCCGCGCACATCTCGCGGGCGCCCTCGCGCACGGCGACAGCGGCGCGCTCGTCGACGACTACCTCGAGCTGTCGCGCGCGCTGGTCTCGTGTGGGCGCACCGCCGACGCGATCCACGAGCTCGAGGAAGGCACGCTCCTGCTCGGCGGCGATCACGCGCCGCCCGCGCTGTGGAAGCTGTGGATCGCGCTCGCGTCGTTGTACGAGACCGATCACGCGCATCGCGACGCGCGACGCGCGGCGTCGTGTGCGTTCCGCTACGCCGCCGATGCGCGCTCGGAGCTCGGCACGCGCCGCGCGACGTCGCTCGTCGACCGCCTCGTGCGCGCGCGCTAATCGTGCATGCGTCGGTGCGCCCGCCGCACATCGCGCGCGGTTCGGAGGCCGAATCACCGTCGGAGCGCGGCACGTGGCTTGCTCCTCGGAGATCCGAGGAGTGTTGCCCATGAGCGACGGCAGCTCGTTTCGTCGCGAGCTCGCGGCGCGCGGCATCTCGCGCCGAGAGCTCCTCGGTTATTGCGGAGGCATCGCGGTCCTGTTCGGGCTGCCCAGATCGGCGGGCGCGGCGATCGCGAACGCGATCGAGACCAAGCCCAAGCCGAGCCTGGTCTGGCTCGAGTTCCAGGACTGCGCGGGCAACACCGAATCGCTCCTGCGCGCGTCGAAGCCCGTGGTCGCCGACGTGATCATCGACCTGCTCTCGGTCGACTACCACGAGACGATCATGGCCGCGGCCGGCGCGCGCGCGCACGCCGCGCTCGAGGCGGTCGTGAAGGAGAAGCCGGGCGGCTACATCGCGGTCGTCGAGGGATCGATCCCGACCGGCGACGACGGCGTCTACTGCACGATCGCGGGGCGCAGCGCGCTCGATCTCGCGCGCGAGGTCTGCGGCAACGCGCTCGCGGTGGTCGCGGTCGGCACCTGCGCGGCGTACGGCGGCCTGCCCGCCGCGTCGCCGAACCCGACCGGCGCGGTCTCCGTCGGCGACGCCGTGCCGTCGATCAAGACGCTGATCAACCTGCCCGCGTGCCCGGTCAACGTCGAGAACCTCACCGCGGTGCTCGCGTTCTGGCTCACGTACAACCGCTGGCCCGCGCTCGATCGGCTCGGCCGTCCGCTGTTCGCGTACGGCAAGGCGATCCACGACAACTGCGAACGCCGCGCGCACTTCGACAGCGGCCAGTACGTCGAGCGCTGGGGCGACGAAGGCCACAAGCTCGGCTTCTGTCTGTACAAGATGGGCTGCAAGGGCCCCGTCACGTTCCACAACTGCCCGGTCGTGCGCTGGAACGAGGGCACGAACTGGCCGATCGGGTGCGGTCACCCGTGCATCGGCTGCACCGAGCCCGAGTTCTGGGATCGCATGACGCCGTTCTACTCGCACCTCACCGGCGTGCCCGGCTTCGGCGCGGCCGCCGACATCGACAAGATCGGCCTCGCCGGCGTCGCGACGGTCGCCGCCGCGTTCACGGCGCACTCGCTCGTGCAGATCACGAAGCGCGCGCGAGATCGCCGGCGCGAGGAGAAGGCGGAAGCGGCAGCGGTAGCCGAGCCGAAGAAGGAAGACGAGCCATGACCCACGTCGTCGTCGATCCCGTCACCCGCATCGAAGGCCACCTGCGCATCGAGGCCGAGATCGAAGACGGCCGCGTCAAGCAGGCGTGGAGCTCGTCGACGATGTTCCGCGGCATCGAGCTGATCCTCGAGGGCCGCGATCCGCGCGACGCGTGGGCGTTCACGCAGCGCATCTGCGGCGTGTGCACGACCGTGCACGCGATCGCGTCGATCCGCGCCGTCGAGGACGCGATCGGCGCGGTGCCGCCGCCCAACGCGCGCCTGCTCCGCAACCTGATCATCGCGTCCCAGTGCGTGCAGGACCACGTGGTGCATTTCTATCACCTGCACGCGCTCGATTGGGTCGACGTCGTGTCCGCGCTCTCGGCGGATCCGTCGGAGACCGCCCAGCTGGCACAGTCCCTGTCGGACTGGCACAACGCGAGCGCGACCTACTTCGGCGACGTCAAAGCTCGCCTGAAAGGCTTCGTCGACCGCGGCCAGCTGGGACCATTCGCCAACGCGTACTGGGG
>DATJIA010000425.1:0-10579 GCA_035493675.1 Kofleriaceae bacterium | reverse complement strand
GCGATCGCGAGCGCGAGGATCGCGGCCGCGATCGCGGCCAAGAAGCGCGCGAGGTGCGCGCGCGCGATCGACGCCGTGCGCGTGTCGATCACCTTCGCCGTCACCGGCGCGGGGAACGTGTAGCCGGCGGTGAGCGCGTTCGCGAGCTCGCGCGCCTGATCCCACTGATCGCGCGACGACCCGCCGCTGCCCATCGTGATCACGGCGCGCCCGCCGCGGATCGCGCTGTTGATGATCGGCGCCGACGTGACCTCGCCGTCGACGACGATCGCGAGCTTCTCGCCGACGTGCGCCGCGGTCCAATCGCCGAAGCGCTGCGCCGCGGCGCGGCCGAACGACAGATTCACGACCGGCCGCTCGTTGTACGGATCGGCGCCGGCGTCGGCGCTCTCGATGTCCTGGTTGCCGACGATCACCTCGGGCGCGACCACGTACGTGCGGAAGCGGACCCCGCGCGCGGTGTCGCCGCCGGGCTGCACGGTCTCGATCAGGATCTCGTCGGGCGACGCGTCGATCTTCGCGATCGCGATCATGAGGCGCGCGCGATCGTCGGCGGACAGGAACGGCACGGTGTGCCACGTGCCGTCCTCGGCGCTCCACGTGTCCTGATCGTTCGCGACGCCGGGCGCGCGCACCGCCGCCAGCGCGTCGAGCGCGGGGCCGTGATCGCGCGCGGGCCGCAGCGCGAGCTGCCCGCGCATGCCGGCGGTGCGCGCGATCGCGTCGGCGCGCTCCGGCAAGACGCCCGTCGCGGTCACGCGCAGGTGATCGGTGGCGGTGCGATCGATCGCGACCGACGCGCCCTGCGCCTCGAGCCGCGACGTGATCGCGCGCGCGGTCTCGTCCGCCGCGCGCGGATCCGACAGCTTCACGTCGATCACGATGCCGCCGCGCGCGTCGAGCTCGCTCTCGCCGAGCGCCGCCAGCCAGCCGATCCCCGCCGGCGCGCCGCGCACCGCGACGTACGCGTACGCCATCACCGCCGCCGCCATCGCCGCGACGATCGCGCGCGGCGACCGGAAGACCTGCATGCGCGGAACATACATCCGCGCGGGGCGGATCATTCCAGCAAGCGCGCCGGCGGCAGTCGGCCGTCCTCGTGACCGGGATCCCGCGACTCGAGCACGTCGATCGCGATCATCGGGAAGGCGCCACGCAGGATCGCCCGCGTGTGCAGCCCGCGGGCGACGCGCGGTGCGCCCTGGTCATCGAGGAGCTGGTCGGCGACGGCGGGGTCGTCGGTCTCGGCGATCACGGTCCACGCGCCGCGCGATCGAGCCCGCGCCTCGGCGAGGACGTCGAGCGCCACGGCGGCGACGATCGTCATCTCGATCGCGGGCAGCCAGCTCGTGTGCAGCAGCGCCGGCCAGCCGACCACCGCGAGCACGATCGCGAGATCCAGCGCGATCGCGACGATGCGATCGCGTCCGCGGAGCGCACGCGTGCCGAGCCACGCCAGCGGCGCCAGGAGTCCGACGGCGATCGCGATCGCGATCGATGGGCGCTGCAGCGTCGCGAACGTCTGGAAGGCGAACCGCGGCCACGCCGTCTGCACCGGCCACCAACAGAGCGCGAGGACCAGGGGCACCGCCGCGCCCGCGATGAAGCCGCCGCTCGGCAAGCGCACGCGCTCGATCCGCGTGCGCGCCGCGACGAGCACGATCACCGCGACCGGCAGCGCGGTGAGCCACACGCTCGGCGGCGTCCTCGATGCGTGCGCGAGCAGGTCGACCGCGATCATGATCGCGAAGCCGCGGCCGAGCCCCCAGCGATCGATCAACGCGGCGCCGATCGCGTAGAGGGCGACCCCGCCGGCGAGCTCGATCGCGACCTGCCAGCGATCGCCGGCGGCGACGAGCGGATCCGGATCCGCGATCGCACCGACGTACTGCGCGCGGATCCAGCCCGCGATCAGCGCGAGCGCCGCGGCGAGCATGATCGTCAGCGGCAGGCGCTGGCGCGGCGCGAAGCGGCCGACCATCGCGCCGATGACGTACGCGAGCACGATCGGCGCGACCCCGATCCCGAGGAGCGAGACAAGCTGGGGCGCCGCGCCGAACGGGCGCAGCTCCGCGAGGACCTCGCCGTTCACGCCGGGGACGGCGACGTCGCGCAGGGCGTACATCACCCCGGGCACGGCGATCGTCACGAGCACGCGCGGCGCCAGCGCGCCGAGGTTCCACGCGCCGGCGCGTCCGCTCGAGATCGGCGCCGCGCGCAGCGACGGCCAGCGTGACAGCGGCCACGCGATCGCGAGGACGAGCAGCGCGGCGCCGAGCCCGGTGAGCACGCGCGCGAGCCACGCGCGCACCGGATCCGCATGCGCGGTGCGCGTGATCTCGGCGTCGATCCGGAACGGGATCGCGGCGCTCGCGGCCAGCGCCGACGTCAGCGCGTCCGCTTCGTCTTCCTGTTGGGCCGCGTCGTTGCCGCTCATCGTGATCTGCACGCTGCCGCCGCGGATCGGGCCGTTGATGATCGGCGCGCTCATCACCTCGCCGTCGATCTCGATCGTCAGCTTGTAGCCGACGTTCATGCTCGTGATCTGGCCGAACCGCTGCGCGCCGGCGTCGTCGAACGTCACCGCGACGTAGGGCTTGTTGGTGTTCGGATCCCACTGCGTCACGGCGTCGACGATCGATCCGTTGACCTGCCACGCGCTGCGCTGGACGACGTACGTGCGCCAGTAGGGCCGCGGATCCTTCGCGTGGACGTCGGGGGTGACGAGCTCGACCGCGATCGCCGAGTCGCGATCGACCGGCAGCGACGCGATCACGCGATCGAGCGCCGCGCGATCGCGCGAAGAGAGATAGGGCATGCGGTGACGCCCGTCCGAATCCTCGACGGGCCAGGTGTCGACGGCGCGCTCGACCGCCGGCGGGAGGTCGAGCCGCGCGATCGCGTCGATCAGCGGCCCCCGCTCGACCACGATTCGCATCTCGAGGACGCCGCCCAGCGTCGCCGCGCGTCGGAGCGCGAGCGCGCGATCGGGATCAGCGCCGATCAACGCCACGCGCGCGCCGCGGCCGTCGACGTCGATGTGGCTCTCGTCGGCAAGCTTGCCGAAGCGATGCGCGAGGATCGCGAGCGCGCGCTCGCGCAGCTCGCCCTTCGCGTCGAACGAGAGATCCATCACCACGCCGCCGCGCGCCGCCAGCGGGTCGGCGCCGACCGACGCGACGCGGTGCACGATCAGCGGTGCGCCGCGCTGCCACGCCCACGCGAGACCGAAGGCGAACGCGAGCGCGGCGAGGGCGATCGTGCGACGGGAGCGCATCGACCTATGATGCCCGACGGCGGCGGGTCGATTCGGCAGGCTCAGGCACCGTCGTACGGCGGCGGCCGGGCGCGGGGCAGGGCGAGCGGCAGGCTGGCGGCGACGTCGGTCAGCTCGGAGCGGAGGCGGGCCGCGGTCGGGCTGCGGCCGCAGACGTCCTCGACGAGGGCGGCCTCTTCGTCGTCCGCGATGCCGAGCGCGACCAGGGCGAGCGAGACCGCGAGGTCTTCACGCGTGATCCTCACGTGACCTCCCGAGGCGCCGCGATGGCCCCTCGATCCCGCTACGAACGGCGCGGGCTAGCGGATCACCGTGAGCGTCTTCATCGTGCCGCGCGTGACGCCGAACTGCTCGTGCGCGCGCACGCGGGCGAGCACGTCGGCGGGAGCGACGCGTCCGGCGATCAGGCCCTGCCACGCCTCGATCACCGCGCGCGCCTCGGCGCGCGATTCGCGGACCAGCTCGACGCGCAGGCGGCGCACGCCCGCCGCGGTGAGCGAGGGCACGAGGCCCGGCGCGGACTGCGCCTGCGCGTTGAAGACGGTGTTGCGGCAGCCGACGTCGACGACGACCGGGTGCGGCAGGCCGGTGCGATCGCGCAGCGCGACCTCGTGCTGCTCGCACGGACGGCCGCAGGTGCGGAAGTCGCGGCCCTCCGAGAGCAGGTGCGCGTAGACGCAGTGCTCGGTGTGGAAGGTCGGGATGTGGTGGTGCGCGGTGATCGCGACGCGCCCGCGCGGGGCGGCGGCGAGCAGCGCGGCGAGCTGCGTCCGATCGAGATCGTGCGACGCGGTGACGGTCGCGAGGCCGAGGTCGAGCGCCCACGCGGCCGTGATCGAATTGGCGACGTTGAGCGAGAAGTCGCCGTGCATCGTGATCTTCTTGTCGCGGAAGTACGCCAGCGACGCCCAGCTGCGCACGAGCACGCCGTCGGGCGCGAGCTTCGCGAGGTGTTGATCGATCTTGTCCTCGCCCGGCTTGGTGACGCGCACGGTGGCGAGCACGACCTTCGCGCCGGCCGCCTTCGCGCGCGCGGTCGCCTTCGCGAGGCCGACCAGCTCCATCCAGTCGAGCTCGATCTCGGGGCAGCCGAGCTCGAGCGCGGCGTCGAGCTGTGCGTCGGTGCGGCACAGCGGCACGACGTACGGCGCGCCGAGATCTTCGGCGACCGGCGGCCGCGACACCCGCGCGTCGCCGATCGTTCGATCGACCCGCACGAGCGCGGCGTCGAGCGCCGACGCGAGCGCGCGCCGCAGCTCCTTCAGCTGCGAGACCGGGAGGTGGAGCCCGCTCGCGAGCTCGGACGTGTCGAGATCGCGCAGCGTGAACGGCGTGCCGCCGAGCGCGCCGAGCTTGTCTTCGACGAGCGCGCGATCGATCCCCGCGCCGCGCGCGGGCGCGAGCGACGCTTCGCTCTTCACGCTCGCGCCGATCGCCGGGCGATCGATCACGTGCGCCTCGACCTCGAGCGCCGCGCCGGCCGATCCGCGCACGCGCATCGCGATCGCGATCCGGCCCGTGACCTCCGCCGAAGCGTCGCGCTCCGCCGCGCGCTTCGCCTCGGGCGAGCCGCTCATCCACACGCGATCGCCGACGGCGACCTGCGCGAGATCCGGCCCCGGCCGCCCGAACCGGAAGATCCACCCGTCGTCACGTCCCGGGTCGCGCATCACGGCGAAGATCGGCCCGCCGGGCTCGTCACCTTCCGGACGGCCCTGATCGAACACGACGCCCGCGCCCGCGACGGGTTCCAACCCGGAAGACGAACCGCGCACCATGACCTCGTCGCCGCGCACCCACGCGACCCGCCCGAGATACACGCCGCGATGCTTCGGGAACCGCCCCGGCACCAGCTCCTGATGATCGATCCCGCCCAGGAAGCCGGGCGAGAACCCGCGGCTGTAGCTCGCCTCCATCACGGCGAGGTCGCGCGCGAGCTGCGCGCGATCGCCGCCGTCGAGCCAGCGCCGATAGCCGGCGACCGCGCTCGCGACGTAGTCGCTCGCCTTCTGCCGCCCCTCGATCTTGAGCGACGCCACGCCGATCTCCGCGAGCGCCGGCACCGCCTCCGCGCCGGCCAGATCCTTCGGCGAGAGCAGATACCGAACATCTCCCAAGTCGCGCGCCGCGCCGTCGACGATCAGATCGTAGGGGAGGCGACACGACTGCGCGCACTGCCCGCGATTCGCCGATCTCCCGCCCCACGATTCACTCGTCAAACACTGCCCGCTCCACGATACGCACAGGGCGCCGTGCACGAACACCTCGAGCTCGAGCGACGTCGCCGCGTGGTACGCGCGGATCTCCTCGACCGACAGCTCGCGCGGCACGACCACGCGCGTGACCCCGAGCGCGCGCACGAGCTCCGCCGCCTCGCCGGAGCTCACGGTCATCTGCGTCGATGCATGGACCTCGAGCGCAGGGCACACCGCGCGCGCGATCAACGCGAGCGCCGGATCCTGCACGATGATCGCGTCGGCGCCCGCCGCCGCGACCCGCGCCACCAGCTCCTGCACCACCGCGAGCTCGGTCTCGAACACGAGCGTGTTCATCGCGACGAACGCCCGCGCGCCGGCGCGGTGGATCCGCGCGACCGTCTCCGGCAGCCCCTCGAGCGAGAAGTTCCGCGCCCGCGCCCGCGCGTTGAACCCCTCGTCCAACCCGAAATAGACGGCGTCCGCCCCGGCCGCCAACGCCGCCGCCAAGGCGGCCTCGTCTCCGGCGGGAGCGAGGATCTCGGGGCGTCGCATCGCCTCCTTATATATGGTTGCGCCCGCGATGCGAGCCCGGTTCGACGGGAGTGGTGCAGATCGGGGCACTTGGGAGCGAACGGGGCCTTTACAGCGTCGCCCCCCTTCCTTATAAAGCGGTCCCCCATCGAACGAGGTGACGTCCATGTTCTCCGTGCTTACCGCGTTGACTTCCGCCCTGGCGGACGTCGCGCCCGCAGCCGTCGCTGAGGCGGCGCGGCCACACAGCGAAGCCGAGCTACGGCTTCCTGACTTCTCGCTGGTGACCTTCCACGGCATCACCGGCTGGACCCTGCTCGCGATCGGCCTCGCCGTCTGCGCGCTCGGGCTCGTCTTCGGCATGGTGACCTTCAACCGCCTGAAGAACATGCCCGTGCACAAGTCGATGCGCGAGATCTCGGAGCTGATCTACGAGACGTGCAAGACGTACCTCCGCACCCAGGCCAAGTTCATCGGCATCCTGTGGGTGTTCATCGCGACGATCATCGTCGTGTACTTCGGTGTCCTCGAGAAGGTGCCGGCCGCGAAGGTCGCGGTGATCGCGGGCTTCAGCGTGGTCGGCATCCTCGGCTCGGCGCTGGTCGCCTTCTTCGGCATCCGCATCAACACGTTCGCGAACTCGCGCACCGCGTTCGCGTCCTTGCGCGGCAAGCCGTACCCGACCTACTCGATCCCGCTCCAGGCCGGCATGTCGATCGGCACGCTGCTGATCTCGATCGAGCTGTTCCTGATGCTCGCGATCATGCTGTTCCTCCCCGGCGACTACGCGGGCCCGTCGTTCATCGGCTTCGCGGTCGGTGAGTCGCTCGGCGCCGCGGCGCTCCGCATCGCGGGCGGCATCTTCACCAAGATCGCCGACATCGGCTCGGACCTCATGAAGATCGTCTTCAACATCAAGGAAGACGACGCGCGTAACCCCGGCGTCATCGCGGACTGCACCGGCGACAACGCGGGTGACTCGGTCGGCCCCACCGCCGACGGCTTCGAGACCTACGGCGTCACCGGCGTCGCGCTGATCACCTTCATCCTGGTCGCGCTGCCGTCGTTCGGCGTGTCGGCCAAGCTGCAGACGGTCCTGCTCGTCTGGATCTTCGCGCTCCGCATCGTCATGATCGTCGCGTCGGTCGGCAGCTACTTCATCAACGAGACGTTCGTCCGCGCGAAGTACAAGAACGCCGACAAGATGAACTTCGAGCACCCGCTGACGGCGCTCGTGTGGCTGACGTCGATCGTCTCGATCGGCCTCACCTACGCGGTGTCGTACTTCCTGCTCGGCTCGGGGGAGTCGTGGTTGCAGAACGGCCTGTGGTGGAAGCTCTCCACGATCATCTCGTGCGGCACGCTCGCCGGCGCGATCATCCCGGAGGCCGTGAAGGTCTTCACGTCGACCAACTCCGGTCACGTGAAGGAAGTCGTCACCGCCTCGAAGCAGGGCGGCGCGTCGCTCAACATCCTGTCGGGTCTCACCGCGGGTAACTTCTCGGCGTACTGGATGGGTCTCATCATCGCGGGCCTCATGGGCATCGCGTACGGCGTGTCGACCACGTCGGGCCTGTTCGACTACATCTTCGACTTGAACGCCGCCGCCGGCGACGCCTTCAAGATGACGCCGTTCGCGGCGCACGCGGCCGCCGCGGTCTTCGCGTTCGGCCTGGTCGCCTTCGGCTTCCTCGGCATGGGCCCGGTGACGATCGCGGTCGACTCGTACGGTCCGGTGACGGACAACGCGCAGTCGGTCTACGAGCTGTCGGTGATCGAAGGCCGCGAAGGCATCGACGCGGAGCTCGAGAAGGACTTCGGGTTCAAGCCCAACTTCGAGAAGGCCAAGCACTTCCTCGAGGAGAACGACGGCGCCGGCAACACGTTCAAGGCGACCGCCAAGCCGGTGCTCATCGGAACCGCCGTGGTCGGTGCGACCACGATGATCTTCGCGCTCGTCGTGCTCGTGACGCAGGGCCTCCAGCCCGAGCTGATCGGCAACCTGTCGATGCTCCACCCGCCGTTCCTGCTCGGTCTCGTCACCGGCGGCGCGGTCGTCTACTGGTTCACCGGCGCGTCGACGCAGGCGGTCTCGACCGGCGCCTACCGCGCGGTCGAGTACATCAAGGCGAACATCAAGCTCGACGGCACGGCCGAGAAGGCCTCGATCGAGGACTCGAAGAAGGTCGTCCAGATCTGCACGGAGTACGCGCAGAAGGGCATGTTCAACATCTTCATGGTCGTCTTCTTCTCGACGCTCGCGTTCGCGTGCCTCGAGCCGTACTTCTTCATCGGCTACCTGATCTCGATCGCGCTGTTCGGTCTGTATCAGGCGATCTTCATGGCGAACGCCGGCGGCTCTTGGGACAACGCCAAGAAGGTCGTCGAGGTCGAGCTGAAGGCGAAGGGCACCGAGCTCCACGCGGCCACGGTCGTCGGTGACACCGTCGGTGATCCGTTCAAGGACACGTCGTCGGTCGCGCTCAACCCGGTGATCAAGTTCACGACGCTGTTCGGCGTCTTGGCGGTCGGTCTCGCGCTCGAGCTCAAGTCGCACGGCAACGAGGCCGTGATGTACGCGATCAGCGGCGCGGCGTTCCTCGTCTCGCTGTTCTACGCGCACCGCTCGTTCTACGGGATGCGCATCGACAGCGGGAAGTGATCGACTAGTCGATCACGGATGGGGAGCGAGGGGCGCCGCGAGGCGCCTCTCGTCGTTTTCGGACCGGATCGGACCGGATCGGATCGGATCCCTCGCAGTGGGTCCGAGGAGAGCGCGAACCCGGCGCTGGCAAGTGCGCGCACGGGCTCGGCCCCGCGCTCGGATCGCGCCGCCTCCCGACTCCGCAAGCCACCGCCGACGTATCACCCACCCGTCGTGCTCCCACGACCGGTGGTGGTACTTACTCGCGCGGGTCCGACCCGTGCGCGCACGCCGCGCGCCGGTACGC
This sequence comes from Kofleriaceae bacterium, assembly GCA_035493675.1. Classification (GTDB taxonomy): domain Bacteria; phylum Myxococcota_A; class Polyangia; order Haliangiales; family Haliangiaceae; genus JAIOQA01. Next base: position 1,622 of record DATJIA010000425.1, on the reverse strand, counting down.
CTGAGCCAACACCTGGCGAGGACAGGTGCCGCCAGCGCCAATCGTTCGGGCACTCGGCGTGCCGGATTGTGCCAGGCAAAGGTCGGGTCATCGGTGGTATCGGGCCGCATGCGTTTCGTCGGGGTGATCTTGATCGTGGCCGCGTGCGGCGGCCGTTCGCACGAGCCGGTGCTCGGTGGGCCGGATGGAAGCGTCGGTGGGAACCACAAGCACGTGTTCGTCACCGACGCCGCGTGGACGGGCGACTTCTGGATCCAGTCGGGCGATTGGCCGAGCTCGTTCGGTCCCGATCAGGCGGATGTCCTGTGCTCGAACGCGGCGGTCGGCGCCGGGCTCGGCGGCACGTGGAAGGCGTGGATCTCGTCGTACGGCACGTCGTCGCCGACGTCGCATGCGGCGCAGCTCGCGGCCGATCGGATCAAGGACGTCGGTCCTTGGTACCTGATCGGGACGGAGACGGTCGTCTTCAACAACAAGGCGAACCTGCTCAACACGCCGCTCGCGCAGATCGACGTCAACGAGCACGGCGTCGCGTTGCAGGGCGTGCCGGTGTGGACGGGCACGCGCGTCGGCGGTCAGGTCCTCGAGGACTGCGGCGAGTGGCAGACGCAAGACGACCAGGTCACGGGCACGCTCGGCGATTCGATCGGCCTGGGCAACTACTGGACGCAGGAGTCGTCGGCGCCCTGTCGCTCGACGCAAGCGCACCTCTACTGCTTCGAGCAGTGACGATCAGCCGCGCGTCTTGCGGCGCGCGGCGGCGAGCTCGTTCTCGCTCTTGGGCGCGCGGCCCGCTTTCGCGAGCGCGTCGCGCAGGACGAACTCGATCTGCCCGTTGAGCGAGCGCAGATCGTCCGCGGCCCAGCGCTGCAGCGCTTCGAGCACCGCGGGATCGATCCTCAACAGGAACGGCTTGCGCTCCGCCACGACGCCCTCGCTCAGGAGTAGAGCGTGCCCGCGTTGAGCACCGGCTGCGCGCCGCGCTCGCCGCAGAGGACGACGAGCAGGTTCGACACCATCGCGGCCTTGCGCTCGGGATCGAGCTCGACCACGTTCGCCTCGGCGAGGCGCTTGAGCGCCATCTCGACCATGCCGACCGCGCCCTCGACGATGCGCGTGCGCGCCGCGATGATCGCGCCCGCCTGCTGGCGCTGCAGCATCGCCTGTGCGATCTCGGGCGCGTACGCGAGGTGCGCGATGCGCGCCTCGATCACCTCGACGCCGGCCTTGCCGATGCGCTCCTGGATCTCCTTCTCGAGTTGGGTCGCGATCGTGTCGGTGTGGCCGCGCAGCGAGATCAGCTTGTCGTCGTGCGTGTCGTACGGGTGATGGGTGGCGAGGTTGCGCACCGCGGCCTCGGCCTGGACGGTGACGAACGAGCCGTAGTCCTGCACGTCGAAGCACGCCTGCGCGCTGTCGACGACGCGCCAGGTGACGATCGCGCCGATCTCGATCGGGTTGCCCTCGACGTCGTTGACCTTGATCTTCTGCGTCTCGAAGTTGCGCGCGCGCAGCGAGATCGTGCGCTTCGAGTAGAACGGGTTCGCCCAGCGCAGGCCTTCGTCGCGCGTGGTGCCGACGTAGCGGCCGAAGAACTGCAGCACGCGCGCCTCGTTCGGGTT
>DATJIA010000424.1:0-3425 GCA_035493675.1 Kofleriaceae bacterium | reverse complement strand
GGGGCCTGCTGTCGGCCCCGCTTGCTGACGGCGTGCGGCGGGGATCTCCGTTTGCTGACGGTGTCACAAGCGCCCCAAACCGCCGTTTGGCGACGGTGCCGGCACGGCCTGGCACGTGGGATGAGCCGTTTGCTGACGGCGGCAGGAGCAGCCGCACGGCCGTTTGCTGACGGCGGGCTGCCCTGCCGGGGGGTCTCGCTCGCCGTTTGCTGACGGTGGGGGCCATGCCAGGGCGTGCCAACCCGTGCCCACAGATGTCAGCCGCCCTGAGGACGAACTGCGCCCCCTTTCTCGTGCTGCCGGTCTGCGGCTGGTGCAAGCGGGTGCGGGCCGACGGCGACTACTGGCAGAAGGTCGAGGACTACCTGGCCGCGCACACCGACCTGCGCTTCACGCACGGCATCTGCCCCGACTGCGCGACGTCGGTACGCCGCACGACCTGACGGACCTGTCGACGCTTCGCCACACTCCGCGCGCGCCGGCGGCGGTCGGTCGCGGGGTTGCGCGCGATCGCGCGCGGAATACCGCTTGCAGAACACGCGCGCGATGAGGCTGGGAACGATCGCGATCGTCTTGGGTCTGGGGTCGGTCGCGCACGCGGGCCAGGGCGCCGCGATCCCGCCGATCAAGCTCGACTTCGGCGCCGTGCGCGAGTCCGTGCCCGGCGACGTGCGCGACGGCGGCGAGACGATGCTCGGCATCAACCTCGCGACGATCTACCCGAAGGAGATGCCGTTCGATCTCGGCATCGGCTGGATCAACATCGGCACCGGCGACAAGCCGGGCGAGATCGTCGAGGCGCAGCCGCTGACGTCGACCGGCGGCTCGACGACGCCCGGCGCGGTCACCGATCATCGGTGGACCAACGGTTGGTACGTCGAGGGCTCGGGGCTCTTGGCCGGCGGCGAGCACTGGCGCACGTGGCTGTCGCCGCGGCTCGAGATGTTCCCCGGCGACGACCGCACGAACTACGGCGCGGTGCTCCGCGTGAGCAGCGAGGTCTGGACCGGCGGCTTCTACAGCGACCGCGGTCTCGGCGTGTGCGGCGTGCTCGCGCTCGGCGCGTGGGCCGAGGCGGGCGTGCGGCAGGAGCCGAACGCGACGACCGCGCACGTCGCCGCGACCGGCTTGTCGTTGCGCGTGCCGCTGATCGTTGCGGATTAGCTCACGGCGCGTGGCAGCGCGATCGCGGTAGCGTTTGCGCATGCGATGGGTGGCGTTGTCGATCTGCGCGGGCTGCGCGAGCTGCGTCGCGCCGAAGGGTCAGCCGGGCACGCCCGGCGACGTGACGGCGATCGTCTCGTTCGACGACATCCCGATCGGCCTCGGCCTCGCGGTCTCGGACTACGACGGCGTGCGATCGATCAGCGCGGACGCGCACGGGACGATCACGTTCCGCGTGACGCCGCCGGCGAGCGTGACGGTCACGTCGGCGACCTCGCTCTACGCGATGACGTTCACGGGGATCGAGCCCGGCGACCTGATCTGCTTCCCCTGCCCCGCGCAGGCGCCGACCGCGCCGACGACGATCGCGGTCGCGCCGCGCAGCGACGCCGCGAGCTACACGTTCGGCAACGGCGAGGAGATCCACTTCGACGCCGCGCAGCCGTCGGTCGAGATGTACGCGGGCGGCGGCGTGCACGACGTGCTCGCGGTCGCCAACGACGGCGCGGGCGCGCCGATCGCGTACACCGCCGCGCCCGGCCAGACGCTCGCGGGCGGCACGCTGACCTTGCCGTCCGATTGGCATCCGATCGACACGTTCACCGCCGACTTCGACGGCCTGCCGGCGACGCCGGTCGAGATGCACCTGCTCCGCGCCGAGAGCTCGGCGGCGAATCGCCCGGCCGCGTACGGCTTCCAGTACACGATCGCGAGCACGACCGGATCGCACGCGTCGGTGCAAGTCCCGACCGCGAGCTTCGGCGGCTTGTCGATGACGGTCGTCGCCGAGCTGTGGGCCGACGGCTACGATCAGCTCGACGCGTGGCGCGCGATCCTCCCGGTCGCGTCGAGCGTGCACGTCGACGTGCCGACCGAGCTGCTGCCGTGGATCGCCGGCGTCGCGATCGATCGCGACGCGCGCGCGGTGTCGTGGTCGTATTCGCGCGCGCCGCACGACGCCGACGGCGTGCGCGTGATCTTGGAGTGGGTCGACGCCGCGGGGATCACGCGGCAGTGGACGCTCTACGCCGCGCCCGACGCGACCTCGGTCGCGTTCCCCGAGCTGCCCGACGGATCGCAGCTACCGGCGACGTTCGACGCCGACGTCGAGCTCGACGACTTCCGCGCGCCGCACGGCTACGCGGAGCTGCGATCGTCGACCGAGCACGGCGACGACAGCCGCTTCCGCTTCTCGAGCGGACGCGGCCATCTACGCCCGTGATCGCCAGTGGCAGCGCAGCGTGAAGATCGGCGTCGCGGTCGGCGTCTTGCGCACGATCGTCACGAGCTGCCGGCGCGCGAGCGTGCGCGTCGCCGCCTGCACCGCGCGCTTCGACAGGCCGGTGCCCTCGGCGAGCATGCGGTAGCTCGCGGCGGTCGCGCGCGCGGCGCCGCCGGTCCTGCGCCACAGGTAGAGGTAGACGAGGAACGCCGACGGACGGCGATCGTGGCCGACGAGATCGGGCATCAGCGTATCGACCACGTAGCCATCCACGCTGACGCGCTCCATGATTCACTATAGCACTGAGAGCTATAGCAACGGCTGCGCGCCATCGACCGGGCCCAGCTGGCGCGGCGCGCGGGGGCGCGCGTAGGGTGACGCCATGATCAAGGGCATCAAGTTCGTGAACCTCCCCGTGCGCGATCAGCGGCGCGCGCTCGCGTTCTACACGGAGAAGCTCGGCTTCGTGGTCGCGACCGATCAAGAAGCCGGCCCCGCCGGCCAGCGCTGGATCGAGCTGCGCATCCCGGGCGCCGACACGCGGCTCGTGCTGTTCACGCCCCCGGGCCACGAGGATCGCATCGGCACGTTCGCGCCGTTCTCGCTCTGGTCCGACGACGTCGACGCGACCTACCAGACGCTCTCGTCGCGCGGCGTCGAGTTCGTCGCGCCGCCGAAGAAGGAGCCGTGGGGCACGTCGGTGATCTTCAAGGATCCCGACGGCAACACGCTGCACATCGGCTCCCGCTAGCGATCGAGATCGTGGTCTGGGCTTGCCCTGATTCCGTGGACACCGACCTGCGCCGAGAGGCCAGAATGAGGTGTCCTGATGAAGAGACGACGCAAGTTTGACCCGAGCTTCAAGCGAGAAGCCGTGAACCTATTCCGCAGCAGCGGGCGCGGGCTGAGCGACGTGGCGCGCGAGCTCGGCATCGGTGTGAGCGTGTTGCGCGCGTGGGTGATGAAGGACGACGCGCAGCCAGAGGCCGTCGGGTACGGCGATCGCGACGAGCTGTTGCGCCTCCGCAAGGAGAATGCG